>JBGQFW010000081.1:0-18924 GCA_041497115.1 Methylomirabilia bacterium
GAGCCGGCGCTCTACGCGCGGCGGATCCGCGAGCTGGTCGGCCACGGCGAGTGCGTGATGGGCATCATCGACAGCCTGCCCCACCCGTGGCCTCCGCTGCCCCCCGCCGAGTGCGAGGCGCTGGAGGCCGCGCTCGTGCGGTGGCGCTGGCGGCTCCGCGACCGGGACCATCGGCTCTCGCGCACGCACGGGGACTTCCACCCGTGGAACATCCTCTTCCGCGAGGGCACCGACTTCAGCGTGCTCGACCGCAGCCGCGGCGAGTGGGGCGAGCCGGCCGACGACGTGGCCGCGCTGGCGATCAACTACCTCTTCTTCGGCCTCCGCCGGGAGGGCGGCCGCGACGGAGAGCACGGCGTGGCCGAGCCCTTCCGGACGCTCTTCGACACGTTTCTCTCGACCTACATCGAGGCGAGCCGCGACCACGAGCTGCTCGAGACGCTGCCGCCGTTCTTCGCCTTCCGCGCGCTCGTGCTGGCGCACCCGCGCTGGTATCCGGATCTGCCGCCGACGGTACGCGCGGGGCTGCTGCGCTTCGCCGGGGCCATGGCCCGCGCGGACCGCTTCGAGCCGACCGACCTCCCGACGTCCGGGACGAGCGCGCCATGAGCTGGGCGATCTGGATCACCGGGCGGCCGGGCAGCGGCAAGTCCACGCTGGCGCGCGCCGCCGCCGCGCGGCTGGCCGAGGCGGGCGAGCCGGTGACGATGCTGGAGCTGGACCGGTTGCGCCGGACGCTGACGCCGCAGCCCGTGTACAGCGAGGCCGAGCGGGAGGTCGTGTACCGTGCGCTCGTGTTCGTCGCGCTCGCGCTGACCGAGGCCGGGCGACCCGTGCTCATCGACGCCACCGGCCACCGCCGCGCGTGGCGCGACCTCGCGCGCGCCGGCATCCCGCGCTTCGCCGAGGTCCAGCTCGACTGCCCGCTCGAGGTGTGCGCCGCGCGCGAGCGCGCGCGCCCGCCCGGCGCGGCGCCGGCGGGCATCTACCAGGCGGCCGGCCGTCCCGGCGCGACCGTTCCCGGCGTGAACGTCCCCTACGAGCCCGCCGCCTCGCCCGAGCTCGTGGTGGACACGAGCGACGAGAGCATGGACGCGGCGGCCGATCGCATCGCGGCGCTCGGCCTGATGCTGAGACAGCCCTCGCCGCCGCGCGCGACGGCGCCCACCGGCGCCGCCGTCTGGCTCACCGGGCTGCCGGGCAGCGGCAAGACGACGCTGGCGTCGCGGCTCGCCGAGGCGCTCGACGCCGAGGGCATCCCGGTGGCGATCCTCGAGTGGGCGACCGTGCGCTCGATGGTGCCGACGATCCCGGCCACCACGGCGGGGGTCGAGATCGCGCACCGCGCGCTGGCCGCCGCCGCCGCGCTCCTCGCCGAGGCCGGCGTCACGGTGATCGTGGACGCCGCCGCCCCGCGCCGGGTCTGGCGCGATCTCGGTCGCGCGCTGATCCCGGTGTTCGCCGAGGTGCAGCTGCGGTGCCCGGCGGAGGTCTGCGCCGCGCGCGAGCGCGCGATGCGCTGGCGGCCGCGGCCCGGTCCGGCCGGCGGCGGCATGACCGCGCCGGAGTCGGCGAGCGACTACGAGTACGCGCTGACCCCCGAGCTCGTCCTCGACACCGGGGAGCGCAGCGAGTGGACCGTGACGGAGGATCTGCTCGCGCTGGTCCGGCGACTGCTGGGCGGGCGCCTCGCGCAAGGAGCCGACCATGCGAGTCCGTGAGCTCATGACCGACACGCCGATCACCGTGGAGCCGCGGACGCCGATGGTGGAGGCGCGCCAGCGGATGCTCACCGAGCGCATCCGACACCTCATCGTGACCGAGGGCGGACGGCTGGTGGGCATCGTGACCGACCGCGACATCCGCCTCAACCTGCCGTCGCCGGCCACCAGCCTGTCGGTGTGGGAGATCAACTACCTGCTGTCCAAGCTGACCGTCGGCGACGTGATGACGCGCTCGGTGCTGGTGGTGAGCCCCGACCGGCCGGCCGCCGAGGCCGCCCGGATCATGATCGAGCACAAGATCAGCGCCCTGCCGGTGACCGACGGCGAGCGACTGCTCGGCATCATCACCGAGTCCGACTTCGTCCACGCGATCGCCCGCATCGGCGGGACGCCGTGAGCCCACGGATCCTGGTCGTCGACGACGAGCACGATCTCGCCGTCACGTGCGAGCGGCTGCTGGCCCGCGCGGGATGGCAGGTCACGACCGTCGGCACGCGCAGCGACGCGCTGCTGGCCCTGGTTCCCGAGCCGCCGCCGGCGCTGGCGATCGTGGATCAGCGTCTCCCCGACGGCGACGGCCTCGACGTGGTGCGGGCCGCGCGCGCCCGGGGCACGCCGGTCATCGTGGTCACCGGCCACGGCTCGGCGGCCAGCCGCCGGACCACGCTCGCCGAGGGCGCGGCGGGGTTCCTGGCCAAGCCCTTCTCGACCCGTGAGCTGCTCGATCTGGTGCGCGCCGTCGCCGGCGAGCCACCGGGCGACGGCGCCGGCTCGCGGGCCGTGCCGGCCGCCTAGCGGCGCCGGCCCCACGTCGCCCGCCGCGCGTGCGCGGAGACGACCCCGCCCATGACGCGCCGACGCCTCCCTCTCGACCGACTTGTCGACGGCACGCCCGCCGGCCGCGGCCTCACCGCGGCGGAGGTGTCGGTGCGGCGCGCGCGCCACGGCGTCAACGCCGTCGTCGAGACTGTGCCGGGCGCCTGGCGCGCGCTCGTGCGCGAGACGGTCCGGGATCCGATGCTGTGGTTCTTCGCGGCGACCGGTGTCCTCTACGTCGCGGTGGGCCAGCGCGCCGAGGGACTCACCCTGCTGCTCGCCATCGCGCCGCTCGTGGTGATGGACATGGCGCTGCACCAGCGCACCCGCGCGTCCACCGAGGGGCTGCGAAGCCGGCTGGCCGCCGACGCCGTCGTCGTGCGGGACGGCGGCGAGCGCCGTGTCCCCGCGGTCGATCTGGTGCCCGGCGATCTCGTCCGCGTCGCCCCCGGCGAGCCGTTCCCCGCCGACGGCGTGGTGGTGGCGGGCGCCGAGCTTCAGGCGGACGAGTCCACCCTCACCGGCGAGGCGTACCCCGCGCGCAAGCGCCCGCTGGCCGCCGCCGCCGACGGCCCCGAGCCCGGCGTCGACCACGAGCACTGGGCCTTCGCGGGCACCCGCCTGCTCACCGGCCACGCGACGGTGCGGCTGGTCTTCACCGGCGCCGAGACACTCTACGGCGAGATCGTGCGCTCGGCGGCGACCGGCGCCCGCGCCCGCACGCCGCTGCAGCGCGCGATCCAGCGGCTGGTCGGGCGGCTGATCGGCGTCGCCGCGCTGTTCTGCATCCTCCTGGCGGTCGTCCGCCTGGCGCAGGGCCACGGCTGGCTCGACGCGCTCGTGAGCGCGGTGACGCTGGCCACCGCGGCCATCCCCGAGGAGTTCCCGGTGGTGTTCACGGTCTTCCTCGCCGTCGGCGTGTACCGGCTGGCGCGGCGCGACGCCCTCGTGCGCCGGGCGGTCTCGGTGGAGAACATCGGCCGCGTGACCGCGATCTGCTCGGACAAGACCGGCACGATCACCGAGGGACGGCTGCGCCTGACCGAGCGACGGGCCGCCGCCGGCCTGGACGACGCCGCGCTGCTACGGATGGCGGCACGAGCCTCGCGCCACGACAGCGGCGACCCCCTCGACGCGGCGGTGCTCGAGGCGGCCGGCGCCGCCGACACCGCCGGCGCCACCGGCCCCGCCGCGGTGATCGCGACGTTTCCGTTCACCGAGGCCCGTCGCCGCGAGACCGCGATCGTGCGCGAGCCCGACGGTCGGATGCTCGCGGTGAGCAAGGGCGCGGTGGAGACGGTGCTCGACATGTGCCCGCCCGGCGCCACGGACCGCGACGGGTGGCTCGGCGATGCCGACCGGCTCGCCGCCGACGGCCGTCGCGTGATCGCCTGCGCGTGGCGACCCCTCGACGCCGCCCCCGGCGACGACGAGCCGTCCGCCGACTACCGGATGGCCGGGCTGCTGGCGTTCGAGGATCCGGTGCGCCCCGGCGTGGCGGAGGCGGTCGCCGAGAGCCGGGCCGCCGGCATCCAGACGATCCTCGTCACCGGCGATCATCCCGCCACCGCGCGGGCCGTCGCCCGCGCGATCGGGCTCGGCGGCGGCGAGCCGCGCGTCATCGCCGGCGACGAGATCGCCGGCTGGGCGGCGCGCGGGCCCGCCGCGCTGCGCGACCTGGACGTCGTCGCCCGCGCCACGCCGGCGCACAAGCTCGCGCTCGTGCGCGCGCTCCAGGCCGGCGGCGAGGTGGTGGTCGTCACCGGCGACGGCGTGAACGACGTGCCGGCCCTGCAGGCCGCCGACGTCGGCGTGGCGATGGGCGAGCGCGGCACCCGCAGCGCGCGCGAGGTCGCCGCCATCGTCCTCCTCGACGACAACTTCCGCACCATCGTGGGCGCCGTGAGCGAGGGACGCCGCCTGCTCACCAGCCTGCGCGCCGCCTTCCAGTACCTGCTGGTGATCCACATCCCGCTCGTGCTCACCGCCGCCCTCGTGCCGCTCGCCGGTTATCCGTTACTCTATCTGCCGATCCACATCGTGTGGCTCGAGATGCTCATCCATCCGACCGCGATGCTCGCGTTCCAGACCGCCGGCGCCGCCGGACCGCTGGCGCGCGCGCGCGCGCGGCCGTTCTTCTCGGCGCGCGACTGGGGGCTGGTGCTGGCCGCCGGCGCCCTCCTCACCGTCGTCGTCACCGCCGGCTACGCGCGCAGCCTGGGCGCCACCGGCGACGTCGATCACGCGCGAGCGACCGCGCTGGCCACGCTGACCGTGGGCAGCGCCGCCGTCACCGCCGCCCTCAGCCGCCTGGCCGGGCGGGCGGCGCGCGGGCTGGCGCTCGCCACGCTGCTGCTCACGGCCGCGCTCGTGCAGATCCCGCCGCTGGCGCTCCGGCTGCACCTGCGCCCGCTGCATTCCGACGACTGGCTGCTGGTCGTCGCCGGGGCCCTGCTGGCGGCGGCACCGCTGGCGCTGGCCCGGACCGGAGGCGCGCAGGCATGAACCCGTACGCGGTGGTGTACCTGAGCGTGCTGCTGGCCGAGCTCGGCGACAAGACGCAGCTCGCCACCGTGCTGTTCGCCGGCGAGCGTGCGCTGAGCCGGTGGGGCGTGATCGCCGCCGCCGGCGGCGCGCTGCTCACGTCCACGGTGCTGGCGGTGCTCGTCGGCACCTGGGTCGGCGCTTGGCTGCCGCCGCGCCAGCTCAAGATCGTGGCCGCCGTCGGCTTCATCGCGCTCGGCGTGTGGATGCTGGTGCGCGCATGAGAGCGGGCGCGCGGTGACGCGGCCGGGGCTCGGGCCCCTCTTCGACGCGCGCGCGGTGGCCGTCATCGGCGCCTCCGCCGACCCGTCCAAGGTCGGCGGCAGCGTGCTGGCGAATTTGCGCGCGGGGGGCTACGCCGGGCGCGTGGTGGCGGTGAACCGCGCGCGCCCGGTCGTGCAGGGGCTGGCCGCGGTGGCGTCGATCCTCGACGTGGACGGACCGGTGGACATCGCGGTGCTGGCGGTGCCGGCGCCCGCCGTGCTGCCCGCGCTCGCGCAATGCGTGACGAAGGGCGTGCCGGCCGCGATCGTGATCAGCGCGGGGTTCCGCGAGGCGGGCGCCGAGGGGCGCGCCCGCGAGGCCGCGCTGCGCGCCTGGCTCGCCGGGCAGCCGCTGCGGCTCGTCGGCCCCAACTGCCTGGGGTGGATCCGGCCGGCGCTCGGGCTCAACCTCACCTTCGCGCCGGGCATGCCGCGCACCGGCGCGCTGGGATTCTTCTCGCACTCGGGGGCGGTGTGCACCGCGATCCTCGACTGGTCGCGCGATCACGGCATCGGCTTCTCGCTCTTCGCCAGCCTCGGCAACCAGGCCGACGTCAACGAGACGGACCTCATCGCCGCGCTCGCCGGCGACGGCGAGACGCGCGTCATCCTCGGCTATCTCGAGGGCGTCGCCGACGGGCGCGCGTTCGTCGCCGCGCTGGCGGCGGCCGCCGCGCGCAAGCCGTGCGTGCTCATGAAGGCGGGGCGCTCGGCCGAGGGCGCCCGCGCCGTCTCCTCGCACACCGGCGCGCTCGCCGGCTCCGACCGGGCGTTCGACGCGGCCGTGCGCCAGGCCGGCGCGGTGCGCGCGGAGTCGCTCGAGGAGCTGTTCGACGTGGCGCGCGCGCTCGAGGCGGGCCGCACGCCGCCGGGGCGGCGCGTGATCGTCGTCACCAACGGCGGCGGGCTCGGGATCCTGGCCACCGATGCCGCCCATGACGCCGGGCTGGATGTCGCGCCCCTGCCGGCGGAGGCGCAGGCGCGGCTCCGCGCGGTGCTGCCCCCGCACGCCGCGGTGATCAATCCCGTGGACCTGATCGGCGACGCCCCCCCGGCGCGATACGGCGCCGCGCTGGAGGCGCTGGCGCCGGAGGCCGCCTCGCTCGTCGTGCTGGTCGCGCCGCAGGCGGCCACCGACGCCGCCGGTATCGCCCGCGCGCTGCTCGGCGCCACCCGCGGTCGCACGGCCCCGGTGCTCGCCGTCCTCACCGGCGGCGCCAGCCTGCGGCCCGGCGTCGTCGCGCTCGAGGAGGCGGGCGTGCCGTGCTATCCGTTCCCCGAGCGCGCGGTGCGCGCGCTGGCCCGGATGGTCGCGCTCGCCGAGCGCCGGCCCGCGCCCTCCGACGCCGCGCCCGTCGCGATCGAGCCGGCGCGGCGCGCCGCCGCGCTCGCGCGGGCGCGCGCCGCGGGGCGGCTGGGGCTGCTCGACGCGGCGCCGCTGCTCGAGGCGTACGGCATCGACGTGGTGCCGGCGCGGCTGGCGCGCTCGCCGGCCGAGGCCGCCGACATCGCGGCGGCGCTGGGCGGCACGATCGCCCTCAAGATCGTCTCGCCCGACATCCCGCACAAGAGCGACGTCGGCGGCGTGGCGCTCGATCTCACGCCGCCGACGGCCGGCGCCGCCGCCGCCCGGATGCTGGCCGAGGTGGCCCGCCGCCGGCCCGACGCGCGCGTGGACGGCGTGCTCGTGCAGGCGATGGCCGGCGGCGACGGGGCCGAGCTGCTGCTCGGCATGGTGCGCGACCCGCAGTTCGGCCCGCTCGTCGTCGTCGGCTTCGGCGGCATCTTCGTCGAGATCCTCGGTGACACCGCCATGAGGCTGGCGCCGGTCACCCATGCCGAGGCCCGCGCGATGCTGGACGAGCTGCGCATGGCGCCCGCGCTCAAGGGGGCGCGCGGCCGGCCGCCCGTCGACCTCGACGCGCTGGCCGACGTCATCGTCCGGTTCGGCCGGCTCGCCGCGGACACCCCCGAGCTCGCGGAGCTGGAGATCAATCCCTTGCTCGCCACCCCGGCCGGGGCGCGCGCGCTGGACGTGCGTGGGAGACTTATCCAGGAGGACGCACGATGAAGACGCTCCTCGTCGGAGCCTGCCTGCTGCTGGCGGTCGCCGTCGCCGAGGCCCAGGACAACGCGGCCGCGCTCGGCGAGGTCGCGTTCAAGAACAGCGGGTGCTTCAACTGTCACATGATCGGCAAGGTCGGCACGCCGCTCGGACCCGATCTGTCGTATATCGGCCAGAAGTTCCCGGCCGAGTACATGGCGCGCTGGCTGCGCGATCCCGCCCTGCAGCGGCCGAACGCCCACATGCCGGCGCTCGAGCTCACCGAGGCGCAGGTGCGGGCGCTCGCCGCCTATCTGGGCTCGCTGCGCTGACGGGCGTCAGCGCGGCGGCGGCGCGGTGAACGTGAGCTCGACCACGCCCTGCTCGATCGAGCGCCGCCCGACGTCGCCGAACCGCGCGATGAGGTCGAGCATGCGGCGGTTGTCCGCCAGCACCCACGCCCGGAACGTGCGGACACCGTTGGCGGCGGCGGCGCGCAGCAGCTCACCGAACAGGATCGTGCCGAGCCCGCGCCCCTGCCAGTCGTCCTGCACGACGAACGCGACCTCGGCGGTGCCAGGCTCGCCGGCCGGCTCGTAGCGCGCCACCGCGATCAGCGTCTGGGCGTCGTCGGGGGACTCCACCACGAGCGCGAAGCGCGTCACGGAGTCCACGTTGGCGAGGAAGTGCGCCCAGTCGGGCGGCAGCCGCCGCATCACCGAGAAGAACCGCTGGTAGCGCGTGTCGCGGCTGAGGTGCTCGTAGAGCGCCACCAGCTTGCCCTCGTCGTCGGGACGGATGGGTCGCATACGCACGCGCGCACCGTCACGTAGCGTCAGCCGCCGATCGAATCCCGCGCCGCCCTCGCCCGAGCCACCCATGCCGGAAGCTGATTATCGCGTATCGCCCGCGGGGCGGGGGCGCCCGTCCGGGGCCTCGGCGTGGGGCGCCCCCGCCCCAGGCGGAAGGAGGCAGGGACCCGCAAGTCCGCGACTTGTCGGCGGTCACGCGTGGCACCCGCGTTGCTCCCCTGTGTTGATGATGCGAGCGGCGTGCGACGTCCTGAGCCCCGCGCTGATGCGGCCCCACCTCACGGCCGAGGTGGTCGGCCGTCACATCTATCTCTTCGGCACCGTGGACTCCACCAACACCGCCCTGAGGCGGCTGGCCGCGCACGGCGCCGCCGACGGCACGGCCGTCTTCGCCGAGGAGCAGACGGCCGGTCGCGGGCGCTCCGGGGTGCGCTGGTTCTCCCCGGCCGGGGTCAACCTCTACGTCTCCGTCCTGTTCCGCCCGGACCTCGCCCCGCGCGACATGGCCCGGTTCGGCGCGATCGCCTCGCTGGCGCTCTGCGAGGCGATCGACGCGGAGGGCGCCGAGGCCGGCATCAAGTGGCCCAATGACGTCGTCGTGGACGGCCGCAAGGTCGGCGGCGCGCTCGTCGAGTACACGACCGTCGGGGACCGGGCGAGCTCGGTGATCCTCGGCATCGGCGTCAACCTCAACGTCACCCGGGCCGAGCTCACGACGGCGCTCGGCGCCGACGCCGAGGCCGCGACCTCGGTGAGCGAGATCGTGGGCGCCGAGGTGGACCGCAACCGGTTCGCCGCCCGGCTCCTCGACCGGCTCGAGGCGTGGCAGGGCATCTTCCTGGCGAAGGGGCCGGCGGCGGTGACGGCCGCGTGGCAGGCCCGCGACGCCCTGCGGGGGCGGGCCCTCGAGATCCGCACCGGGACCGCGGCGTGGCAGGGCCGCGGCCGCGGGATCGACAGCGACGGCGGCCTCGTCGTCGAAGACACGGAGGGACGCCCGCGGCGCGTGACGTCCGGCGCGATCCGCCTGCTCCACCGTGAGGAGGACCGGTGATGGCCAAGCGAATTCTCGTTCCGCTCGCCCAGCTCGAGCCCGCCGACTCGTTCGTCGGCGCGATCGCCGACCTCGCCCGGGGCGCCGGCGCCACCGTGCGGCTGCTCCACGTGGCGCGCCCGCCGAGCAACGTCGTGGACGTGGACGGCCGCGTCGTCGCCTACGCCGACCAGGAGACGATCCGCGTCGCGGCGGAGGCGCGCGACTATCTGGAGACGATCGCCCTCGCCCTGGACGGCGTGCCGGTGGAGTTCGCGGTGCGCTACGGCGATCCCGCCCGCGAGATCCTCGCCGAGGCGACGGAGTTCGCCGCCGATCTCGTCGCGCTCGGCGTCGGCAGCCGCCGGCGCTTCCTGCTCCTGGGCGGCGTCGCCGAGCAGGTCTTCCGTCGCGCCGACGCGCCGGTGGCGCTGCTGCGCGCGGGCCGGCACGAGGTGGGCGGTCATTGAGCGACACGCGGCACGGGAGCCGTGCGCCCCGGCGGGGCGCGGCCACCCCGGGAGAGGAGGCCCGCGATGCGAGCACGGCAGATGTACGCGCGAGTCAGCGTCGAGGCGGGACTGGACACGCTCGAGCAGTCGCAGCGCGCGACGGGCGCGGTGCTGCAGGCGCTGCGGGACCGGCTCACCGCCAACGAGGCGCGGCAGGCGGAGGCGCAGCTGCCCCGCGAGCTGAAGGCCTTGTGGGAGGGCGGGCGGCCGGCCCCCGACCGCCCGCTGAAGCTGCACCGCCGGGAGTTCCTCGAGCGGGTGCGCGCGGAGGCGGGGCTGGTCACGCTGGGCCAGGCCGAGCTCGTGACCGACGCCGTCTTCGCCGCGCTCAAGGAGCAGCTCTCCGACGGCGAGGCCGGCGACATCGTGGCCCAGCTGCCGACCGATCTGAAGCGCCAGTGGGCACGGGCATGAAGCGCCGTCGGCCCGCCCCCCGGCCGCCGGCGCGGCGCCGCGCCGGCGACGACACGACCGGCTCGGTCGCCGAGGTCGTCGAGGAGATCGAGGCGCGCCACGAGACCGGTCCGCGCCTCACCGGGGGCGACCTCGACGCCGACTGGAAGGGCGCGTGGGCGGTCGGCGACGAGGCGGTCGGCGGCAGCACGGCGATGCCGGATCAGGATGTCGTCGACGAGCTGGGCGAGGCGCTCGGCGTCGCCCAGGAGCCCGATGCCGAGGTGCTGACGTCGGCGGAGATCCTCGCCGAGCGCGACCGCCACCGCTGGACGCTCGAGCGCGAGATCGCGCTCGACGAAGAGGATCGCGGGGAGGCGGCGCCATGAAGCGCCTGGTGTGCGCCACCGACTTCTCCACGGCCGCCGAGGCGGCCGAGCGCGAGGCGGCGCGGCTGGCGGCGGCGCTCGGCGCCGAGGTCGTGCTGCTGCACGTGGCCACCGAGGCGCAGCTGTGGAACGAGACGGTGTTCACCCCGGACGTGCGCGCGGTGTACGAGGGGCAGCGCCGCTGGGCCGCCGACGCGCTGGCCGACCGCGCCACCGCGCTGGCGGCGGTCGGCATTCCCGCTCGCGGCGTCGTGACGAGCGGGGTAGCCTGGGAGGAGATCATCCGCACCGCCCGCGAGGAGAAGGCCGACATGATCGTGATGGGCACGCACGGCCGCACCGGGCTGGACCGGATGCTGCTGGGCAGCGTGGCCGAGCGCGTCGTGCGCCGGGCCTCCTGTCCGGTGCTGACGGTGCGGCCGGACGACGGTCACAAGGGAGGCGCCACGTGAGACGGATCGTCGGTATCATCATCGAGGTGTCGTACCCATGAGCCCCCGGGTGGAAATTCTCGGACTGCCGCCGATGGAGGCGGTGCGCCTGCGCTCGGCGGCGCGCGCGGTCGCCGTGCTGGCCGGGCAGGCCTCCAGCGCGCGGGTCGCGTTCCGCGACGAGAACGGTCCCAAGGGGGGCCGGCCATCCGGTGCGCGGTGACGGTGAGCGTGCCGCACCGGGGCCGGGTGCACGTCGAGGGGCGCGCGATCACCGCGCGGCTCGCGCTCGACGGCGCCCTCACCCGGCTGGAGCGCCGACTGGCCCGCACCGCGGCGGTGGCGCGTGACAGCCGGCGGCGGCCGAAGAAGTACTATGCGGCGGCGCGAGCGCTGGCCGACTAGCCCGGGCGCGACGGAGGGGACGGGGCGATGAGCATGCGCGTGGTGCTGGCGACCGACGGCTCGGAGGACGCGCACGCGGCGGCCGCCTGGCTGGGGGGGTTCCCGCTGCCCCCGGGGACCATGGTGCGCGTGGTGACCGTCGCCACGATCCCGCCCTCGCCGCTCGACATCGCGCCGGTCCGCGAGTTCCAGGCGTCGATCCGGCAGGAGGCGAGGACGGTCGGCGACGCGACGTGCGCCGCGCTGGTCGGCCGCTTCCCCGGCGTCGAGGGACGGGTGCTGGAGGGGGATCCACGCGAGGAGCTCGTGCGCGCCGCCGAGGAATGGCCGGCCGACCTCGTCGTGCTCGGCGCCCGCGGCCTCGGGGCGCTCGCCGGCTTCGTCCTCGGCAGCGTCTCGCTCGGCGTCGCGCGCCATGCCCCCTGCGCGGTGCTGGTCGTCAAGGGCGGGGCGCGGCCGTTCCACGGCGCGCTCGTCGCGCTCGACGGCTCCGAGCACGCGGCGGCGGCCGCCGCCTTCCTGGCGAAGCTCCCGCTCGGCCCCGACGTCACCGTGCGGTTGCTGGGCGCGGTGGAGCGCCCGCGCTTCCCGAGCTCGGCCCCCGCGATGGGCGCCTCCGTCCTGCGCGAGGCGATCGAGCAGATCGTCGAGGAGCGGCGCGCCGTCCTCGACCAGGCGCTCGAGCGCGCCGCCGCCGTGTTCGCCGGCCGCGTGAAATCCCTCGAGCGCCGCGTCACCGTCGGGCACCCGACCGAGGTGATCGCCCGGGCCGCCGGCGAGCCGGACGTCGACCTGGTGGTCGTCGGCGCACGCGGCCTCGGCGCGCTCAAGCGGCTGCTGCTGGGCAGCATCTCCGAGGGCGTGCTGCGCCACGTCGAGCGGCCGGTGCTCATCGTGCGTGGCGCCGGGTCGTGACCGCGCCGCCCGCCAGGGAGATCCTCTTCGCGACCGACTTCTCGGACGTCTCGCGCCGGGCGGGCGCGACGGCGGCCGAGTACGCCCGCCACTTCGCCGCGCGGTTGCACGTGCTGCACGTGGTGCCGCCCTCGCAGGATCCCGACCCGGCGTCCCGCGCCCTGCGCGACGCCGCCGCCGAGCTCGGGCCAGGGCTGACGACCGTGGTCGCAGCGTCCTCCGGCCTCGTCGCCCGACAGATCGTGGACTACGCCGCCCGCCACCGGATCGACCTGATCGTCGTGGGCACCCACGGCGGCACGGGATTCTCGCACGCGCTGCTCGGCAGCGTCGCCGAGGCAGTGGTGCGCCGCGCGCCCTGCCTCGTGCTCACGGTGCCGGCCGTCCCGCCGGCGCCGCCGGCGGCGGCGGTCGCAGCGGCCGCGCCGGCCCGCGAGGGCTGCATCGTCTGCGGCCGGCACTCGGCCGACCTGATCTGCGCCCCCTGCCGCGCGCACATCCGCGGCGAGGCGCTCGAGCGCAAGCGCGCCGAGGAGCACGGTGGCCACACACGATAAGCCACATGACCGAGGAGCTGGGGCGCAAATGAACCACTGTGGCGACCGCACCCCGGGTCCCGGGGCTTCGGCCGCCCCGAAGTGCGCGAAAAGCCTCGCCCTGGATGATGGCATCGGGCTCGCAAAAGCACGGCTGCCAGGAGGCGTGAGACGGCCATGGCGGACTTCTGGAGACGACAGCCCGAGGAGTGTCCGTGCCTTCAGCCCGCGAGGCCGCAGGGCCGCACCGGCCGGATCATCGGGCTCTACTGCCGCCGCCCCGATGGGGGCGTCCGCGTGCCGCGCCGCGACGAGCTGCAGAGGTTCTGCCTGACCGAGCGGTGGCGCGAGTGCCCGGGGAACCGGCGTCATGCCCCGGCCCCCTGAGCTCAAGCCGGAGGCCGGCGGGCTCGACCAGGCGCTGGCGCGGGCCGGCGACGGCGCGTTCGTGATCGCCGACGACGGCCGCATCCGCAGCTGGAATCGCGCGGCCGAGCAGATCCTCGGTTACGCGGCGCGTGACACCGTCGGCCACCTCTGCTGCGACGTCTTCAGCGGCAACGACACCGAGGGCAATCGCCTCTGCTACCAGGGCTGCCACGTGATGACGCTCGTGCGGATGGACGAGCCCGTCCAGCACTTCGACATGCGCACGCGCACCAAGGCCGGGCGGCCGGTCTGGCTGAACATGAGCGTGCTCACGACGGGGAGCGGCCCCGAGCGGCTGACCATCCACCTCTTTCGCGACGTGACGGCGACCAAGGAGCTGGTGACGCTGATCCACGAGCGGCTGAGCGCGGCGCCGTCCGTCACCGAGGCGGCCGGCCCGGCGGGGGGGCTCTCGCGGCGGGAGCTGGAGGTCCTGCAGCTCATGACCCAGGGGCTCAACACCGCCGCCATCGCCGACCGGTTGCACGTGAGCCGCGCCACCGTGCGCAATCACGCCCAGAACATCTTCGCGAAGCTGGGCGTACACAGCCGGCTCGAGGCGGTGGCCTTCGCCGCCAAGCACCGGCTCTTCTAGCAGCCGCCCTACCCCGCTGGTTCGCGCGCATCACCGCTGCCGAACGCCTCACGAAAATTGAGGCGTCGGCCGGATTCCAGACAGGCGACCGCCCGCCTTAGGCTACGGCCATTCGAACGTCCGTTCGGTCGGAGGTTCGGCGTGGCGATCGGCGAGCGGTGCGACGGGATCCGGACGGTGGCGCTGACGGTGATCGCGCGGCGCGGCTTCCACCAGGCGTCGATCCGCGAGATCGCGCGGCTGGCCCGCCTCTCGCTGGCCGGCCTCTACCACTACGTGCGGGGCAAGGACGAGCTGCTGTTCCTCGTGCTCGACCGGGCGCTCGCCACGCTGCTCGCCATGGCCGACGCCGCGCTGGCGGAGGCCCGCACGCCGGAGACGCGCCTGCTCGCGCTGATCCGCACCCACCTGGAGTTCGGCTTCCGGCACGCCGACGCGCTGCGCGTGGTGAACCGTGACTGGGAGCTGGTGGCGGGCGCGCACCGGGCGGAGATCGTCGCCCGGCGGCGCGCGTATATGGACCGGTGGCTGGCGGTGCTGGCCGAGCTCGACCCGCACGCGCGCCCGGGCCGCGCGCTCTTCTCCGCCACCAACGTGGTGCTCGGCATGCTCAACGGCATCGCGACCCCCGCCTTCCTGAGGACGGCCGACGATCCCCGCGTCCTCGCGGGCGAGATCGGACGCCTCTTCCTCTACGGGTTCCTCGAACGCGCCGGGGACGACGGCGAGCCCGCCGGCGCGCTGGGAGGGACGCATGACGCCTGACGCCGTCCTCGAGGACTGTCGCGCGCTGGTCGGCCGCCCGCTCGGCGCCGTCGCCCGGCAGTGGAAGGAGACGCATGCGGGCGGTCGCGCCGTCGCTGCCTATCCGGTGTGGGCCCCCGCCGAGGTGATCCACGCCGCCGGCATGCTGCCGCTGGCCCTGCTGGGCGGCGGCGCCAGCGTCGAGCTGACTCACGCCGACGCCCGCTTCCAGTCGTTCGTGTGCTCGATCGCCAAGTCCACCCTCGAGCTCGGCTTCCAGGGGCTGGTCGCCGGCGTGGACGGCATCGTGTTCTCCAACATCTGCGACGTCGCCCGCAACCTCGGCTCGATCTACCGGCGCAACTTCCCCGACGTCTTCGTGGAGTATCTGCACCTGCCGCAGAACTCCACCTCGCCGAGCGTGCGCGGGTACCTGGCGGGGGAGCTGCGGCGGCTGGCCGAGGGGTTCGAGCGGGCGTTCGGCCTGCGCGTCGGCGAGCCGGCGCTGGCCAAGTCCATCGAGACCTACGACCACCTCCGCGCACGCGTGCGCGCGCTCTACGCGCTGCGCATCGCCGAGCCGCACGTGCTGGCCACCACCGAGCTGTACGCGGTCCTCCGGGCGGCCGCGCTGGCGCCGCCGGAAGAATCGAGCGCCCGGCTCGACGTCCTGCTCGCCGGGCTGCCGCAGCGGGCGGCCCGCCCGCGCGACCGCCTGCGGGTCGTGGTGGAAGGCGTGTTCTGCGAGCAGCCGCCCCTCGGGCTGCTGGAGGTCCTCGAGGAGGCCGGCTGCTACGTCGTGGAGGACGACCTCCTGCTCGGCTGGCGCTGGTTCACCGGCGACGTGGCGGGCGACGGCGATCCGTTCGAGCGGCTGGCGGCGGCCTACGTGGACCGCGCGGTGCCGTCCTCGACCCGCCACGAGAGCCGGGAGCACCGCGCGGCCGGCCTCATCGAGAAGGTCCGCCGGGCCCGGGCCGACGCGGTGATCTTCATGCCGGCCAAGTTCTGCGAGCCGGCGCTCTTCGACTACGTGCTGATGAAGCAGGGGCTGGACCGCGCCGGCATCCCGCACCAGGTCGCCGAGTTCGAGGAGAAGATGTGGACCTTCGAGCGCGCGCGCAACGAGATCGAGACGTTCGTGGAATCCATGTTGTTCGAGTAGCGGGAGCAGCGGAACGAGGAGGGCGCAATGCCGCCACAGGTGATCGAGCGGGCGTATCAGGGGCGCGTGCATCAGCGCTCGCGCGAGCTGATGTCGGCGTGGATGGCCGAGCTGGGCCGCGCCGAGGCCGAGGGACGGCCGACCGCCGCCCTCATGATCTCCGGCAACTGCGTGGAGCTGCTCCGGGCCTGCCACCTGCTGCCGATGTTCCCCGAGGTCACCGCGCTGCAGAACGCGATCCGCCACAAGTCGCTGCCGCTCATCCTCAAGGCCGAGCAGGCCGGCTACTCCAGCGACAACTGCGCCTACGTCAAGGCCGACATCGGGCTGCTCCTCGAGGGCGGCATGGGCCCCGGCCGGCCGCTCCCGTTCCCGACCCTCACCGTCTGCAACTACGTCGGCTGCAACGTCTACGTGAAGTGGTTCGAGCACCTGGCCGACGTCAGCGGCAGCCGGCTGTTCATGCTCGACGTGCCGTTCGCCCGCACCGACGCGCCCCGCGAGGCCGACGTCCGCTACGTGGTGAGCCAGCTGCGCGAGCTCATCGCCCTCGCCGAGTCCGTCACCGGCGTCCCCTTCGACATCGACGAGCTGCGCGAGATCCTCGCCGACTCGGCCCGGGCCCAGGACGGCTACGCGCGGTGCAAGCACCTGACCAAGCACCACCCCGCGCCGTTCGACGCGTACTTCGACTCGATCAACATGATGGGGCCGATCAACGTGCTGCGCGGCACCCGCGAGGCCGCCGCGTTCTTCGACGAGGCGGTGGCGGAGTTCGAGGCGCTCGCCGCCCAGGGGCTCGGCCCGCTCTCCGAGGAGCGCTTCCGCACCGTCGTCGAGGGGCCGCCCCCGTACCCGTACTACAAGAACTTCCGCAACCTCATGAGCCGCTGGGGCGCGGTGGCCGTGCAGTCCACCTACTCGACGGTCGGCGGCATCTGGGAGTTCGGCTTCCGCCACGACCCCCGGCGCCCGCTGGAGTCCATCGCCGAGCAGATGCTCCGCGAGAACCTCACCAACCGCTCGATCGTCGCGCGCTACGGGCAGATCCGCCGCTACGTGGAGGAGTGGGAGGCCGACGCGCTGGTCATCCACTCGGTCAAGTCCTGCCGCCTGTTCTCGGCCGGCCAGGGCGACATGCGCGAGTACTTCATCAAGGAGCTCGGCGTGCCGACGCTGCTGGTCGAGTCCGACCTGGAGGACCCGCGCTACTACGCCGAGGCCCAGATCAAGAACCGGATCGACGCGTTCTTCGAGTCGCTCGAGCACCGGAAGCTGGTGAGCCACGCGGGCCAGGCGGGAGGACAGTGATGAGCTTCGGCGCCGGAGTCGACGTCGGCTCCACCCAGACCAAGGCGGTCATCGTGGACGCCTCCCGGGCGATCGTCGCCCGCGCGCTGATCCCCACCGGGGCCAACGTCTCCCGCGCCGGCGAGCGCGCGTTCGTCGCGGCGTGCGAGGAGGCGGGAGTCGCGCGGGAGGCGATCGCCTACGTCGTCGGCACCGGCTACGGCCGCTACAAGGTGACGTTCGGCGACGCCCAGATCACCGAGATCACCTGCCACGCCCGCGGCGCGCAGGCGCTGTTCCCGGCGACCCGGACCGTCATCGACATGGGCGGGCAGGACACCAAGGCGATCAAGGTCGGCGCCGACGGCTCGGTGATCGACTTCTCGATGAACGACAAGTGCGCGGCCGGCACCGGCCGTTTCCTGTCGGCCGCCGCCGACGTCACCGGCGTCAGCCTCGACGAGATCGGGCCGCGCTCGCTCGCCGCCACCGAGCCGGTGCGGCTGACCTCGGTCTGCACCGTGTTCGTGGAGTCCGACATCATGTCCTACCTCGCCCAGCGCAAGACGATCGAGGACATCCTGGGCGGCGTGCACAAGGCGATCGCCGCGCGCACGGTGGCGCTGGTCCGCCGGGTCGGCGTCGAGGACGAGGTCACCTTCACCGGCGGCGTCTCCCGCAACGTCGGCATGGTGCGCGCGCTCGAGGCCGTGCTGGGCCGGCCGGTCAACGTCGGCGCCGACGGCCACTTCATCGGCGCGCTGGGGGCCGCGCTCTTCGCGCTGGAGCGCGCCGGCGCGGCGGCAACCGCGGCGGCCGCCGGGAGGGGCTAGCCATGCTCATCGCCGGGATCGACATCGGCTCGGGCACGACCAAGGCCGTCCTGGTGGACGGCGAGGCGACGGCGCGGGGGCGCGGGCTCGTGCGGACCCGGGCCGACTTCGAGAAGGTCACGCGCGAGGCGCTGGCGTCGGCGTGCGCGGACGCCGGCGTCGCCGCCGACGCGGTCGGCTACATCGCCACCACGGGCCTCGGCCGCTACGCCGTCCCCTTCCGGGACATCCAGATCACCGACCTCACCTGCGGCGCCCGCGGCGCCGCCGCGCTCGTCCCGGCGACGCGCTACGTGCTGGACATCGGCGCCCAGTGCTCGCGCGCCATCAAGCTGCGCGAGGGGGGCAAGGTCAAGGAGTTCCACATGAACGAGAAGTGCGCGGCGGGCTCGGGCGGGTTCCTCGAGCGCGCCGCCAAGTATCTCGAGGTCGATCTCGCCGACATCGGGCCGATGTCGCTCGGCGCCGCCGCCCCCCAGCCGATCTCCAGCGTGTGCGCCGTGCTGGCGGAGTCCGAGATCATCAACCACATCTCCGAGGGCGTCGGCGTGGAGAACATCCTGCGCGGCATCCACAACTCGCTCGCCGACCGCGCGCTGAGCCTGCTCAAGCGGGTGGGGCTCGACGGCGAGGTCACGCTCATCGGCGGCGTGGCGCTGCAGGCCGGCATGGTGGCGGCGCTGCGGGCCACGCTGGGCGTCCCGGTGAGCGTGCCGGACGCGCCCCAGTTCACCACCGCGCTCGGCGCGGCGCTGCTCGGCCTGCAGCGCTGGCGCAAGCTCTCGACCGCTCAGGCGGCATGAGCCCGCACGCCGGCGCCGGCAAGGAGGCCGCGATGAAGGACACCGTCACCGTGCGGGCCGTGGAGTTGCATGACCTCGACGCCGTCGTCGCCATCGACGAGCGGCTGACGGGCCGGTCGCGCAAGGACTACTGGCGCACCCGCTTCGACATCGCGGCGCTGCGGCCGCCGTGGATGTCCTCGCTGGCCGAGCTGGACGGCCGCGTCGTCGGCTTCCTGTTCGGGTGGGTCGGCGAGTCGGAGTTCGGC
>JBGQFW010000082.1:0-18901 GCA_041497115.1 Methylomirabilia bacterium
ACGCTGGCCGTGCACAACGGCAAGAAGTTCATCCCGGTGTACGTCACCGAGAACATGGTCGGTCACAAGCTCGGCGAGTTCGCGCTCTCGCGCACGTTCAAGGCGCACGGCCAGGCCGAGAAGGCCTCCGCCACGCCGACCGGGAAGTCCTAGATGATCACGACGGCGAGGGCCCGGTTCGTGCGCGTCTCCGCCCGCAAGGCGCGGCTGGTCCTCGACCAGATCCGCGGCAAGGCGGTGGGGGACGCGCTGGCGACGCTCGAGTACACGCCGCGGGCGGCCGCCCGGCTCATCGAGAAGGTGCTGCGCTCGGCGGTGGCCAACGCCGAGCACAACCACCAGGTCCGCAACCTCGACGACCTGCGCGTGGTGCGGGCGATCGCCGACGGCGGCCCCTCGATGAAGCGCGTGCAGCCGCGCGCGATGGGGCGCGCCTTCTTCATCAAGCACCGGACCAGCCACCTCACGATCGCGGTGAGCGACGAGGCGGCCGCCCGGGTCGGGCTGACGCGCCCCCGCCACTGGCGGGTCCGCGGGCCGGCGCCGGTCCCCGCGACGACGACCGCCGCCCCGGCGACGGCAACCGCCGCCCCCGCCGCCAAACCCCCGGCGCGCGGGCCGGCCGCTCGCTCCGGTCGCGGCACGCGCACGGCGAAGGGCAAGGAGAAGAAATAGGCGATGGGTCAAAAGACGCATCCGATCGGCTTCCGGCTGGGCACCATTCCACAGTTCA
This sequence comes from Methylomirabilia bacterium, assembly GCA_041497115.1. Lineage (GTDB taxonomy): Bacteria > Methylomirabilota > Methylomirabilia > Rokubacteriales > CSP1-6 > AR5. The sequence continues at coordinate 734 of JBGQFW010000082.1, forward strand.
CGTGGCGGTCGCGGTGGTTCGCGACCAAGAACTACGCCGACCTGCTCCACGAGGACGTGAAGATCCGGCGCTTCATCAAGGACCAGCTCTACCACGCCGGTATCGCGCGCATCGACATCGAGCGCTCGGCCAACCGTGCCCGCATCACGATCTTCACGGCACGGCCCGGCATCATCATCGGCCGCAAGGGGTCGGAGGTCGAGAAGCTCAAGAACGAGCTGCAGATGCGCACCAACAAGGAGATCTACCTCAACATCGAGGAGGTCATCCACCCCGAGCTGGACGCGCAGCTGGTGGCCGAGAACGTCGCGCTGCAGCTGCAGAAGCGCGTGGCCTTCCGGCGCGCGATGAAGAAGGCGGTGACCTCCGCGCTGCGGCTGGGCGCCGACGGCATCCGCATCGCCTGCGCCGGCCGGTTGGGCGGCGGCGAGATCGCGCGCCGCGAGTGGTACCGCGACGGGCGGGTGCCGCTGCACACGCTGCGCGCGGACATCGACTACGGCCTGGCCACCGCCCACACGACGTACGGCACGATCGGCGTGAAGGTCTGGATCTTCAAGGGCGAGGTGTTCCCCACCGCGCCGGTGGAAGCGTAGGACGACCGCGTCATGCTGATGCCCAAGCGCGTCAAATACCGCAAGGCCCAGCGGGGCAACATGCGGGGGAAGGCCCAGCGCGGCTCCACGCTGGCCTTCGGCGAGTACGGCCTCAAGGCGCTGGAGCCGGGCTGGGTCACCAACCGGCAGATCGAGGCGGCGCGGGTGGCGCTCACCCGCAGCCTCAAGCGCGGCGGCAAGGTGTGGATCCGCGTCTTCCCCGACAAGCCGGTCACCAAGAAGCCGGCCGAGACGCGCATGGGGAAGGGCAAGGGCAACCCCGAGGAGTGGGTCGCGGTGGTCAAGCCCGGCCGCATCCTCTACGAGATGCAGGGCGTCGCCGAGGACATCGCCCGCGAGGCGTTCCGGACGGCCTCCAACAAGATCGGCATCGCGACGAAGTTCGTGATGCGCACACGCACCCTGTGATCACGCGAGGACGGCGATGAAGGCGGCGAAGTGGCGTGAGCTGTCGGAGGACGAGGTGACGCAGAAGGTCCGCGAGCTCTCGGAGGAGATCTTCAACCTCCGGTTCCAGCTGACGATGGGCGTGGCCAAGAACCCGTCGCGGATCGGCGAGGCCCGGCGCGACCTGGCGCGCGCCTACACGATCGTGCGCGAGCGGGGCGGCGTCCCGGCGGCAGCGGCGGCGCCGGCGGCGCCCGTCGCGCCGGTGGCCGAGCCCGCCCGGGAGCCCCGGCGCGCTAAGGCGGCCGCCCGGACGAAGACGAAGCCGGCCAAGGCCGCCGCCAGGCCCGCCGCCAAGGCGAAGAAGAAGAAGAAGAAAGCGAAGGGATAGGCCGTGGGCGAGCGCAAGACACGAGAGGGCGTCGTCGTGAGCGACGCCATGCAGAAGACGCGGGTGGTGCGGATCGAGCGGGTCTACCGCCATCCCCGCTACCAGCGCGTCATCCGCATGTCCAAGAAGCTGAAGGCGCACGACGAGGAGAACGCGAGCCACGTGGGCGACCGGGTCCTGATCGAGGAGACCCGGCCGATCTCCAAGGACAAGCGGTGGCGGATCCGCCAGGTCCTCACGCGGGTGGCGCGGGCATGATCCAGCCGCGCTCCATGCTCGACGTCGCCGACAACTCGGGTGCCAAGAAGGTGCAGTGCATCCGCGTGATGGGCGGCTCCAACAAGCGCTATGCCTCGCTCGGTGACACCGTCATCGTGGCGGTGAAGGAGGCCGCTCCCGACGGCACCGTGAAGAAGGGCGAGGTGGCGCGGGCGGTGGTGGTGCGCACGGTGAAGGAGGTCCGGCGCCGCGACGGCTCCTACATCCGCTTCGACCGGAACGCCGTCGTGCTGATCAAGCCCGACGAGAACCCGGTCGGCACCCGCATCTTCGGGCCGGTGGCCCGCGAGCTGCGCGAGCGGCAGTTCACGAAGATCATCTCGCTGGCCCCCGAGGTCATCTGATGCAGGCGATCCACGTCCGGCGGGGCGACCTGGTCGGCGTCATCACCGGCCGCGAGCGCGGCAAGCGCGGCAAGGTGCTGCGCGTGCTGACCGCCAAGGGCCGCGTGCTGGTCGAGCACGTCAACATGATCAAGCGCCACCAGCGCCCGACCCAGAAGCTGCGGCAGGGCGGCATCATCGAGCGGGAGGGGCCGCTGGCGCTCTCCAACGTGCTGCCGATCTGCTCGCGCTGCGACAAACCGTCGCGGACCGGCGTCAAGGCGCTGGCCGACGGCCGCAAGAGCCGCGTCTGCAAGCGATGCGGCGAGTCCATCGACAAGGGTTAGGAGACATGGCCAAGCCAGACGCCGGAACACCCGCCCCCAAGCCGCCGGCCGCCGGCAAGGCGGCCGCCAGGCCACAGCAGGCCGGCCGCGGCGCCAAGCCGGCGCCGGAGACGGCGCCGATCGCGAAGACGCGCCCCAAGGGCACCGGCCAGGTGCCGGCGCGGCTCAAGGACCACTACGCCAAGACGGTGGTGCCCGCCCTCATGAAGGACCGCGGCTACGACAACGCGTGGGCGGTGCCGCGGCTGGAGAAGGTCGTGATCAACATGGGCGTCGGCGAGGGGCGTGAGAACGCCAAGATCATGGACTTCGCCACCGCGGATCTCCAGGCGATCACCGGCCAGAAGCCGATCGTGACCCGCGCCAAGAAGTCGATCGCGAACTTCAAGCTGCGCGAGGGCGTGCCGATCGGCGCCAAGGTGACGCTGCGGGGCGCCCGCATGTACGAGTTCCTCGACCGGCTCATGAACATCGCGCTGCCGCGCGTGCGCGACTTCAAGGGCGTGCCCCCCAAGGGGTTCGACGGTCGCGGCAACTACGCGCTGGGGCTGCGCGAGCAGCTGATCTTTCCGGAAATCGTGTACGACAAGATCGACAAGGTACGCGGTATGGACATCGTCATCGTGACGACGGCGCGGACCGACGAGGAATCGCGTGCCCTCCTCGCCCAGCTCGGCATGCCGTTCAGGGGGGAGTCCTAGATCATGGCCAAGACCGCGCTCATCATGAAGTCGCAGGCGACACCGAAGTTCTCGACCCGGCGGTACAACCGCTGCAAGCTGTGCGGGCGTCCCCGCGGCTACCTGCGCAAGTTCCGGATGTGCCGCCTGTGCTTCCGCGAGCTGGCCCTCAAGGGCGAGGTCCCGGGCATCACGAAAGCGAGCTGGTAAGTCATGCGCAGCGATCCGATCGCCGACCTGCTCACGCGCATCCGCAACGCCAGCAACGCCGAGCACGAGAAGGTGGACATCCCGTCCTCGCGGCTCAAGGTGCGCATCGCCGAGCTGCTCAAGGACGAGGGGTTCATCAAGAACTTCCGCGTGCTCGACGACAGCAAGCAGAACACGCTGCGCGTCTACCTCAAGTACGGGGCCGGCAACGAGAGGATGATCTCGGGGCTGGTGCGGGTGTCCACCCCGGGCCGCCGGGTGTACGTGGCCCACGACAAGATTCCCACCATCCTGGCCGGCATGGGCGTGGCCCTGCTGTCGACCTCCCGCGGCGTCTTCACCGACCGCGAGGCGCGCAAGCAGAAGGTCGGCGGCGAAGTCCTCGCCTACGTGTGGTAGGAGACGACGCCATGTCTCGCATCGGCAGGCAACCCATTCCGATCCCGCCGGGGGTGAAGATCGCCGTGGACGGCGCGACCGTGCGGGCCGAGGGGCCGAAGGGCAAGCTCGCCCAGCCGGTCCCCGCCGGGCTGACCACGCGCGTGACCGGCGCCATGATCGTCATCGAGCGGGGCAGCGACGAGCGCCACGTGCGGGCACTGCACGGCATGGCCCGCGCGCTCGTCGCCAACATGGTGACCGGCGTCAAGGACGGCTTCGAGCGCAAGCTCGAGATCGTCGGCATCGGCTACCGCGCGCAGATGCAGGGCAAGACCATCCAGCTCGCGCTGGGCTACTCGCACCCCGTGATCTTCCCGCTGCCCGACGGGATCACCGCCGAGATCGACAAGCAGACGGCCATCACCCTGCGCGGCGCCGACAAGGCGCTGCTCGGCCAGACGGCGGCCAAGCTGCGGGCGCTGCGCAAGCCCGACCCCTACAAGGGCAAGGGCATCAAGTACCTCGGCGAGTTCATCCGTCGCAAGGTGGGCAAGAAGGCGGGCGCGAAATGATCACGAAGGACCGGCGGGGTCCGCGCGACAAGCGGCATCACCGTCTGCGGCGATGGCTGCAGGGGACGGCGGCGCGGCCGCGGCTGGCCGTGTTCCGCAGCCTCAACCACATCTACGGGCAGGTGGTGGACGACGCGACCGGGCGCACGCTGGTGGCGGCCGACAGCCGGAGCAAGGAGTTCCGAGCCGCGCACCGGACCGGCGGCAACGTGGCCGCCGCCAAGGCGGTGGGCGAGCTGCTGGCCCAGCGGGCCAAGGCGGCCGGCATCGGGCGTGTGGTCTTCGATCGCGGCGGCTACCAGTACCACGGGCGGGTCAAGGCGCTGGCCGACGCGGCGCGCGCCGGCGGCCTCGTCTTCTAAGGAGAGACTGAGTGGCAGAAGCGAAGATCGATCCCAGCGTGCTGGAGCTCAACGACCGGGTCGTCGCCATCAACCGGGTGGCCAAGGTCGTCAAGGGCGGACGGCGGTTCTCGTTCACCGCCCTGGTGGTGGTGGGCGACGGCCGCGGTCACGTCGGCGTCGGCCTCGGCAAGGCGCACGAGGTGCCGGAGGCGATCCGCAAGGCGGTCGAGCACGCCAAGAAGGACCTGATCTTCGTCGCGCTCAAGGAGACGACGATCCCGTTCGAGATCACCGGGCACTTCGGCGCGGGCCGCGTCTTCCTCAAGCCGGCCGTGCCGGGCACCGGTGTCATCGCCGGCGGCGCCGTGCGGCCGGTGCTGGAGGCGGCCGGCGTGCAGGACATCCTCACCAAGACGCTCGGGACGAACAATCCCCACAACGTCCTCAAGGCCACCATCGACGCGCTCCGGCGCATCAAGCGGCTGCAAGACCTGTACGCGGCGCGGCGCCGCGGCAGTGACGGCTTCGCGGAGGAGACGGCCGGTGTCAAGCAAGAGGCTTAGGATCACGCTCGTGCGCAGCATCATCGGGCTCAGCCCCAAGCAGGAGGGGTCGGTCAAGGCGCTCGGCCTGCGGCGGATCCGCCAGCAGGTGGTCCAGCCCGACACGCCGGCCATCCGCGGCATGATCGCCCAGGCGCCGCACGTGCTCGAGGTGAGCCATGAGGCTTGAGGACCTGCGGCCGGCGCCGGGCGCCGGCCACCGCCGCAAGCGCATCGGCCGCGGCCCGGGCTCCGGGCGCGGCAAGACGGCCGGCAAGGGCCACAAGGGGCAGGGGGCCCGCTCGGGCGGCGGCAAGCCTCCCGGCTTCGAGGGCGGGCAGATGCCGCTTTACCGGCGGATTCCCAAGCGCGGATTCCTGCCGTACGGCGGCAAGACCGAGTACGCGGTGGTCAACGTCAAGTCGCTGGCCGCGTTCGCGTCGGGCAGCGTGGTGGACCCCGACGGGCTCGTCGCCAAGGGGCTGATCAAGCGCGGCGACCGCGCGCGCGTGAAGATCCTCGGCGACGGCGACGTGCCGCACGCGCTCACGGTGCGCGCGCACGCCGTCAGCGCCGGGGCGAAGAGCAAGATCGAGGGGCAGGGCGGCCGCGTCGAAATGCTGGCCGTGAAGGAGAAAGTGGCGGCCTCGTGATCGAGAGCCTGCTGTCGCTGCCGAACATCTTCAAGATCCCCGAGCTCAAGCGCCGGGTGATCTTCACCGCCCTGCTGCTGGTCGCCTATCGCGTGGGCGCCCACGTGCCCACCCCGGGCATCGACGGCCACGCCCTCGCCCAGTTCTTCGACCAGGTGCAGGGCACGCTGCTCGGCATGGTGGACCTGTTCTCCGGCGGCAACCTGCGCCGGCTGTCCATCTTCGCGCTCGGCATCATGCCGTACATCTCGGCGTCCATCATCCTGCAGCTGCTCACGGTGGTCATCCCCGCGCTCGAGCGGCTGGCCAAGGAGGGCGAGGCCGGGCGCAAGAAGATCACGCAGTACACCCGCTACGGCACGGTGGTGCTGTCGCTGGTGCAGTCCATGGGCATCGCGATCGGGCTCGAGAGCATGCGGAGCCCGACCGGGCTCACCATCGTGCCGACTCCCGGCTGGGGGTTCCGGCTGCTGACCATGATCACGCTGACGGCCGGCACCGCGCTGATCATGTGGCTGGGCGAGCAGATCTCCGAGAAGGGCATCGGCAACGGCATCTCGCTGATCATCTTCGCAGGCATCGTGGTCCGCCTGCCGTCGGCGATCACCGCGTCCTACACGCTGATCACCACCGGCGAGCTCAAGCTGTTCGTCTTCGGCGCCATCGTGCTGGTGATGGTGGCGGTGACGGCGGCGGTCGTGCTCATGCAGGAGGGGCAGCGCAAGATCCCCGTGCAGTACGCCAAGCGGGTGGTGGGGCGGCGGGTGTACGGCGGCCAGTCCACCCACATCCCACTCCGCATCAACACCGCCGGCGTCATCCCCGTCATCTTCGCGTCGTCGCTGATCCTGTTCCCGGCCACCCTGAGCCGCTTCATCCAGTCCGGCCTGACGCAGGCGGTCGCCGACGCGCTGAGCCCGGGGCGGATGACCTACACCGTGCTGTACATGGGGCTCATCGTCTTCTTCGCGTACTTCTACACGGCGATCGTCTTCAACCCGGTGGACCTCGCCGACAACATGAAGAAGTACGGCGGCTTCATCCCGGGCGTGCGGCCCGGCAAGAAGACGGCCGAGTACATCGACCACGTGCTGACGCGCATCACGCTGCCGGGCGCGCTGTTCCTGGCGCTGATCTCGGTGCTGCCCGATCTCCTCATCCGCCTCTTCAACGTGCCGTTCTACTTCGGCGGCACCAGCCTGCTGATCGTGGTCGGCGTCGCGCTCGACACCGTGCGCCAGATGGAGTCGCACCTGCTCATGCGCAATTACGAAGGGTTCCTCAAGCGGTCGAAGTCCCGCTCGGGCGCCTTCGCGCGGAGGAGCTGAGGATGCGGGCGATCTTCCTGGGGCCTCCCGGCGCCGGCAAGGGCACCCAGGCCCGCGTGCTGGCGCGCGAGTGGGGCGTGCCGCACATCGCCACCGGCGACATGCTGCGGGAGGCGATGGCGGCGGGCACGCCGCTGGGCCGCCAGGCCAAGGGCTACTACGACCGCGGCGAGCTGGTGCCCGACGACGTGATCGTCGGGCTCATCGCCGACCGGCTGCGCCAGCCCGACGCCGCCCGCGGCTTTCTGCTCGACGGCTTCCCGCGCACGATCGCGCAGGGGGAGGCGCTCGACCGGATGCTGAAGGACTTCGGACAGGCGCTCGACGCCGTCCTCTTCTTCGAGGTGGCCGAGCCGGAGCTGCTGCGGCGGCTCACCGGCCGCCGCCTGTGCCGCCAGTGCCAGACGGCGTTCCACCTGGTGTCGGCGCCGCCGAAGCGCGAGGGCGTGTGCGACCAGTGCGGCGGCGAGCTCTACCAGCGCGCCGACGACAGCGAGGCGACGGTGCGCAACCGGCTGCAGGTGTACGCCCGGCAGACGGCGCCGCTGCTCGACTACTACCGCGGCCACGGCCTGCTGACGGCCGTCAACGGCGAGGGCAGCGTCGAGACGATCCAGGCCGCCATCCGGCGCGCCACGACGGTGGGCCGATGATCGAGCTCAAGTCGGCGCGCGAGATCGCGCTCATGCGGCGCGGCGGCCACATCCTGGCCGAGGTCATGGACCGCCTGCGCGACTCGGTCAAGCCCGGAGTATCCACGCTGGAGATCGATCGGGACGTGGAGGAGTTCATCCTCGCGCAGGGCGCCACGCCGGCCTTCAAGGGGTATCGAGGCTTTCCCGCGACCGTCTGCGTCTCGATCAATGAAGAAGTCGTTCATGGGATCCCTTCTTCACAGCGGCGCGTGAAGGAGGGCGATATCGTCGGCCTCGACCTCGGGTGTATCGTGGATGGGTACTATGCGGACTGCGCGTTCACCCTCGCCGTCGGCGAGGTGCCGTCCCGGGTGCGGGCGCTGCTCGACGTCACCCGGGAGAGCCTCGAGCGCGGGATCGCGGAATGCCGGCCCGGCCGGCGCCTCTCCGACGTCTCGCACGCCATCCAGTCGCACGTCGAAGGCCACGGCTTCGCCGTCGTGCGCGCCTTCGTCGGCCACGGCATCGGCCGGGCCCTGCACGAGGAGCCGCAGGTGCCGAACTTCGGCGACCCCGGGCGCGGCCCGCAGCTGCGGCCGGGCATGGTGCTGGCGATCGAGCCGATGGTGACGATGGGGAGCTGGGAGGTCCGGATCCTGGACGACGGGTGGACGGCGGTCACGAAGGACGGCAGCCTGGCCGCCCACTTCGAGCACACGATCGCGGTCACCGAGAGCGGGCCGGACGTCCTGACGAGTCGGAACGGCGGCCCGGCGCGGGCCGTGTGAAGCGCGAATGCCAAAAGAAGACGCGATCGAAGTCGAGGGAACCGTGGTGGAGCCGCTGCCGAACGCGATGTTCCGCGTCGAGCTGGAGAGCGGCCATCGAGTGCTGGCCCACGTGAGCGGCAAGATGCGGATGAACTTCATCCGGATCCTGCCGGGCGACCGGGTGAAGGTCGAGCTGTCGCCCTACGACCTCACGCGGGGCCGCATCACCTACCGGTTCAAGTAGGAGCGATCATGAAAGTCAGGCCGTCGGTGAAGCCGCGGTGCGAGCATTGCAAGATCATCAAGCGTCAGGGCGTGGTGCGGATCATCTGCAAGAATCCGCGGCACAAGCAGCGGCAAGGCTAGGAGAGCGGACATGGCCAGAGTGGCGGGAGTGGATCTGCCGAGGGAGAAGCGCGGCGAGGTGGCGGTGACCTACATCTACGGGATCGGCCGGGCGGCGGCGACGCACATCCTGGCCAAGGCCAACGTGGACCCGGCCAAGCGGGTGAAGGCCTGGAGCGACGAGGAGACCGCCCGCGTGCGCGAGATCATCGAGCGCGAGATGAAGGTCGAGGGCGACCTGCGCCGCGAGATCTCGATGAACGTCAAGCGCCTCATGGACATCGGCTCCTACCGCGGCATCCGTCACCGCAAGGGATTGCCGGTGCGCGGTCAGCGCACCCACACCAACGCGCGCACTCGCAAGGGCCCGCGCAAGGGCGTCATGGTGAAGAAGAAGCCGACGGCGACGCCGTCCGTGCCGGCCCCGGCCGCCGCCGCCGCCGCGGCCGCGCCCAAGAAAGCATAGGAGCCTCAACGCATGGCAGAGCAGGCAAAGCCCGCTCCCCGGAAGAAGGGCAGCAAGAAGCGCGAACGCCGCGAGGTGCGCATCGGCGTCGCCCACGTGCAGGCCACGTTCAACAACACGATCGTCACCCTCACCGACAAGGGCGGCAACGTGGTGTCGTGGTCGAGCGCGGGCAGCGCCGGCTTCAAGGGCTCGCGCAAGTCCACGCCGTTCGCCGCGCAGACGGCGGCAGAGATCGCCGCCCGCAAGGCGATGGAGTTCGGGCTGAAGCAGATCGAGGTCTTCGTGCGCGGACCGGGGGCCGGCCGCGAGGCCGCCATCCGCTCGCTGCAGGCGGTCGGGCTCGAGATCACCGCCATCCGTGACGTGACGCCCATCCCGCACGACGGCTGCCGGCCGCCGAAGCGGCGGCGCGTGTAGAGGAGGACGAGGATGGCGCGGTATCGCGACGCCAAGTGCCGGCTGTGCCGCCGGGAGGGCATGAAGCTCTTCCTCAAGGGTGCCCGCTGCTTCACCGACAAGTGCGCGATCGAGCGGCGGAACTACCCGCCGGGCATGCACGGCCTCAACCGCGGCAAGCTCACGCCCTACGGCGTGCAGCTGCGCGAGAAGCAGAAGGCCAAGCGCATCTACGGTGTGCTGGAGAGCCAGTTCCGCAAGTACTTCCAGTGGGCCGAGAGCCAGAAGGGCGTGACGGGCGAGAACCTTCTGCGCCTGCTCGAGCTGCGCCTGGACAACGTGGTCTTCCGCCTCGGCTTCGCGGCCTCCCGCCGCGAGTCGCGGCAGATGGTGGCCCACGGCCACTTCCAGGTCAACGGCCACAAGGTCAGCGTCCCCTCGTTCCTCGCCAAGGTGGGCGACGTGGTGCAGTTGCGGCCGACCTCGAAGCTGGGGCCCCGCGTGGACGACAACGTCAACGCCGGGCGCGGCCAGCTGCCGCAGTGGCTCGAGGTGGATCCCAACGAGAAGAAGGGGGTCGTGCGGGGCCTGCCGCTTCGCGAGGACATCCAGATCCCCGTGTCGGAGCAGCTGATCGTCGAGCTGTACAGCAAGTAAGGAGAGCGATGCCACGCATTCCGTTCCAGAAGCCGAAGAAGGTGGAGTGGGAGATCCTGAGCGACCGCTACGGCCGCCTGGTGGCGGAGCCCTTCGAGAAGGGGTACGCGCTGACGGTCGGCAACTCGTTGCGCCGCACGCTGCTGTCCATCGTGCCGGGCGCGGCGGTGGCGTGGGTCAAGATCGACGGCGTCCGCCTCAGCGACACGAAGATTCCCGGCGTCACCGAGGGGCTGTCCGACGTCCTGCTGAACCTCAAGAAGCTGGCCGTCCAGGTGCCCTCCGACGAGCCGCGCGTGCTGCGGCTGGAGGTCACCGGCCCCAAGGACGTCAAGGGCGAGGACGTGCCGGAGACGGGCGCCGAGATCCTGAATCCCGAGGCGCACCTGTTCACGCTGGAGGTGGGCGCCAAGGTCACGATGGAGCTGGGCGTGGGCGTGGGCCGGCGCTACGAGGCGGCCGACCATCCGCGACCGGCGCTGCCCGCCGGCGCTTTCTCGCTCGACGCCGCCTACTCGCCGATCACCCGGGTCGCCTACAACGTCGAGATGTCGCGGCTGGGCAAGATCACCGACTACGAGAAGCTCGTGCTGGAGGTGTGGACCAACGGCGCCGTCAGCCCCGACGACGCGCTGACGCGGGCCGCCACCTTCCTGCGCGACCACTACTCGCCGCTCTCGGCGGGAGTCTCCGAGGAGGACGAGGAGGCCGAGGCCGCCGCCGGTGACGCCTACCTGCGCGAGGCGCTCGGCAAGCCGCTGGAGGAGCTGGCGCTGCCGGCGCGGGCGATCAACGCGCTCAAGGGCGCCGAGCTGCACCTGGTCGCCGACCTCGTGCAGAAGACCGAGGCCGACCTGGCCGAAGTCAAGAACCTCGGCGACAAGTCCATCGACGAGATCAAGACCGCGCTGGCCGCGCTCGGCCTGTCGCTCGGCATGCGGATCGATCCGAACGTGCTGGGCGCGCTCGGCCGCACCCCCGGAGGGGTTCGATGAGGCACCGCGTCGACGGCTACAAGCTCGGGCGGCTCACCCAGCACCGGTGGGCGCTCTTCCGCAATCTCCTCATCGCCCTGTTCCGTCACGAGCGGATCCAGACCACCGAGGCCAAGGCCAAGGCCGTGCGCGGCCTCGCCGACCACGTGATCACGCTGGCCAAGCGCGAGACCCTCCACGCGCGCCGCCAGGCCCTCTCGCTGGTGCCCGACACCGAGATCGTGGGGCGCATCTTCGACACGATCGCCGCGCGCTTTGCCGACCGCCAGGGCGGCTACACGCGCATCATCAAGGCGGGCGTGCGCCGGGGCGACGCCGCGCCGATGGTCCTGCTGGAGCTGGTGGACCGCGCCGAGACCCCCAAGGGCGGCGACACGAAGGGCGAGAAGAAGGAGAAGGCGCCCCGGGCCGACAGGGGCGAGGCCGGCGCCGGCGGCGGGAAGAAGAAGCGCGAGAAGGCCGCCGCCGCCTCGGCCTGACATCGTCCCCCCACCGTGTTCTCCTGGGACCTGCTGGCGAACGCGATGGTCGCCGGACTGCTGCTCGGCGGCTTCTACGCCGCCGTCAGCCTGGGCATCTCGCTGATCTTCGGCCTCCTCGACATCGCCAACATCGCCCAGCCGGCGTTCCTGATCCTCGGCGCGTACGCCGCCTACGTGATGAACGACTCGTTCGGGGTGGACCCGATCCTCACCGGCGTCCTGTTCACCCCGGTCTTCTACGTGCTCGGCGCCGTCGTCTATCGCGTCTACTACGGCAGCTTCGAGCGGCGCGGCGAGGAGTCGTTGCGCGGCCTCGTCTTCTTCTTCGGCATCCTCTTCATCATGGAGGTGAGCCTCAGCCTGAAGTTCGGCGTGGACTACCGGCTGGTGCAGGCGGGGTACATCGGCAAGTCGATCGAGTTCGCCGGGGTCGGCGTCGCCTTCCGCCTGCTCGTGCCGTGCGTCGTCGGCATCCTCATGACCGGCGCCCTCTACCTCTTCCTCGGCCGCACCTTCTACGGGCGCGCGATCAAGGCGGTCTCGCAGGACCGCGAGGCGCTGCGGCTGATGGGCGCCGATCCCATCCAGATCAAGACGATCGCCTTCGGCGTGGGCATCGCCGCGGCCAGCCTCGCCGGCGCGCTGCTCATCACGATCGCGCCGGTGGTGCCGTCCACCGACCGCGACTACATCGGCCGGATGTTCGCGACCACCGTGCTCGGCGGCATGGGCAGCATCGGCGGCACGCTCGTCGCCGGCATGATCCTCGGCGTGGCCGAGAGCCTGATGTCCACGTTCTTCGGCCCCTCGTGGTCGCTCGCGGTGTCCTTCGGTCTCCTGCTGGTGGCCCTCGCGGTGCGGCCGGCCGGGCTCTTCGGCCGCTAGATGGCGCGGGTCGTACGCATGCTGGTGGTGGCGGTGGCCGTCATCCTGGCCGGCATCTCCGTCGCCCAGCTTCGGGTGAACCCGTACATCTATTTCGCCGGCTACGTCATCCTCCAGTACGTTGTCATCGCGACGGCGTGGAACATCCTCGGCGGCTACGCCGGCTACGTGAACTTCGGCACCTCGGCGTTCTTCGCGATGGGGGCGTACACCGCCGTCTTCCTCATCCTGTCGGTGCACGCGCCCCTGCCCGTGCTGATCCTTGCCGGCGGGCTGGTCTCGGCGCTCCTCGGGCTCGGCATCGGCTACCTGACGCTGCGGCTGCGTGGCGTGTTCTTCTCGATCTCGACGCTGGCGCTGTCCATCGTGCTGCAGACGGTGATGATCAACTGGGAGTATGTCGGCGGCTCGCGGGGCATGAGCGTGATCCGCCCGAGCGGGCCCCCGTTCGGCAGCTACGTCACCTTCCTGTTCACGGTGATGACGGGGCTCGCCGTCGGCGCGGTGGTCGTGGCCTGGGCGATCGAGCGGTCCTGGATCGGCCGCGGGCTGGCCGCGCTGCGGGACAACGAGGAGGCGGCCGAGTGCATGGGGGTGCCGACCCTCCGCCTCAAGCTCTTCGCGACCACGGTGAGCGGCTTCCTGCTGGGCGTGGCGGGTGCGCCGTTTCCCTACTACGTGACCTTCGTCGAGCCCAACTCGGCCTTCAACCTCGACTACGCGGTCAACGCGCTGGCCATGCCGATGATCGGCGGGACGACGAGCTGGGTCGGGCCGGTCATCGGCGCGGTGCTGCTCGGCACCGCCCAGCAGGTGGCGACGGTGACGATCTCGTCGGAGCTGAATCTGCTGATCGTCGGTGTCGTGCTGGTCGCCTTCGTCGTCGGGGCGCCCGAGGGCATTCTCGGGCTGGTGCGCCGGCTGCGGGGCCGCTGACGATGGCCGGGCCGCTGCTCGAGATCGACGGGCTCGTCAAGCGCTTCGGCGGCTTCATGGCGCTGAACCGGGTCAGCCTGTCGGTCAAGCCGGGCGAGCGGTTCGGCCTCATCGGGCCGAACGGCTCCGGCAAGACCACGATGATCAACTGCGTGTCGGGCGCGCTGCGCGCCGACGGCGGGCGGATCCTGTTCGAGGGGCGCGACATCACGACGCTGGCCGCCCACCGGCGCACCCGGCTCGGCATCGTGCGGTCCTTCCAGATCCCCAAGCCGTTCGCCAGCATGACGGTGCGCGAGAACCTCGAGATCCCGCTGGAGTACGCGGCGCACGGGCGGGCGACGGGCGGCGGCGACGAGGCCGGCGACATCCTGCGCGCCATCGGCCTCGAGCCCAAGGCGCACCTGCGGCCGGCCGGCCTCACGCAGATCGAGATGCGCAAGCTCGAGCTGGCCCGGGCGATGGCCGCCCGCCCCAAGCTGCTGATCTCCGACGAGGCGATGGCCGGCCTCTCCAGCGTCGAGGTGGACGAGATCCTGGCCATCCTGTTCCGCCTCAATGAGGAGGGGGTCACGATCATCATGATCGAGCACATCATGCGGGCGGTGATGCGCTTCTCCCAGCGCATCGTCGTGCTGGACGCGGGCGACCGCATCGCCGAGGGCACGCCCGACGAGATCGCGCGCAACCCCGCCGTCGAGAAGGCCTACCTTGGCGAGTAGGCTCGTCCTGCGCGACGTGGAGGCCGGCTACGGCGCCGTGCGCGTGCTGCACGGTGTGTCCATCGAGGTGCGCGACGGCGAGACCGTCGCGCTGCTGGGCACCAACGGCAACGGCAAGAGCACGCTCATCAAGTGCATCATGGGCATCGTGGCGCCGGCAGGCGGCGAGATCTACCTCGAGACCGACGGCGCGCGGATCGACCTCACCACGAAGTCCACCGAGGAGATCGTCGGACTCGGCATCGCGCTGGTGCCCGAGGGACGGCGGCTGTTTCCCAAGCTGACCGTCGAGGAGAACCTGCTACTCGGCGCCTACCGCCCCGTCGCCCGCGCCGACATCGCCCGCAACCTCGACTTCTGCTTCGAGGCCTTCCCGGTGCTGTTCGAGCGCAAGCGCCAGCTGGCCGGCAGCATGAGTGGCGGCGAGCAGCAGATGCTGGCGATCGGCCGCGCGCTCATGTCGGCGCCGCGCATCCTGCTGGTGGACGAGCCGTCGGTGGGGCTGGCGCCGATTCTCGTGTCGCGGGTGATCGCCAAGATCAAGGAGCTGAAGGAGCGCCGCCAGCTCACCGTGCTCATGGCCGAGCAGAACTTCAACCAGGCCACCAAGATCGCCGATCGCGGCTATATCATCGTGCACGGCAAGATCGAGTTCGAGGGGCGCAGCGCCCAGGAGCTGCGCGAGAACGAGCTCGTGAAGAAGTACTACCTCGGCGTCTAGCCCTCCTCGGCCGCCGCGCGCCCGTCCTCGTGGGCGATCTCCCAGAGGATCACGAAGATCGGCAGCAGGTACATGTGGCCCATGGTCCACATGAGGCCGCCGCCGAAGGCCTGATCGCCGACCGCGTCCACGCCGATCCGCTCGGCGGCCCGCACGTAGTGGGGATAGAACGCGCGGTCGGGCACGCTCAGCGCCATGCCGAGCGCGGTGTTCTGCGCGGTGGCGGCGATCAGGTAGACGATCTGCAGGCCGGGATGCGGGCGGGCGCGCAGCCGCGGCGCCGGCTGGAGGATGGGCCACCAGAAGAGGATTCCGGTCGCGAAGAACATCGCGTGCTCGAGGACGTGCACGGCCTCGTGCTCGGCCGCCGCGTCGTAGAGGAACGGCAGGTGCCAGGCCCACACGGTGATCACGAAGACCCCGCCGGCCACCGGCATGAACGTGAGAGCCGACAGCGCGCGCCGGAGCGTTGCGCCCGGCCGGAGCGTCGCCGCCACCCGGCGGCGGACGGCGCGCGGCAGCCCCCAGAGAACCAGCGGCAAAGGATTGCCCAGCGCCACCAGCGGCGCCGCGACCATGATGAGCAGCAGATGCTGGACCATGTGCATCGAGAAGAGCGCGTCCGCCTGCTCGTCGAGGGCGAGCAGCGCCACCGCGATGGTCACGAGCCCGACCACGTAGAGAACGGCCCGCCACCGGGGTGGCCGGTGGCCGGCCGCGCGCAGGCGGCGCCAGCCGCGCAGGTACGCGACGAGGACGACGAGGAGGAGGAGCGCGCCGAGGGTCGTCAGCACGTGGCCACCGCCTTGAAGAACGCGTAGCAGAACGTCCCGTCGGCGTCCGCCGTCCGGTGGAGGTCGCGGACTCCCTTTGCCCAGGTCTCCTCGTCGACGAGTCCGGCCGCGAGCGCACGCTCGCGAACGCCTTCGACCATCGCGGTGAACGTGTTCCTGGTGAACCCTTCGACGAGGCGCGGGCGGCTGGCGTCGACGTAGACCATTCGGGGCGACACCGCGACGTGCCGGAACCCCGACTCGCGAAGGAGCGGATACAACGTGCGCCCGATCAGCGAATCGCCCCCCGCGCGGGCCTGCAGCTCGATGAGACACCGGATGGCCTTCCGGGCATACGGGCTGTCGGGGTGGAAGTACGCCGAGCCATGATCGCCCTCGATGA
The DNA here is from genome assembly GCA_041497115.1 of Methylomirabilia bacterium. Classification (GTDB taxonomy): domain Bacteria; phylum Methylomirabilota; class Methylomirabilia; order Rokubacteriales; family CSP1-6; genus AR5. Next base: position 16,977 of record JBGQFW010000082.1, read on the forward strand.
CCGTGATGGTGCCGCCCGGCTTGAGGACCCGGCGGAGATGCGCCAGGGCTTCGCGCGGTCGTGACAGGTGTTCCAGGACGAAGCAGACGAACACGTGATCGAACGTGTCGGGCGCGAACGTCATGGCATAGACGTCGGCCTGCTGAAACGTGACGGTCCCAACTCCGGCCGATCGAACGCTCTCCCGGGCCGCCGCCAGGGAGTCCTCGGATACGTCCATCGCGACGACCGTCGCCCCGGGGCTCCGCCTCGCCAGGGTCACGGTCTGAGCGCCGACCCTGCAGCCCACTTCGAGGACCACGCTTCCCGACGGATAGACCGTATCGGCGTGCAGGAGCTCGGCCAGCGTGTCGGCCTGTTCGGCGAGGCGCTCCCGCTCGCGGTCTGAATATCCGTGTACGTAGTCGTGGCTACCACCCACCGTGCGTCACCTCTTCCGGCCGAATGAGCGTCCAGCCCCATCGCGCACCACCGATGAGACTCCGACGATGTCCTGTCTGTCTCTGGCGCAACGGTTGGGCGTCACCTTCGGCATGACGCTAGACCACTCTACGAGGAGCGGCGGTCTCGGCGTTGCCGGTGTTCGGCGTGCCGGATGGTTCGATCAGCAGGATGTGGGACTCCTCTTCAGCCACCGGGCAATGTTCGACGCCCTTGGGCACCACGAACATCTCTCCGGCGCCCAGGCTAACGTTCCCATCTCGCATCTGAATGGTGACTCGTCCCTTGAGCACGAGGAAGAAGTCATCCGTACTGTCGTGCTTGTGCCAGACAAACGCACCCTTGACCTTTACGACCATCAGGTCGTGCCCGTTGAACTCGCCAACGGTTCGAGGCTGCCAGTGCTCCGTGAAGGATGCGAGCTTCTCCGCGAGATTGGCGGGCTTCATCTCCGCTCCCTCCCTGGGTGGGCGCAGTCGTTCCGGAGGCCGCGTGCGCTCACGCCAGGCCGAAGCCCTGGCGGCGGATGTAGGGGCCGAAGCTGTGGCGCTGGGGCACCGAGTACTGCCGCGCCTTGTCCTCCGACCAGCCATAGCGGTCGGAATGGCCCCAGCGATCGGTGAGCCGCTGGCTCTCCTTCGGCGTGGCGTGACGGGCCTCGCGCCGGCGGTCGTAGTCCTCGACGAGCGCCTCGAATCGCGCGTCGTCGTACCGGTCGGTGTGGACGGTCAGCGCGGGCGGCAGCCGCATGCTGATCCAGCCGGCCTGCGCCGGATACCCCAGGCACATGCCGGCCACCGGGAAGACGCCGGCCGGCAGCGCGAGGAGATCGCTGAGCTTCTCCACGTGATCGCGCACGACGCTGATCGGGCAGCAGCCGAGCCCCAGCGCCTCGGCGGCGGTCACGAAGTTCTGCATGACGAGCGCGGCGTCCACGGCGGCGTTCATGAACATGTCGAGTGTGTCGTTGACGTAGGGCTTGCCGCGCAGCTCGGCCACCCGTCGCATGCGCCGGTGATCGCCGCAGAAGACGAGGAAGACCGGGCATTGCCCGATCCACGGCATGTCCGGAATCCAGCTCGCGATGGTGGCCTGGTTGGCCTTGTCGCGCACGACGATGACGGCCACCTGCTGCAGGTCCGACTTCGCTGGCGCCGAGAGCGCGGCGGCCAGGACAATCTCCAGCGTCTCGTCGGCGACCGGGTCGGGCTTGTACCGGCGATGGATGCGGTGCGAGAGGATCTGGGCGACGGCGCCCTCGGCGGGCATCGAGCGCCCGGCCTCGGTCGGCAGCCCGAAGCGATCCTGGATCAGGTCGGCGAGCGTCTTCATCGATTGTCCTCGCTTTACAGGCTTGGCTCGCCTGCGGCTGCGCCTCGCACTGCCCCGTTCACAGGCTCGGCTCGCCTGCGGCTGCGCCTCGCACTGCCCCGTTCACAGGCTCGGCTCGCCTGCGGCTGCGCCTCGCACTGCCACGTCGGCGG
>JBGQFW010000083.1:0-18662 GCA_041497115.1 Methylomirabilia bacterium
GCCCCCCATACCCCCCGACGTTCGGAGCGCCCCGGCCGAGCCGCGGCGCTCCCCTATCCTCCCACCCGCCGCATGAGCAGGTGGCGGCGGTTGCTCGTGTGCGGCCGCACCTGCGCGGGCCAGCGCCCGTGCTCGACCGCCCTGGCCCACGCCTCGCTCAGCAGCACGTCGGGGCTGTCCAGCTCGTAGAAGGCGTGGAAGCGCGGGGCGCCCTGCGGGTCCATGGTCTTGCGCTCGCCGCCCAGCAGCATCGTCAGCGGCGCCATCTCGAAGCGCGCGGCGGAGACGACGCCGGGCACCGTCAGGATCAACGGCACGTGCTCGGTGTCGTAGACCTCGTGAAAGAGCTTCTCGCGGTCGGCGGTCACGTCCATCGAGGCCGAGAAGAGGTAGCGGCTGGTCAGGCTCATGGGGTCTTCCCTCCGTGGAGTTTGGCGTTGATCTCACCGAGCAGCTGGGCGGCGCCGGCGTGGCCCGGATCGGCGGCGAGCGCGCGCTCGAGCGCGGCGACCGCCGCGCGGGGATCGCCGGCGCCGAGCAGGGCCAGCCCCAGGTCGGCCTGGGCCTGGGCCAGCCGCGGCGCGCGAGCGACCGCGCGCGTGAGCGCGGCCACCGCCGGGGCCGGGCGGTTGACGGCCAGGTAGGCGCGCCCCAGCCGGTGCAGCAGGGCGGGATCGTCGGGCTGCAAGGAGACCGCCGCCTCCAGCGCCTCCACCGCGTCCGCGCCGCGGCCCAGCCGCGCGTAGGCGCCGGCAAGGCCGGCGAGCAGCGCCGTGTCGCGGGGCCGGCGCACCCGTCCCGCCAGGTACTGCGGGACGGCCTCCGCCGCGCGCCCCTGCTCCTCGAGCAGTGAGGCGTACTGCGCGCGATAGCCGGGATCGGCGGGCGCCAGCCGCACCGCCGTCGCGGCGGCCTCGAGCGCGCGGGCCGGAAGCTGCTGCTGCTGCCAGGCGCGGGCGAGCAGCGCAGGCGCCTCGGCGCTGCGCGGGTCGAGGCGCGCGGCCGCCTGCAGCGTCTCGATCGCGCGCAGCGGCAGCCCCAGCGCGACCTGCGCGCGCGCGAGGCCGAGCAGCGACGACACGTGATGGGCGTCGCGCGCCAGCGCGCGCTCGAACTGGGCGGCCGCCTCGGCGGCCATGCCCTTGCGCAGGTAGGCGACGCCGAGATCGTGGCGCGCCGCAGGGGCGTCGAGACGGCCGGCGGCGGCGCCGGTCACTGACGGCAGCTCCCGCGTGCGGAACGCGCGCACCATCCGGTAGTTGTCGCTGGCGGTGTCGGCGTACAGGCTCCGGGGCGTCGAGAACTCGAGCGGCAGCCGGTCGTCGGTGTTGAGGTCGGCGCCCAGCGCGAGGCCGGCGGCGTCGGCCTCGCCCAGCAGGAAATCGGCGAGGAACGCCGGCGGCGAGACGAATCCCATCCGCGCGAAGTCCTCGCGCAGCGGTGCCGAGGCCGCCCACGCGGCGGCCACCTCGTCGAGGTCGAGCGGGCGGGCATCCACGGCGCCGAGCAGGATGAAGTCAGCCTGGCCGTGGGCGTTCCAGACGGTGGTGGCCGGGAAGGCGGTGCGGAACGTCTTCACCACCATCTTGAGGTCCGCCGGCGAGAGCGTGTAGCCGTCCACCCACTGCGCCATGACGCCACCCGGCGCCAGCCGCGAGCGCGCCAGCGCGTAGAACTCCGCGGTGAACAGCGTGGCCATGCCGCCGATCCACGGGTTCGACGGCTCGGAGACGATGACGTCCCAGCGGCCGTCGACGGCCAGCAGCACGTTGCGGGCGTCGCCCACGACGACGCGCACGCGCGGATCGGTGAGCGCCCCGCGGTTCTCCCGCGCGAAGAAGCCGGCGGCGGTGAGCACCGCCGGCTCGATCTCCACCACGTCCACGCGCTCGACGCCGGCGTGACCGGCGGCGGCGCCGGCGGTGACGCCGCTGCCGAGGCCGATCACCAGCGCCGTGCGCGCGTGCGGCCGTGCCAGCAGCGGCAGGTGGCCGAGCATGAGCTGCATGTGCATGTCGAGGCCGTTGCTGGCGTCGGTCTTGCCGTTGACGCGCAGGAACGTCGTCGGCCCCTCGCGATGGACGCTGACGGTGGCGGTGAGGCCGTCGTGGTAGAAGAGCAGCCGGCTGTCGGCCATCGCGCGCGCGACGCCGCCCTGGCCGGCGAACCGCTGGTACTGGCGCGGGTAGACCGCCGCCCCCGCCGCCATCACCGCGGGGTCCCACGCCGGCACCCGGAGCAGCCCGATCACGATCGCCAGCGCCGCGACCGCCGCCGCCGGCGCGACCCAGCGCGGCGCCGCGCGGCGGCCGGCCGCGACGAGCGCCACGCCGAGGGCGAGGTTGAGCGCGATCGCCGCCTTCATCGCCCCCTGGGCGCCGAGCCAGGGCAGCAGGACGAAGCCGGCGACGACGGTGCCGGCGATGGCGCCGAGCGTGTTGGCGGCGTAGAGGCGGCCGACGTCCCCGCCCACCCGCCCGGCCCCGCGCGCCGCCGCCTGCACCGCGCACGGAAAGGCGGCGCCGATGAGCAGCGTCGGCGCCAGCAGGGCGCCGACCGCGAGCGCCACCTGCACGAGCACCACGAACCCCGGCGCCAGCGACACCGCCAGCGCGCGCACGAGCACGTCGGGCAGCCGCGCGAACACCGGCACGAGGGCGAGGGCGGCGGCGCCCACGCCGAGCTGCAGGAGGCCGAGCGTCGCGACGGAGGCCGCGCCGCCGCCGAGGCGCGAGAAGAGCGCGCTGCCGAGCGCCAGGCCGAGCAGGAACGCCAGCAGCATCGCGGTGAAGGCATAGGTCGAGGAGCCGATCACCAGGCTGAGCGCGCGCGTCCACGCGACCTCGTAGATCATGGACGCGGCCCCCGACACCGCCAGCCCGAGCGCGACGGCTCGCGCCGCGGGCGGCCACGCCTCTGCGGCCGCCGGCGGCGCGGGGGGCGGCGTCGCGCCGCCGGCCGCGGCCAGGTGCCGGTCGGCAAGGACGATGGCGAGGCCGACGACGACATTGACGGCCGCCGCCAGCCCCAGCGTCGCCCGCATGCCGAGGGCGGGAAGCAGCACGTAGCCGGCCAGCGCGGTGCCGACCACCGCGCCGAGCGTGTTCAGCGCGTACAGGGCCCCGACGCGCCGCCCCGCGGTGGCGGCGTCGGTGACGAAGACGCGGCTCAGCACCGGCAGCGTCGCGCCCATCAGCGTCGTCGGCGGCAGCAGCAGCGCCAGCACGAGGACGAACTGCGCCAGGCTGAAGGCGAGGAACGACAACCCGGCCGCGCGGGCCAGCGCGCGGTAGAGCGTCTCCGCCCACGGCAGTACCAGCGGCACCGCCAGGCAGAAGACGCCCACGCCGAGCTCGAGCAGCCCGTAGAGGCGCAGGGGCCGCGCGCGGCGATCCACGAGCCGCCCGAAGAGCCAGGCGCCGAGGCCGAGCCCCGCCATGAACGCGGTGAGCACGGTCGTCACCGCGAAGACGGTGTGGCCGAAGACGAGGCCCAGCATGCGGATCCACAGGACCTCGTAGACGAGGCCGGTGGCGCCCGAGAGGAAGAAGCACGCGACGACGCCGGCGAGCAGCCCGCGGCGGGCCCGCTCGCTCATACCACTGCGTGGCCTCCGGTACCAAAGGTCGGGGCGGGCTGGCCGTCGATCAGCACGTTGACGCAGGCGGGCTTGCCGGAGGCGAGCGCGCGGGCCAGCGCGGGCTCGAGGTCGGCGGCGCGGCGGACGAATTCGCCGTGGCCGCCCAGCGCGACCGCCACCTGGTCGTAGCGCGAGGGCAGCAGCTCGCAGCCGACGGCGCGCGCGGCGCCGTAGTGGCGCAGCTGCAGCGTGTGCTCGGCGTTCCAGCGCGCGTCGTTGCCGACGACGGCGACGATCGGCGCCCCGTGGCGCAGCGCGGTGTCGAGCTCGAAGGCGTGGAAGCCGAAGGTCCCGTCGCCCATCGCCGCCAGCACGGGCCGGTCGGGGCGCGCCAGCCGCGCGCCGATCGCCATCGGCAGCGCGCTGCCGATCGAGCCGCTCAGCCCGGTGATGAGCCGCTCGCGCCCCACCACGCCCGCCTGCACCCACTGGCCGAACTCGCCGCCGTCGCTCACGAGCACGGCGCCCGCGTCCACGTGGGCGGCCAGCGCGGCGCACACGCGCAGCGGGTGCAGCGGCTCGGCGGCCGAGCGGCCCAGCTCGGCCCAGCCGGCCGGCGTCGCCCGCCGCGCGGCGTCCACCTCGCCGCGCCACGACGAGCGCGGCCACGCGCGCTCGGCGGCGAGGGCGGTGAGGCGCGCGACCGCGGGCGCCGGATCGGCGGCCAGCGCCAGCACCGCGCCCTCGGCGGCGGCGTCGAGGTCGAGGGTGACGACGCGGCAGCCGCGCGCGAAGGCCTGGCCGAAGCGCAGCGAGTAGTCCAGCGGCTTGCCGATCAGCAGGACGAGGTCGGCCTCGCCGAGCAGCCGCGTGGCGCCGCGCAGCCACGGGTCGTTGACGCCGCGCGGACTCTCGATCGGCAGCGCCGGCGCGCCGATCGTCTCCGCCAGCCGCTGCACGAGCGCGCCGCGCGGCCCGCGCCCCATCGCCGGCCCGGTCAGGATCAGCGGGCGCCTGGCCTCGGCCAGCAGCGCGACGAGCGCGAGCGCCCCGCGCTCGGCGAGCGCGGGCGGCGCCGGCGGCGGCGGCGACGGCGGGGCGGCCGCGGGGGCGTCGGCCTCGAGCACGTCGCCGGGCAGGCTCAGGTAGACCGGTCCGGGGCGGCCGCTCGTCGTCAGCGCGAGCGCGCGCGCGACGTCGTCGCCCGCGCGGGCGGGATCCTCGACGGACCACGCCGCCTTGACGACCGGCCGCGCCGCCGCGACCTGATCCACCTCCTGGAACGCCCCGCGCCCGCGCTGGGCGCGCGGGCAGGCGCCGGCCAGCAGCAGCACCGGCGACTCCGCCATGCGTGCGCCGTAGAGGGCCGAGATCGCGTTGAGCTGGCCGGGCCCGGCGGTGACGAGCGCGACGCCGGGCTGCTCGGTGAGGCGGCCCCAGGCGTCGGCCATGTGCACGGCGGCGGCCTCGTGGCGCGTGTGCAGCAGCGCCAGGTCGTGGCCGAGGCTGGCGTCGTAGACGGAGAGGATCTGGTTGCCGGACAGCGTGAAGAGCCGGCGCACGCCGCCGGCGGCGAGCGCCTCGACGACGCGCCCGGCGCCGGTCACTCGACGACGACCGCCGGGAGGAAACCGCCGGACCAATCGATCATGGCGCGGTGGTCGCGACTCTAGGCCCGCCGCCCCGGGGTTGTCAATGCGACGGGACGCGCGGTAGGCTTGCCGCTCCATGGCGATGCGCATCGGAATCGTGGGCGCGGGCGCGATCGGCGGCGTCGTGGGCGGCCTCCTCACGCGGGCCGGCGGGGACGTGACGCTGATGGACCAGTGGCCCGAGCACGTCGAGCGGATGAAGCGCGACGGCCTGCGCCTCTCCGGCACCTGCGGCGACGACGTGATCCCGGTGAAGGCCCTCCACCTGCACGAGATGCCGCGGATCACCACGCCGTTCGACGCGGTCTTCGTCGCCGTGAAGTCGTACGACACCGAGTGGGCGACCGCGCTGGGGATCGCCTACCTCGCCCGTCCCGACGGCGTCGTCGTGGACTTCCAGAACGGCGTCAACGACGAGCGGGTGGCGGCGGTGGCCGGCCGCGAGCGCACGCTGGGGTGCGTGATCCTCATCGCCTGCGGCATGTACGAGCCCGGCCACGCCGTGCGCACCGACGCCGGCAGCGCCGGCTTCAAGATCGGCGAGCTCGACGGGCGCGACACGCCGCGGGCGCGCGCGCTGGCGGACGTGCTCGGCGCCGTCGCGCCGACCACGGTCACCACCAACCTGATGGGCGAGCGATGGTCGAAGCTGGCGATCAACTGCATGGCCAACCCCATCGCCGGCCTCAGCGGCCTCGGCACCGCCGAGATCCGGGTCGAGCCGGCGCCGCGGCGTCTCGCCGTGTTCCTCGGCGCCGAGGTGATCCGCGTCGGCCGGGCCCGCGGCTTCGAGGTCGAGCCGATCTGGGGGATCGCGCCCCAGCGCTTCCTCGACGCCGTCGAGGGGCGCGGCCTCGCCGAGGTGGAGGCCGACCTCGGCCGCGACGCGAAGTCGCGCGTGGGCGGGCGCCCCTCGCTGCTGCAGGACGTCATGCGCGGGCGCCGTACCGAGATCGACGATCTCAACGGCTACGTCGTCGCCGAGGGGCGGAAGGCCGGCGTGCCCACGCCCGTCAACGCGGCCGTCGTCGAGCTCTACCGCCGCCACGGCGTCGGCGCGCTGCGCCCCGATCCCAAGCACCTCGAGCCGCTCCTCGCGCTGGTGCCGTGAGCGACAGCCTCGGCGCCCGCCTCCTGCGCCGCGCCCACCGCCAGCTGACCCGGCGGCGGTGGACGGGACCGCTGCTCGACGAGTGGGACCGCTGGCGGCTGCTGCGCACGCTCGCGCGCCGCCGGCCGGGCGCCCGGAGCGTGCTGGGGCCGACCGACTTCACCGGCCGCGTGGACGGGCTCGTCACCTACCCGCGCACGTTCGAGCTCGGCGCCGAGGCGGCGCTCGACGCCGTCGTCCTCCAGACCGATCGCCTGCAGGAGATCGACGTGCGCGCGCTGGCGGCCGTGCGCGCGCGGATGGTGTGCACCTACCTCAACGGGCACTTCGCGCTCTTCGAGCAGGCGGGCGCGCGCCCCTGTCCCGCCGCGCCGCAGCTCGAGACGCTGCTCGGGCGCATCGACGCGATCGGCCGCGGCGAGGCCGCCCACCGGCCCCCCGACTTCCAGCCGCCGGGCGACGACGGCGGTCCGCCGCGGCGCGCGATCCTCGTCACCACCTACGCGCGGCCGGCCGCGCTGCAGCGCAGCCTGCCGCAGATCGTCGCGCTCGGCGCGCCGGTCCTCGTCGTGGACGACGGCTCGCCGGCGGCCGCCGGCGCGGCGAACCGCGCGACCTGCGCCGCCGCCGGGGCGACGTACCTGGCGCTGCCGGAGAACCGCGGGCTGCCGACCGCGCTCAACGTCGGCCTCAGCGTGCTCATGGCCGACCCCGCCGTCCGCTGGATCTCGTACTTCCAGGACGACGTGGACGTGAGCGCCGACGCGCTCCGGCGGCTGGCCGCGCTCGAGGATCCGTGCGCGCGGCCGATCCTCACCGGCTACGACGCCGACGAGCACCCGCCGGTGGACGAGGTGGAGATCGCCGGCGCCGCGGTGAAGCGCAAGCGCTCGACGGCGGCCATGCACCTGCACGCGCACGTGGACTACTGGGCGGGCGTGATGCCGATCCCGAGCCCCTACGTCGGCGCGCCCAAGGCGCGCGCGGGCGCCTCGATGGAGGACTGGTGGATCGTCAACCAGGCGCCGCGCAGCGCCGAGCAGCGCGGCCTGCTGGTCGCGTGCGTCCCCGGCCTCGTGCGGACCTTCCTCTGGCACCGCGACGACTCCACCTGGGACAACGGCAACCAGCCCGACCCGCCGCTGTCGCGCTGACCCCCGCTTTTTTCGCGTGCGCGCCGCCGGCGGCGCGGGTATACTGCGAGCGTCTGGTTCGATCGTCGGTTCATTCGCGAGCCCTCGGCTTTACTCAGACCGCGCGTTTCCCGGCCACTTCCGCTTCGTGGGGCGTGCTCAAAATTTTTGCGGAAGACTGATCGGGCCCAGGTGCGCCCACGTGAGGAATTCACACTGATGTCGTTCACGTCATTCGATCTCCACCCCGACCTGCTGCGCGCCGTCGAGGCGCTCGGCTACACCGTCCCCACGCCGATCCAGAAGGAAGCGATCCCGCCGGCCACCGCCGGGCGTGACGTGCTGGCGTGCGCGATGACGGGCAGCGGCAAGACCGCCGCGTTCCTGCTGCCGGTGCTGCAGCGCCTGCTCGTCCGCCCCTCCGGCGGCACGCGCGCGCTCGTGCTGGCGCCCACCCGTGAGCTCGCCGCGCAGATCGACGAGCATCGCCGCGCGCTCGCGCGCTTCACGCGCCAGGGCGGCGCCGCGATCTTCGGCGGCGTGGCCATGGGACCTCAAGAGACGGCGCTCCGGCGCGGCGCCGACGTGCTCGTCGCCACCCCGGGCCGGCTGCTCGACCACCTGCAGCGCCCCTACGCGCGGCTGGACCGCCTCGAGATCCTGGTGCTCGACGAGGCGGACCGCATGCTCGACATGGGCTTCCTGCCCGACATCCGGCGGATCATGCGGATGCTGCCGGCCCGCCGGCAGACGCTCCTGTTCTCGGCGACGGTGCCGCCGCCCATCGCCGCGCTCGCGCGCGAGCTGCTGCGCGAGCCGGTCACGCTCCACGTCGAGCGGCCGGTCGCGCCGCCGGCCGGCATCAGCCACGCCGCCTACCCGGTGGCCGCCGACCTCAAGGTGGAGCTGCTCGTCGAGCTGCTGCGGCAGCCGGGCGTGCGCAACGCGCTCGTGTTCACGCGCACCAAGCATCGCGCCAACCGCGTGGCCGACAAGCTCGGGCGCAGCGGCGTGCCGGCCGAGCGGATCCACGGCAACCGCAGCCAGGCCCAGCGCACGCAGGCGCTGGCCGCCTTCAAGGCGGGGCGCTGCCGCGTCCTGGTGGCGACCGACATCGCCGCGCGCGGCATCGACGTGACCGGGCTGAGCCACGTCGTGAACTTCGACGTGCCGCCGGCGCCGGAGGACTACATCCATCGCGTCGGTCGCACGGCGCGGATGGAGGCGGTCGGCGACGCGGTGACGCTCGTGTCGCCCGGCGAGGAAGCCGACCTGCGCTCGATCGAGCGGGCGGTCGGCACGCGCATCGCGCGCGTGACCATCGCGGGGTTTAATTACATGAGGGGCCCCGAGATGGCCCGTCTTGATGGCATGAGGGGCCCCGAGATGGCCCCTCAAACTCCCCAGACGTTCGGCGCGCCCCGGCACGGCCGTGGCGCGCCTCGATTCCGCGGACGGTGAGTGCATGAGGGGCCCCGAAATGGCCCCTCAAACTCCCCAGACATTCGAAGCGCCCCGGCTCGGCCGGGGCGCGCCTCGATTCCGCGCGCGGTAGTCACCTCACGCGCGCGGGGAGGCGACGTGCTCGGGGCGGACGCCGAGGCCGACGAGGCGGCCGGCCAGCCGCCGCACGGCGGGCAGGTTCGTGAGCGCCTGCGCCAGGCGCGGCGGCCGCAGCGGCCGCGCGGCGCGCAGCACCCCGGCGACGAGCCGGTTCTGCACCAGCACCTGCAGCCGCTGCGTCACCTTCGTGGGCAGCGCGCGCCGGCGCTGCACGCGCTCGAGATCCGCCAGCGTCAGCCGTCCCTCGGCGAGCGGCGCCGCCAGCGCGTTGGCGGCGGCGACGGCGTCCTGGATCGCCAGGTTGATGCCGACGCCCCCCACCGGGGACATCGCGTGGGCGGCGTCGCCGATGCAGAGCAGCCCGGGCCGGCACCACCGGCGCAGCCGGTCCACGCGCACGCTGAGCAGCCTGACGTCCTCCCAGCCGGCGATCTCGCCGACGCGGCCGGCGGCGAACGGCGCCAGCCGCGCCACCGTCCGCCGGAACGCGTCGAGCCCCTGCGCGCGCAGCGTCTCGAGCGAGCCCTTCGGGATGACGAAGCCGCACTGCCAGTAGTCGCCGCGGTTGATGAGGATGAAGATGCGCCCGATGTCGAAGCGGCCCATCGTCTCGCCGGGGTCGCCGGAGGCGCGCGAGAGGCGGAACCACAGCACGTCCATCGGCGCTCCCAGCTCCTCGACCGGCAGGCCGGCCGCCGCGCGCACGACCGAGTGGCGGCCGTCAGCGCCGACGACCAGGTCGGCGCGGACCTCGAGCGGCCCGGTCGCCGCGCGCACGCGCACGCCGGCCACGCGCCCGTCCTCCTCCACGAGCCCGGTGATCTCCGCCTCGGTGATCAGCCGGAAGGCGGGCAGTCGCCGCCCGTGCGCGGCGAGGAACTCGAGGAAATCCCACTGGGGCATGAAGACCAGCCGCGGGCAGCGTGCGGGCAGCCGCGTGAAGTCGGCGACCGACAGCCGCACGTCGCCGACCTGGGCGTAGAGCCGGGACACCTCCTGGTGCGGCAATCGCAGGAATTCCTCGAGCAGGCCGAGCTCGGCCAGGACCTCGAGCGTCGAGGGATGGATCGTGTCGCCGCGGAAGTCGCGCAGGAAGTCGGCGTGCTTCTCGAGCACGAGCGTCTCGACCCCCGCGCGGGCCAGCAGGAATCCCAGCATCATGCCGGCGGGGCCGCCGCCCGCGATGCAGCACGTGGTTCGCATCGCCACGACGCTAGAATACCCCCATGACCACCGCCGCGATCGTCTCCGCGCTCCACCTCTACGCGCTGGCGCTCGGCCTGCCCGCCATCTTCCTGCGCGGGCGGGCGCTCGCGGGCACGCTCGACCGTGGCGGCCTGCGCCGGCTCTTCGCCGCCGACGCGGTGTGGGGGGTGGCGGCCGGCCTGTGGCTCGTCACCGGGCTGCTGCGGGCGTTCGCCGGCCTCGAGAAGGGCGGCGCGTTCTACCTCGCCTCCCGCCTGTTCTGGCTCAAGATGGCGCTGTTCGCGCTGGTGTGCGTGCTCGAGGTGCGGCCGATGCTGACGCTGCTGCGGTGGCGCCGCGTCGCCGGGCGCGGCCTCGTGCCCGACACGTCGGCCGCCCGCGCGCTCGCCCACGTGAGCCACGTCCAGCTCGCGCTGGTAGCGGCGATGGTCCTCGTCGCCGCCTTCATGGCGCGCGGCTTCTGACCCTACACGACGGCGATCGCCTCCACCTCGATCAGGTAGTCGGGCTCGGCCAGCTTGCCGACCTCGATCATCGTCGAGGCGGGGCCGCGGGAGCCGAAGAACTCGTCGCGCACGACGCGGAACTCCGGCCGGTGGCGCGCGTCGGTGAGGTACGTGGTGATCTTCACCACGTTGGCCAGCGTGCCGCCGCCCGCCTCCACCAGCGCCTTGACGGCGCCGAACACCTGGCGCGCCTGCGCGGCGAAGTCGCCGCGGTGGGCGGGGCGGCCGTCGGGCGTGTAGGCCACCTGCCCGGCCAGGAACAGGATCGTCTGGGCGCCGCTGACCTTGATGGCCTGGCTGTAGCCGGGCGGGTCGAAGACGCCGGGGGCGCCGTACTTCTCGAGCTTCGCCATGGGGACTCCTCCTGGGGTGCGGGTGACGTCAGTGACGGAACAGCGCGCGCAGCAGCGTGGGCCCGTGCTCGGCCATGATGAGCGTGACGCCCATCAGGCTCTCGCCGGCGATCCAGCCCGACGCCACCGGGAACGTGAACTCGGCCGCCCACGCCGGATGGCGGCGCTCGAGCCACCAGCCGAGCAGAGCGCCGATGAAGAACAGCACGCCGTAGTACCAGTGGAACGTCCACGCCAGCCCGATGCCGGCCGCCGACGGGATCAGATGCGCGCGGGCCGGGAGCCAGCGCGGCAGCAGCGTGAGCGCCACACCGACGGCGGCGCCGATCGCGATGGACCAGATCTTCACCGGCCCCAGGTCGCCGACGCCGTGCGAGAGGGCCAGCGCCACCGCCCGCCACGTCTGGGCGGCCGGCGCGGGGAACTGGTCGGAGCCGAGCGCGGCGGCGTTGGGCACCAGCAGCCGGAACGCGAGCACGCTCACCACGGTGCCGACGAAGATGCCGGCGAGCTGGGCGAGGAACTGCTTGCGGGGGTTGGCGCCCAGCAGGTAGCCGCTCTTGAGGTCGGTCAGCAGGTCGGCGCTGCTGGCGGCGGCGGCGGCGGTGACGTTGGCGCTCATGAGATTGACGTTGACGTTGCCCGGGTTGAGCACGCCGAAGGTGAGCTGGGTGATCTTGCCCATGGCGCCGACCGGCGTGGTGTCGGTCTCGCCGGTGACGCGGCAGGCGACCAGCGCCAGCGCGAACGACAGCAGCACGGCCAGCGCCGTCTGCCAGTAGGGCATGCCGAAGGCGCGGTGGCCGAGCCAGGCGAGGCCGACGAAGGCGCCCGCCTGCCCGAGCAGCAGCCACGACATCGGCGCCTCGAGCGCCGCCACCGGGTCGTCGCGCCGGCGGCCGCTCAGCATCGCGCCCAGGTCGGCGAGCGCGCGCAGCGCGGTCCGCCACTCGAGCGCGAAGGCCAGGAGGCTCGAGGTCACCATGCAGGCGACGCCGCCCCACAGCGTCCACTGCACCAGGGTGCCGTAGCCGGTCCCCGCGATGACGCCGCGGGCCTGGAGGATCGGCACGAAGATCATCCAGGCGGTGACGCTGCCGAGCAGCATGCTCCAGCACACGCGCAGCCCGGTGATGGCGCCGGCGGCGATGAACATCGGCTCCCACGACAGCATCACGGTGCGCCCCATCCAGGCCGGGCCGAGGACGCGCGTGTTGAACGCGGCGATCCAGGTGGAGATCATGAGCGGCGCCAGCGCGCCGCTGACCAGCGCGAGCCCCTCCGCCCAGAACTTGCCGACGAGCGCGGCGAGGCCGGCCCAGCCGAGCGCGCGCGCCGAGCGCAGCCCCTGCCCGCCCGTCGCGTGCAGCGCCCGCAGCGTCTCCGCCGCCGCGACGCCGCTGGGGAAGCGCAGCTGCTCGACGTTGATCATCTGGCGCTTCATGGGGATCGCCATCGTCACGCCGAGCACCGCGAGCAGGAAGACCCACGCCAGCATCTCCCCGAGCGGCATGACGGAGTCGTTGAGCAGCATCCACGCCGCGAACGCCGAGATGAGCGTGCCGCCCGTCGAGTAGCCGGCCGAGCTGGCGGCGGACTGCATGCAGTTGTTCTCGAGGATCGTCATCGGCGTGCGCACGACGCCGGCGCGGTGCAGCACGGTCCAGATCGCGTAGGAGAGGATGCACGCGGTGATGGCGACGCCGAACCCCCAGCCGGCCTTGAGGCCGATGTAGAGGTTGGTGAGCGAGAGCAGCCCGCCCAGGAGCGAGCCCATCAGCACCGCCCGCCAGGTGAGCTGGGCCATCCGGTCGCCGCGACCGCGGTAGACCTGCTCGTACCACTGGCGCTCGATCTCCTCGGGCGTCCCCCGGAAGCCGTGGATCGGCAGCGCGTCATGCGGGTCGGGCGCGCTCACCGGCGGGCAAGCACCTGCTGGACGACGCGCCGCACGTCGGCCGCCTCGAACGGCTTGTCGAGGGTGGGCACGCCGGTGGTCTGGATGAAGCGCCGCGTGTCGGGGGCCAGCGTGTCGCCGCTGATGAACACCAGCCGGTCGCGCAGCCGGGGATCGCGCGCGACGAGCCCCTGGTAGAGACCGGCGCCGTCGAGGACCGGCATCTTGAAGTCGCTGATGATCACGTCGAACTCGGTGACGCCGAGCCGCTCCAGCGCGGCCCGCCCGTGGGGCGCGACGTCCACCCGATGGCCGTCCTCGGCCAGCATCTCGCGCAGCACCTCGGCCACCGCCGGCTCGTCGTCCACGACGAGGATGCGCTTGCCGCGGACGAGGTCGGCGGCGGCGCGCGCGCCCGCCTCCACCGCCGGCGCCGCGGTGGTCACCGGCAGCTCCACCGTGACCAGCGCGCCGCCGCCGGGGGCGTCGCCGATCTCGATGGCGCCCTCGTGCGCCTCGACGATCCCGCGGCAGACCGAGAGCCCCAGCCCGCTGCCCGAGCCGACGGGCTTGGTCGTGAAGAACGGCTCGAAGATGCGGTCGCGCCGCGCCGGCGGGATGCCCGGCCCGGTGTCGGCGACGCTGAAGATCACGCGGCCGCGGGCGAAATCGTGGCGCGAGGCGAGGGTCAGCCGCCGCTCCCCCGCGCTCTCGCGCATGGCGTACTGGGCGTTGGAGATCAGGTTCACCGCGACCTGGTGGAGCTGGGAGGTGTCGGCGCGCAGCCGCGGCAGGTCGGCGGCCAGCCGCTGGACCACGCTGACGTTGTCGAGCTCGAGCTGGTGGGCGAGCAGCGCGACGGCGTCGCGCAGGACCGCGTTGAGGTCGGTCGTCATCCGCTCCGGCTCCCGCCGGCGGGCGACGGCGAGGAAGTTGGCGACGATGCGCGCGCACCGCTCGGCCGCCACCGCGATCTTCTCGACGCGGCCCGCGCCGGGCGCGTCGCCCATCTCGCGCCGCAGCAGCGTGGCGTGGCCGATCACGACGGACAGGGGGTTGTTCAGCTCGTGGGCGACGCCGGCCAGGAGCTGGCCCAGGCTGGCCAGCTTCTCGGTCTGCCGCAGGGCGTCCTCGGTCCGCTTGCGATCGGTGACGTCGCTCATCACGAGCAGCCGCCCGCGCGGGGCGCCGGCGGCGTCGAGCAGCAGGCTCTGCCCCACCTGCAGGTCGCGCGGCCCCCGGGCCGTCTCCACGCGCGCGGCCGCCGCCATCGGGGCGCCGGCGGCGGCGGCGGCCAGCGCCGGCCACGGGGCCAGCACGTCGGCGGCCGCCGCGCCGATCGGCGCCGTCGCCAGACCGAGCAGGGCGCGCGCGCTCGGGTTGACGTCGATCACGCGCTGCCGCGCGTCGAGGACGAGCACGCCGTCGGCCATGCTGTCGATGAGGGCGTGGCGCGCGATGGGGACGAGATCGAAGAGGCCGCGGTGGAAGACGCCCACCGAGTACACGATGCCGGTCAGCACGAAGGCCAGCGGGGTGGGATCCACCCCGCCCAGCACGCCGGCGCCGCTCAGGTAGAGCGCGTTGCCGATCCACGGCAGCACCATCCCGAGCAGCAGCGCGGCGGTCTGGGCGCGGAAGGGCCGGTGCGCGCGCGCCAGCGAGATCACCAGCACGATCGTGCCGGCGAGCAGCAGCGCGTAGTTCCAGGCGGCGGCCAGCCAGAACCACGCGCCGTGGCCGTAGACGAGCGGCGCGCCGGCCACCGGCGACGACGGCGTGACGCTCGTCCACACGAGGTGATGCCAGGGGTTGGTCCACACGAGCGCGACGGTGACGAGCGGCATCACGGCCAGAGCCGCCGCCCGCGCCGCCGTCAGCGCGGCGGCGTGGCCGGTGTAGGCCAGCGCGAAGGCCAGCCAGAGCGGCGCCATCGCCATGATGCCCGGGTACTCGAGCGCGGCGAAGACGACCTTGCTCGCGACCTCGCGCGAGGTGTGCTCGAGCAGCGCGCCGCCCGCCCACTCGGCGGCGGCCAGCATGAGGAGCGCGAAGGGAGTCGCGCCGGGCTGGGGGCGCCGCCGCCACACCACCACGACGATCAGCAGCGCGACGACGACGGTGAGGCCGCGCGTGCCGGCGACCGGGGTCACCTCACGGCGACTCCGGCGACTCGCGGGCGATCAGGTGGAACGACTCGACCGCCACCGCGACCACCTCGCGGCCACGCGGCAGGCGCACGCGGAAGTACCAGCGGCCGCGCGCGGGGACGTCGCCGTACACCCACGCCAGCGTCGGCGTCGGCGCCTGGTCGGGCGCGTCGCGGCCATCCACGCGCAGCCGCACGAGGCCGATCCGGTAGGGCGAGTCGTTGTAGACGTACCCCTCGATGCCCGGCCGGTCGGCGACGCGCGCCCACTCGACGCGGATGGCCGCCGCCACCGAATCGGCCGTCTGGGCCGGGGCGGCGGTGGCGACGAGCAGCGCCAGGAGGGCGGCGGCGAGGACGCGCGTCACGGACTCAGCCTAGAGGATGGACCGCCCGGCGTCCACCATCAGTGTGGCGCCGGTCACGAACGAGGATTCCGCGCAGGCGAGGAACAGGATCGGGTAGGCGACCTCGCGCGGCTCGGCGAAGCGGCCGAGCAGATTGTCCTGCGAGCGCGAGGCGCGCAGCTGAGTCTCCGACACGCCGGCCTGGGCCGCTCTCCGGATGTGGTAGGGCGTGATCGTCCCGCCCGGGCACACCACGTTCACGCGGATGCCGTGGGGCGCCTCCTCGACGGCCAGCGCGCGGGTGAAGCCGAGGAGGGCGGCCTTGCTGGTGTCGTACTGCCCCATCCCCGTCCGGCCCATCACCGCGTACACCGACGACACGTTCACGATGGTACCGCCGCCGGCCGCGCGCAGGTGCGGGATCGCCGCCTTGCAGGCGTACGCCGTCGCCAGCACGTTGACGCCGAGGATGCGCTCCCAGTCCTTGGCCTCCGCCTCGGCCAGCGGCGTGTAGACGCGGATGCCGGCGACGTTGACGAGGCAGTGCAGCGCGCCGAGCCGCGCGGCCGCCTCGTCCACCGCGCGCCGCGCCTCGCTCTCCTGCGCCACGTCGGCGACGAGCGGCAGCACGACGGCGCCCGGCACGTCGGCGCGGATCGTGGCGGCGGCGCTCTCGACGGCGGCGGGCTCGGTGTCCACCAGCGCAACGGCGGCCGCCTCCTCGGCGAACAGGCGGGCGGTGGCGGCGCCGATACCGCCGCCGCCGCCGGTGATCAGCGCGATGCGGCCGGCCAGGCGGGGCGCCACGGAAGGGCTCAGACGAGCGTCAGCGACTGGTCGGGCCGCGTGCGGATCGCCGGCAGCGCGCCGTCCACCCAGTCCGCGTCCGGCGGCAGCAGCGCCGAGGCCGAGCGCACGCCGAACGCCGCCGGCTCCAGCCCGGGCGGCGTCGCGCCGCGCTCGCGCAGCGCGCGGGCGGCGGTGAGCAGCCGCCGGCGCACCTGGATGATCGCGGTGTCGCTGGTGCCGAGACGCTCGACGCCGCGGTCCACCACCGGCCCCTGGCTCTCCTGGATGGCCTGGTCCTGCACGCCGAACCCCGGGATGCCGCAGAACATGCGCGTGCGGTGCGCCTCCCAGTCCATGAAGTAGTCGTTGGCGCGGTTGGCGGCGGTGCGCACGTCGCCGTACGGCTCCGAGGTCGCCGGCGCGTAGTCGCACACGTGGGCGCCCTTGCCGCCGATGTGCAGCTCCAGCTCCTCGCGGGTGAGCGGCCGCTCGGTGTGCCAGGTCACCATCCAGTTGATCACGTGCGTGTCGTCCATCGGCACCCAGATGTGCGACTGGACGATCTTCTCGCCGATGTCGGCGGGTGGCATCGTGTAGAACGGCAGCAGGTACTGCGTCACCCGCCACAGCCATCGCCCGTCGGCCTGCGTGCGCCGGGCGCCGATCAGCACGCCGTAGTCGGTGTCGCGCACGTCGAAGCGCGGCGCGCGATCGCCGGTGAGCACGGCGGCGCCGACGCCGAAGCTGGCGCGGTCCAGCTCGTCGGCGATTCCCCGGTCGTTGGGATCGAGCGGCGAGTGCAGGAAGCCGATGTGGCTGGAATCGATGCCGCCCTCCATCGCCTGGAACCAGTTGCAGTCCTGCACGCGCATGGAGGCGAAGACGTGCGCGGCGGGCAGCCGCGTCCACTCCAGGTGCGGCAGCGGCGGCGCCGCCCCCGGCCCCAGGTATCCCCAGATCATGCCGCCCGCCTCGACGCACGGATAGGCGGGCGTGCACACCTTGGCGGCGAAGCTCGACTCGCGCGGCTCGCTCGGCATCTCCAGGCACTGGCCGTCGAGGCCGAACTTCCAGCCGTGGTACACGCAGCGCATGCCGTCGGCCTCGACGCGGCCGTAGTAGAGCGAGGCGCCGCGGTGCGGACAGAACTCGGCGATCAGCCCCGGCCGGCCGCCCGGCGTGCGGTAGACGATCAGTCGCTCGCCGAGGAGCTGCACGCGCTTCACGCGGCCGCCCGGCGCCAGCTCGCTCGACAGCACCACCGGCGTCCAGTAGCGCCGCAGCAGCTCGCCCATCGGCGTGGCGGGGCCGGTGCGGGTCAGGAGCTCGTTGTCCTCGCGGCTCAGCATGCAGCCCCCCTCACGCCGGCCGGCGGCCCAGCGCGGCCACGTGGGTGAACGCCCACAGCGCGTCGGGGTGCGCCCCCCACGCGCGCAGCGCCGCCGCCATCGCCTCGATGTCGGCGCGCGTCGCGAAACCGAACTCGACCGGCCGCTCGCCCATGGACGAGGTGAGCAGGCGATCGGCGTAGGACTCGCCCCACTCGCGCGTGTCCTCCTCGGTGGCGTAGCACCAGACCGCGCTAGTGATCTGGAGATTCACGACGCCCGCCCCCCGGAAGAGCGCGCGCAGCCGGCGGCCCATGCGCGGCTCGCCGCCGCCGCGCAGCCACGTGCGC
The DNA here is from genome assembly GCA_041497115.1 of Methylomirabilia bacterium. Taxonomy (GTDB): domain Bacteria; phylum Methylomirabilota; class Methylomirabilia; order Rokubacteriales; family CSP1-6; genus AR5. The sequence goes on from JBGQFW010000083.1 coordinate 17,965, forward strand.
ATGTGCACGTCGATGTAGCGGTCGATCCACGGATCGGGCGGCCAGTAGGCGACGGTGCCCCAGTCCACGTCGCGCACGGCGACGAGGCCGCCCGGCCGGACGACGCGCAGCAGCTCGCGCAGCGCGGCCTCGCGCTCGCGCAGGTGCTGGAACACCTGGTGCGCGTAGGCGACGTCGAACGAGCCGTCGGCGTACGGCAGCGCGTAGACGCTCGCCTCCTCGTAGCGCAGGTTCGTCACCCCGCGCGCGGCGGCCTCGCGCCGGGCCGTCTCGAGCGTCTCGCGCGAGAGGTCCACGCCGACGACCTCGCCGCGCGGCAGCCGCTCGGCGAGGCCGCGCGTGATGCTGCCGGGGCCGCAGCCGACGTCGAGCAGTCGCATGTCGGGCGCGAGGGCGGGCAGCAGGAAGGCGGCGGCCTCCTCGGCGGTGCGGCGCCCGTGCTGGCGCACGACGGCGGGGGCGTGGCCGTGAGTGTAGATCTCGTGGCGGACGGGCTCGGTAGTCACGCGGGCAGGCTAGCCGAGCGGCGGGGGACGGTCAAGCCGTCGTCGTCTGCGTGCCGATGGTCTATAAAAATGTCACCCCCTAACGGCTCCGTGAAAGTGTCACCCCCCTATGGAGACTTTCACGATGAGCCGGAAGGAAGTGCCCAGAGCGGGCCTGGTGAAAGCCGCCTTGGAGGCCAAGATCACGAACGC
>JBGQFW010000084.1:0-18556 GCA_041497115.1 Methylomirabilia bacterium
CGGCTTGGCCGGGGCGGCCCGAGTGTTTCGGGTCTGCAGGGTATCGCGGGGCGCGCAGTGGCGATGTGGGCTGGCGGATGATCGAGGGACGCCACGGCTTGGCCGGGGCGGCCCGAGTATCGGGGGGTCTGGGGGCCATTTCGGGGCCCCCAGTTCTAAGGGGAGGGGACGTGGCAGCGACGAAGATCAAGGTGATCGAGCTCGCGAAGGAGCTCGGCGTGACCAGCAAGGACCTCATGGTCGCCGCCGATGAGATGGGCCACAAGGGCGTCCGTGCCATGACCCCTCTCGACCAGACGCTTGCCAACGAGCTGAGGGTGAAGCTCGGCAAAGGCCGCGATCTGCCCGAGGAGCCGGCCAAGCCCAAGCGCGCGGCCAGGCCGAAGACGCCGAAGGAAGTGGTCCTCGGCCCCGACGGCGCGCCGCTGCCGGCCCGGAAGCCCGCGCGCGCGAAGACGGGCGCGGCGGAGGAGACGACCGAGGAGGCGGTGGAGAGCAAGCCGGCCGCCACGATCGTCAAGCCCAGGCCGACCGAGATCGTGCCCGAGCCGCCCCTCATCGTGAAGCCGGCGGCCGAGATCGCGCCCGAGCCGCCCGTCGCGCCGCCGGCGGTGGAGCCGCTGAAGCCCGCCGCCGGCGCGCCGGTCGCGCCGCCGCTGCGCAAGCCCGAGCCGAAGATCGTGCCGTACCGTCCGCTGGAGCGTGCGGCTCCGCCGCCGCCCGCGCGGCCCTCGCGCGGGCCCGCCGGGCCGTTCGCGCAGCCGCGCATCATGCAGGGGCCGCCGCGGCCGGCGGCGCCGCCGGCGCCGCCCCGGCCCGCGCCGGCGGTGGTCCCGGCCGCCGCGCGGCCGGCCGCGCCCGTCGAGGCCGTCAAGCCCGTCGTTCCGGCGGTCGCCGCCGTCGAGACGCCGCCGGCTCCCCCGGCCGACGTCAAGCGCGAGCTCGTGCGCGTCGGCGAGTCGGTCACGGTGGCCGAGCTGGCCGAGAAGATGCGCCGCAAGTCGGGCGAGATCATCAAGACGCTGATCGAGCTGGGCGTCATGAAGATGGTCAACGACCTGCTCGATCCGACCGAGGCCAAGCTGGTCGCCGACAAGTTCAACTTCGACCTCGAGATCCGCTCGGTCGAGGGCGACGTCATCGAGGAGGAGAGCGAGACCGATCCCGCCCAGCTGCAGCTGCGGCCGCCGGTGGTGACCGTCATGGGCCACGTCGACCACGGCAAGACGTCGCTGCTCGACGCGATCCGCAAGTCGAAGGTGGCCGAGAAGGAGCACGGCGGCATCACCCAGCACATCGGCGCCTACCAGGTGGTGACTGGCCACGGCAAGGTCACGTTCCTCGACACGCCGGGTCACGAGGCGTTCACCGCCATGCGCGCGCGGGGCGCCCAGGCCACCGACATCGTCATCCTGGTGGTGGCCGCCGACGACGGCGTGATGCCGCAGACGCTGGAGGCCATCAACCACGCCCGCGCCGCCAACGTGCCGATCATCGTCGCCGTCAACAAGATCGACAAGCCGGAGGCCGAGCCCGAGCGGGTGAAGCGCGAGCTGGCCAACCAGAACCTCGTGCCCGAGGAGTGGGGCGGCCAGACCATCTTCGTGCCGACCTCGGCCAAGAAGCTCACCGGCATCGACCAGCTCCTCGAGATGACCGCGCTCCAGTCGGAGGTCCTCGAGCTCAAGGCCAATCCCAGCCGGGCGGCCCGCGGCGTCATCATCGAGGGTCGCCTCGACCGCGGCCGCGGCCCGGTCGCGACCGTGCTGATCCAGAACGGCACGCTGCACGAGGGCGACGCCGTGGTGGTAGGGTCACACTCCGGGCGCATCCGGGCGCTCATCGACCCGACCGGTCGGAAGGTGAAGACGGCCGGCCCGTCCGATCCGGTCGAGCTGCTCGGCCTGTCCGGCGTGCCCTCCGCCGGTGACGTGCTGGTGGCGGTGTCCGATGAGCGCAAGGCGCGGCAGATCGCCGGCATGCGGGCGGACCGCGACAAGACCAAGGTCAAGGCCAGCACCCGCATCACGCTGGAAGGGCTGAACCGGCAGATCCAGTCGGGCGAGGTGAAGGAGCTGCGGCTCATCCTCAAGGCCGACGTGCAGGGCTCGGTGGAAGCGGTCGCCGAGGCCCTCGAGCGCCTGTCCACCGACGAGGTGAAGCTGAAGGTCATCCACAGCTCGGTCGGCGCCATCAACGAGGGCGACGTGATGCTGGCGTCGGCCTCCAACGCCATCGTGCTGGGGTTCAACGTCAAGGCCGAGCCGAAGGCGGCCGGCCAGGCCCAGGCCAACGGCGTGGACGTGCGCAGCTACAACGTCATCTACGAGGCGATCAACGACGTGAAGGCGGCGCTGGAAGGCCTGCTGGCGCCGGAGATCCGCGAGACGGTGCTGGGCCGGGCCGTCATCAAGCAGATGTTCGTCATCTCCAAGCTCGGCCCGGTGTGCGGGTCCCAGGTCCAGGACGGCAAGATGGTGCGCGGGGCCAAGGTGCGGGTGCGCCGCGGCACCACGGTCGTCGGCGAGGGCACCGTCACCTCACTCCGCCGCTTCAAGGACGACGTGCGCGAGGTGCTGACCGGCCTCGAGTGCGGCATCGGCGTAGACGTGAAGGACACGCAGCCGGGGGACATCCTCGAGGCGTACTCCACCGAGGAAGTCGCGCGCACGCTGTAGCGCGACGGGCGGGGGAGACCATCGTGTCGTCCGCGCGGGTCGCCCTCGGCACCGTCGAGCTGCACCTGCCCGACGTCGACTCGCTCAAGGGCAAGCGGCACGTCCTCCGGGGGCTCAAGGAGAAGGTGCGGGCCCGGTTCGAGTGCGCGGTGGCCGAGGTGGATCACCAGGACTCGTGGCAGCGGGCCACGCTCGCGGTGGCCTACGTGTCCGCCGACGCCCGCCACGCCAACGAGGTGGTCTCCAAGGCCATGGACTTCATCGAGGACCACGTCGAGGGCCGCGTGCTGGACACGTCAGTGGAGATCCTCTGATGCAGGGCAAGCGACTGGACCGCGTGAACCAGCTCATCAAGGAGGAGGTCTCCACCCTCCTGCAGCGCGAGCTGAAGGACCCGCGGCTGGGCTTCGTCACGGTCACCGAGGTGGAGGTGAGCAAGGACCTGCGCGTCGCCAAGGTGTTCGTGTCGGTGCTGGGCGACGAGCGGCAGTGGACGTCCTCGCTGGCCGCGCTGGAGAGCGCGCGCGGCTTCATCCGCAACTGGCTGCGCCACCACCTCGACCTGCGCGTGACGCCCGAGCTCGATTTCCGCGCCGACCACTCGATGGAGCACGCCGCCCGCATCCAGTCCCTCCTCAAGCGGGTGCGGGACGAGCCCAATGAGTAACGGACCCCCGGCCTCCTCGGGCGGGCCACCGGCGGCGCTACCCGGCCTCGCGCCGCCCGCTCCAACAATCCTGGCGCCGTTCCGCCGCGCGCCGGGTCGTGCCCTCATGCTCGGTCACGTTCACCCCGACGCCGACGTGCTGGGCACGCTGCTGGCCCTGGGGCTGGCGCTCGAGGCGCGCGGCTGGTCCGTCGTCTACGGCGGTCCGCATCCGGCGCCGGGCGCGCTCGGCTTCCTGCCGGGGATCGCGCGCTACCAGGTGCTGAAGTCGGTGGACGGGCCGTTCGACCTCGTGGTGCTGACCGATTGTCCGAATCCGGGCCGCACCGAGGGGCTGATCGATCAAGCGAGGGCGGCGACGCCGGTCGTGATCAACATCGACCACCATCCCGACAACCGGCGCTACGGCCACGTGAACTGGATCGACATCCAGGCGGCGGCCACCGGCGAGATGGTCTACCGCCTCCTGGTGGCGCTCGAGCTGCCGCTCACGCCGGCGATCGCGACCAACCTGTTCACCGCCGTCCACACCGACACCGGCTCGTTCCGCTACTCCAACGTCACCGCGGCGACCTTCCGCATCGCCGCCGACCTGGTGGCGGCGGGCGCCGAGCCGGCCGTCGTCTCCTCGGCGCTGTACGAGCGCCGCGCCGGCGACGCGCTGCGGCTGCTGGCAGCGGCGCTGGCGCGCGTGGAGGTGAGCGAGGACGGGCGGGTCGCGTGGCTGGCCCTGCCGGCGGGCGCCGTGCCCGAGACCTTCATCGAGTCCGAGGAGCTGGTCAACTACCCGCGCTCGATCGAGTCCGTGCGCGTGGCCTGTCTGCTGCGCGCGCGCGGCGCCGAGGTGAAGGTGAGCCTGCGCGGCAAGGGCGACGTGGACGTGCAGAAGATCGCCGCGAAGTTCGGCGGCGGCGGCCACCCCAACGCCGCCGGCTTCACCGTCCCCGGCGACCTCGCGCCAGTGACGCGCGATGTCCTCGCCGCCGTACGCGAAGCGGCAGGAGAGGAGCCACGCCCTTCTGAGACAGGCCACCCACGCAACGAGCCGAGCTCGCGGTCCCCGCTCCAACAGCCCGAACCGGGCTCGCGGTTCCCGCTCCCATGACCGCCGGGATCCTCGTCCTCGACAAGACGGCCGGCGTCACGTCGTTCGACGCGGTGGCCCTGGTGCGCCGCCGGCTCGGCCTCAAGCGGGTCGGCCACGCCGGCACCCTGGATCCCGCGGCCACCGGGGTGCTGCCGATCCTGCTCGGCGAGGCGACCAAGCTGATGCCGTACCTGGCCGACCAGGACAAGGAGTACGTGGCCACGCTGCGCCTGGGCGTGACGACGGACACCGGCGACCTCGGTGGGCGCGTGATCGCCACCGCGTCGGCACCCGTGCTCGATCGCGTGCGCATGGAGGCGGCGTGCCGTCCCTTCGTGGGGCGCATCAAGCAGGTGCCGCCGATGTACTCCGCCGTCCACCACGGGGGCCGCCGTCTCTACGAGCTGGCCCGTGAGGGCATCGAGGTCGTCCGGGAGCCCCGCGAGGTGGTGATCCACGAGATCGAGGTCCAGGCCGTCGGCGACGCCACGGTGGGGCTGCGGGTCGTGTGCGGCAAGGGCACGTACCTCCGCACGCTCGCCGCCGATCTCGGCGCCGCGCTCGGCTGTGGCGCCGCCGTCGAGCGGCTGGTGCGCACGCGCGTGGGGCCCTTCACCATCGCCGACGCGGTGCCGTGGGGCGCGCTGACCGACGAGCCGGCCAGCGTGCTGTGGGCTCGCGTGCAGGCGGCCGACGCCGCGCTGGCCGGCTGGCCCGCGGTCCGGCTCGACGCGCGGGCGGCCGCGCAGTTCGAGCACGGCCAGCCGGTGGCCATCGCGCCGGCCGGGGCCGGACCCGGCACGCTGGTGCGCGTGCATGCCGCCGAGGGGCAGCTGCTCGGCGTCGGCGAGGTCCTCGAAGGGCAGCGGACGCGGCCGGTACGGATGCTCCATGCGGATCGTCCGGGGTCTCGAGTCCTTCCCGCCTGACGCCGGTCCGAGCGCGGTGGCCCTGGGCGTCTTCGACGGCGTCCACCTCGGCCACCGGGCCATCCTCGGCACCGCCGTGACCCGCGCCCGGACGGCCGGTCTCGCCGCGCTCGCTTGCACGTTCGACCGCCACCCCGCCGAGGTGCTGCAGCCGGGCCGGACGCCCGTCCTGATCACGACGCTGGAGGAGCGGCTCGAGCTGATCGGCGAGACCGGCGTGGACGCGACCGTCGTGCTCGCGTTCACCGCGGACCTGGCGGCCATCGAGGCCGAGGCGTTCGTGAAGGACGTCCTGCTGGGCCGGCTGCAGGCCCGCGAGATCGTCGTCGGCTTCAACCATCGTTTCGGTCGCGGGGCGCGGGGTGACGCACGGTTGCTCGACGGCCTGGCCGGTCGTCTCGGCTACCGGGCGCACGTCGTCGCCCCGCTCACGGTGGACGGCGTGCCGGTGTCGTCGAGCGAGGTCCGGGCCACGCTCGGGCGCGGCGACGTCGCCGCCGCCGCCCGCCTCCTCGGACGCCCGTGGGCGATCACCGGCCGCGTGACTGCCGGTGCGGGGCGGGGCCGCTCGCTCGGCTTTCCGACCGCCAACATCGAGCCCGATCGACCGCTGCTGGTGCCCCGCGGCGTCTACGGCGGCCGAGTCGAGGTCGCGGGTCGACGCCACCCGGCCGTCGTCAACATCGGGGTCCGGCCCACCTTCGGGGAAACGACCTTAGCCGTCGAGGCCCATCTGCTGGATTTCTCTGGTGATCTCTACACTCGAACGCTGCGCCTGGAGTTCATCGAGCGGTTGCGGGACGAGATGCGCTTCCCCTCGGTGGACGAGTTGAAGGCCCAGATCGGCCGGGACATCGCGGCGGCCCGCGGCCGGCTCTAGCCCGTTAACTTTACTTCCAACCATCGGCGTGGTACGCTGCCGCCTATCTGCTGACAAAACAAGGTGTTTTGAACCCCCCTGGGGAGGCATCTCCGGGACGGGCGATTGGAGGAGGTCCTTCCGATGGCGCTTGCCCTCGACCGCAAGAAGAGCCTGATCGAGCAGTTCCGCACGCACGACGGGGACACCGGATCGCCCGAGGTCCAGGTCGCCCTGCTGACGGAGCGGATCAACGGGCTCACCGACCATTTCAAGGCCCACGCGAAGGATCATCACTCGCGCCGCGGGCTGCTGATGCTGATCGGCAAGCGGCGCGGTCTCCTCGAGTACCTGAAGGGAAAGGACGCCGAGCGCTATCGAGTGCTCATCGACAAGCTGGGCATCCGCCGTTGACGGCGGGCCCGTGGCAGTACAAGACCGGTCCTCGGACGGAACGACCCCGGGGGCCCTTTGTGGGTGCGGCCCGCGCGCTCGGCGCGCGAGTCAGCGCTCCTCACACTAAGGTGTTCGCCGGGTGACGGCCGAACCACGAGGACAATTGTTCAGATGAGTCACAGCGTACAGACCGAGATCCACGGCTATCCTTTCTCCATCGAGACCGGGAAGGTGGCCAAGCAGGCGGACGGCGCCGTCGTCGTCCGTTATGGCGACACCATGGTGCTCGCCACCGTCGTCGCCACGCGGAGCGCGCGGGAGGGGCAGGACTTCTTCCCACTCACCGTCGAGTATCGCGAGCGCGCCTACGCCGGCGGCCGCATCCCCGGCGGCTACTTCAAGCGCGAGGGCGCGCCGGTGAAGAAGGAGACCCTGACCTGCCGGCTCATCGACCGGCCGATCCGGCCGCTCTTCCCCGACGGCTTCCGCAACGAGGTCCAGGTCATCTGCCTGGTCATCTCCGGCGACCGCGACCACGATCCCGACGTGCTCGCCATGAACGGCGCCTCGGCGGCGCTCTGCCTGTCCGGCATTCCGTTCAATGGGCCGGTCGGCGCCGTGCGGGTGGGACTGGTCGACGGCCAGCTCGTCGCCAACCCGTCGACCGCCGAGCAGGCGGGGTCGCCGCTCGAGCTGATCGTGGCGGGCACCGAGGACGCCGTGCTCATGGTCGAGGCGGGCGGCCGCGAGGTGCCCGAGGAGAAGATGCTGGAGGCGATCGCCTTCGGTCACGAGCAGTGCAAGCGGCTCGCGCGCATGCAGAAGGAGCTGGTCGCCCAGGCCGGCAAGCCGCGCTGGGCGTTCGACGCGGGGTCCGGCCGCGACGCCGAGCTCGTCGGACGCGTGAAGAGCCTGGTCGGCGGCAAGCTGGCCGAGGCGCTGGCGATCCACGAGAAGCACCCGCGGTCGGAGGCGGTGAGCCGGGTGTTCGACGAGGTGTGGGCCGGGCTCGGGCTCGACGAGGCGAAGAAGGGCGGTGTGCGGGCGGCCTTCGAGGAGCTCGAGGCGTCCGAGGTGCGCCGCATGATCGTCGAGCGCGGCGTCCGCGTGGACGGCCGCAAGGGGAACGAGATCCGGCCGATCACGATCGAGGTCGCCTACCTGCCGCGCGCCCACGGCTCGGCGCTGTTCACGCGCGGCGAAACGCAGGCGCTGGTGTCCATCACGCTCGGGACCAAGAACGACGAGCAGAAGATCGAGGCGCTGGAGGGCGAGTCCTACCGGAACTTCATGCTCCACTACAACTTCCCGTCGTTCTCGGTGGGCGAGGTGCGGCGCTTCGGGTCGCCGAGCCGGCGCGACATCGGCCACGGCGCGCTCGCCGAGCGGGCCGTCGAGGCGGTGATGCCGCCCAAGGAGGAGTTCCCCTACACGGTGCGCATCGTCTCCGATATCTTGGAGAGCAACGGCTCCTCGTCGATGGCCAGCGTGTGCGGCGCCTCGCTGGCGTTGATGGACGCCGGCGCCCCGCTCAAGGCCCACGTGGCCGGCATCGCGATGGGGTTGGTCAAGGAGGGGGACCGCTTCGGGATCCTCACCGACATCATGGGGACCGAGGACCACTACGGTGACATGGACTTCAAGGTCGCCGGCACCGAGAAGGGCGTCACCGCGCTGCAGATGGACATCAAGATCACCGGGGTGTCCATCGACATCATGCGGGAGGCGCTGCGCCAGGCCCGCGACGCGCGGCTGATCGTGCTCGGCAAGATGCGCGAGACCATCGAGAAGCCGCGGACGGAGCTGTCACCCTACGCGCCGCGGTTCGTCACCATCAAGATCCGCCAGGAGAAGATCCGCGAGATCATCGGCCCCGGCGGCAAGGTGGTGCGCGGCATCCAGGAGGCGACCGGCACCAAGATCGACATCGAGGACGACGGCCGGGTGACCGTCTTCTCGCCCGACAACGCGTCGGTGCAGAAGGCGGTAGCGATGATCCAGGACATCTGCCGCGAGGTGGAGCTGGATCGCATCTATCTCGGCAAGGTGAAGAAGATCGTCGAGTTCGGCGCGTTCGTGGAGGTCATCCCCAACACCGAGGGGCTGCTGCACATCTCGCAGATCGCCGACTCGCGCATCCGCTCGGTGCAGGACGTGCTCAGCGAGGGCGACGAGGTGCTGGTCAAGGTAATCGAGGTCGACGGCAACGGCAAGATGCGGCTGTCCCGGAAGATGGCGCTGCGCGATCAGCCCGCGCTCGCCGACAAGGAGCGGCTGAAGAACCCGCAGGCCGCGAACCCCCCGCGTGAGTGAAGGCTACCGCAAGAGCGTCCTGGCCAACGGCATCCGCATCCTGACGGAGCGGATGCCGCACGTCCGCTCGGTCGCGGTCGGCGTCTGGGTCGAGACGGGATCGCGCCACGAGCCGGCGGCGCGGGGCGGCATGTCGCATCTCATCGAGCACCTGGTGTTCAAGGGCACCGCCACCCGCACCGCTCAGGACATCGCCCGCACCATGGACTCGGTGGGCGGCAACATGGACGCGTTCACGACGAAGGAAAACACCTGCTTCTACGTCCAGGTTCTCGACGAGCACGTGCCCCTGGCCGTCGATCTCCTGACCGACATCCTGCTGCACCCGCTCTTCGACGCCGAGGAGCTCGAGCGCGAGAAGTCGGTGGTCCTCCAGGAGATCCGCATGGTGGAGGACACCCCCGACGACGTGATCCACGACCTCTTCGCGGCCCAGGTGTGGGCCGAGCATCCGCTCGGCCGTCCCATCCTCGGCACCCGCGAGCTGGTCAGCAGCTACGGCCGCGAGCTCATCGCCGGCCATTTCGCCGAGGAGTACGTGCCGCCGCGCATCGTCATCGCGGTGGCCGGCAACGTGACCCACGACCACGTCGTCGAGCTGTTTGGGCGCGGCTTCAACGGCTTCGAGCGGCCGGCTCTCGCGCGGGCGGCCGAGCCGCCGAAGCTCACGCCCGGCGTCAACATCGTCCACAAGAGCCTCGAGCAGGTGCACGTGGTGATGGGTTTTCCCGGTCTGTGCCACAACGCGCCCGAGCGTTACGCGATGTTCCTGCTCAACGACACGATGGGCGGCAGCATGTCCTCGCGGCTGTTCCAGGAGGTGCGCGAGCGCCAGGGGCTGGTCTACTCGATCCACACCGGCGCCCAGGCCTTCGCGGACACCGGCCTGCTGTACGTCTACGCGGCCACCGACGCCCAGAACTTCGCCAAGGTGCTGAAGTCGATCCTCAAGGAGGTGCGCGACCTCAAGAAGACCGGCGTCACCGTCGAGGAGCTGAAGCGGGCGAAGGACCACCTCAAGGGCAGCCTCATGCTGTCGCTGGAGTCCACCTCCAGCCGCATGAACCGCCTGGCCAAGCACGAGATGCACCTGGGCTCGTTCCTCCCCATCGACGCGATGCTGGCCTCCATCGACGCCGTGCGCCACGAGGAGGTCCAGGCGCTCGTCACCGAGCTGCTCGACGAGGACCGGCTGGCGCTGACGACGCTCGGCCCGCTCGACCGCCGCAACCTGCCCGCGGAACTCCGGTAACCCCGGGGACGTCGTCCCCCTCCGGCGGACGGGTCTTTACACTCCGTTCGTTTTTGCTTTAAGGTGGGGGCGTGATCGAGCGGTACACCCGGCCCGCCATGGGAAGTATCTGGAGCGAGGCCGCCAAGTACCAGGCGTGGCTCCGGGTGGAAGTGGCGGTGTGCGAGGCCTACGCGCGCCGCGGCCGCATCCCCGCCGAGGCGATGGCCCGCATCCGGGCCGTCCGGGTGGACGTCGAACGCATCCTCGAGATCCAGCGCCGCGTGAAGCACGAGATGATCGCGCTGCTCACCACCCTGGAGGAGCAGCTCGGCGCCGATTCCCGGTTCGTCCACGTCGGCCTCACCACCAGCGACGTCTGGGACTCCGCCACCGCGCTCCAGCTCCGCGACGCCGCCGACCTCCTGATCGCCGGCCAGGAGCGGCTGCAGCAGGCGCTGCGGACCCTGGCGCTGCGCCACCGCGACACGCTGACGATCGCCCGCACCCACGGTGTCCACGCCGAGCCGACGACGTTCGGCCTCAAGGTCGCGGTCTGGTACGTGGAGGCCGGGCGCAACCTCGAGCGGCTGCGGCGGGCGCGGGCGGCGATCGCGGTGGGCAAGGTGTCGGGCGCGGTCGGCAACTTCGCCCACGTCGAGCCCGAGGTGGAGGAGGAGGTCTGCCGCGACCTCGACCTCGGCGTCGAGCCGGTCTCGACCCAGGTCGTCCAGCGCGACCGCCACGCCGAGTTCTGCGCGGCGCTCGCCATCGCCGGCGCCTCGCTCGAGAAGATCGCGCTGGAGATCCGCGGCCTGCAGCGCACCGAAGTGCTGGAGGCGCAGGAGCCGTTCGGCGAGGGGCAGAAGGGCTCGAGCGCGATGCCCCACAAGCGCAACCCGGAGCTGTGCGAGCGGATCTGCGGCCTCGCCCGGCTGCTCCGGACCAACGCGCTGGCCGCCGCCGAGAACGTCGCGCTGTGGCACGAGCGCGACATCAGCCACTCGTCGGTCGAGCGGGTGATCTTCCCCGACTCCACCATCCTGCTCGACTACATGCTCGACCTGGCCGTGTTCATCGTCACCGGCCTCGACGTCGATCCGGCCCGCATGGCCGAGAACCTCGAGGCGAGCCACGGCAACATCTACTCGCAGCGCGTGCTGCTCAAGCTGACCGAGTCCGGCCTGGCCCGCCAGGTGGCCTACGAGCTCGTCCAGCGCCACGCCATGCGGGCGTGGCGCGAGCGCCGGCCGCTCCTGGAGCTGCTCGCGGCGGACCCGGCCGTCACCGAGCGGTTGGCGCCGGCCGAGCTCAAGGCCTGCTTCGATCCCAGCTGGTACGTGCGCAACGTGGAGACGATCTTCCGGCGGGCGGGCCTCGCGTGAAGGTCCGCGTCCTCGTGCGGCTCAAGCCGGGCATCCTGGACGTGCAGGGCGCCGCGGTCCAGCGGGCGCTGGCCGGCCTCGGCTTCGGCGACGTGCGCGGGCTGCGCGTGGGCAAGCTCGTCGAGGTGGACGTGGACGCCCCCAGCGCCGCCCAGGCGCGCGCCCGCGTGGACGAGATGTGCCGCCGCCTCCTCGCCAACACGATCCTCGAGGACTACTCCATCGAGGCCGAGCCGGCCGAGCGCCTTGCTCCGCCCGGAGCCGTCCGGTAAGATGGCAATCGTTCTCGCGCCGCCAAAGCCGCACCCGGAGAGGAGAGACTCGACTTCATGAGATTCGGCGTCGTCGTGTTCCCGGGCACGTGGAGCGACTGCGACTTCCACTACGTGATCTCGGAAGTGATCCGGCAGCCGGTCAAGTACGTGTGGCACCGGGACCGCAACCTCGCCGAGCTGGACTGCGTGATCCTCCCCGGTGGATTCTCCTACGGGGACTACCTGCGCGCCGGCGCGGTGGCCGGCCGCTCGCCGGTGGTGGAGGCGCTCCCGGAGTTCATCGCCGGCGGCGGCCTCGTGCTCGGCTCCTGCAACGGCTTCCAGATCCTGTGCGAGGCGGGGCTCCTGCCCGGCGCCCTCATGCGCAACGAGTGCCTGCAGTACCGTTGCCAGTCCACGCACCTGCTCGTCGAGAACGCCGAGACGCCGTTCACGCGCGCCCTCCGCCCCGGCCAGGTGCTGACGATGCCGATCTCGCACGGCGAGGGCAAGTACCACGCGGACCCCGAGACGCTGCGGGCGCTGCGCCAGCATCACCAGGTCGTGTTCCGCTACGCGACGGCGGACGGGCAGGTGACGCGCGCCGCCAACCCGAACGGCTCGGTCGACAACATCGCGGGCATCGTCAACGAGGGCGGCACCGTGCTCGGGCTCATGCCGCATCCCGAGCGCGCGGCGGAATCCGCCATGGGGGGCACCGACGGGATGTCGATCTTCCACTCGCTCCTCGGCAGCCTCGTCGAGGACTCCACCTTCACGAAGCGTTGACGACGTTCCGGAGATCGAGAGCGATTGACCGGGGCTGAGCCGAAGGTCACGCTCGACCTGGCGCGCGGCCTGGGGTTGACGGCCGAAGAGTACGATCGAATCATCCGGCGGCTCGGCCGCGAGCCCTCCTACACCGAGATCGGCCTCTTCTCCGCGCTGTGGTCCGAGCACTGCGCCTACAAGCACTCCAAGGTCTTCCTCGCGCGCCTGCCCCAGAGCGGCCCCCGCGTGCTGCAGGGGCCGGGCGAGAACGCGGGGGCGCTGGACATCGGCGACGGCTGGGCGGTCGTCTTCAAGATCGAGAGTCACAACCACCCCTCGTTCATCGAGCCCTTCCAGGGGGCCGCGACCGGGGTGGGCGGCATCCTGCGCGACATCTTCACGATGGGCGCCCGCCCGATTGCCATTCTCGACTCGCTGCGCTTCGGGGATCCCGGCGACGCGAAGACGCGCCACCTGATCAACGGCGTGGTGTCGGGCATCTCGTGGTACGGCAACTGCTTCGGGTGTCCCACCGTCGGCGGCGAGATCGCCTTCGCGCCGGAGTACGCCGGCAACCCGCTCGTGAACGTCATGTGCGTGGGCCTCGTGCGCGCCGACCGGATCTTCCGCGCGCGCGCCGAGGGCGTCGGCAACCCGGTCTTCTACGTCGGCAACAAGACCGGGCGCGACGGCATCCACGGCGCCACCATGGCGTCGGCCACCTTCGACGAGCACGCCGAGGAGCGCCGGCCCACGGTGCAGGTGGGCGATCCCTTCACCGAGAAGCTGCTGCTCGAGGCCTGCCTGGAGGCGATGGCCACCGGCGCCGTCGTCGGCATCCAGGACATGGGCGCGGCCGGGCTGGCCTGCTGCACCTCCGAGATGCCGGCCCGCAGCGGCACCGGGCTCGAGGTGGAGCTGTCGGCGGTGCCCCAGCGCGAGGAGGGCATGACGCCGTACGAGCTGCTGCTCTCGGAGTCGCAGGAGCGCATGCTGCTGGTCGGCGTCCGGGGCCGCGAGGAGGAGCTGCGCGCCGTCTTCGCCAAGTGGGAGCTCGACGCGGTGCGGATCGGCGAGGTGACGGCCGGCCCCGACCTGGTCGTCCGCCACCGGGGCGAGGAGGTCGCCCACGTGCCGGTGGACGCGCTGGCCGAGGCGCCCCGCTACGAAAAGCCCTACGCGCCGCCGGCCTGGCTGGCCGACCTCGTCGCCTTCGACCCGCTGACGCTGCCGGAGCCCGCCGACTACGGGCAGGCGCTGGTCGACCTCGTGGGCTCGCCGGCCATCGCCTCCAAGGAGTGGGCGTACCGGCAGTACGACCAGCAGGTGGGCATCAACACGCTGGTGCTGCCCGGCTCCGACGCCAGCGTGCTCCGCGTGAAGGGCACCCGGCGGGCCATCGCGGTGGCCACCGACGGCAACGGCCGCCAGGTGCTGCTCGACCCCCGGCGCGGCGCGGCGATGGCCGTGTGCGAGGCGGCGCGCAACGTCTCCTGCGCCGGCGGTCTTCCCCTCGGCGTCACCGACTGCCTCAACTTCGGCTCGCCGGAGCGGCCCGAGATCCTCTGGCAGCTCGCCGAGGCGGTGGACGGCATCGCGGAGGCGTGCCGGGCGCTCGAGCTCCCGGTAGTAGGCGGCAACGTTTCCCTCTACAATGAGACGAGCGGCCGGGCGATCCTGCCCACGCCCATCATCGGCGTGGTCGGGCTGCTCGAGGACGCGGGACTGCTGGCCACGCAGTGGTTCAAGGGCGACGGCCACCGGGTCGCGCTGCTGGGGCCGGACGCCGTCAGCCTGGGCGGCTCCGAATATCTGTGGACGCGTCACCGGCGGCAGGCGGGGCGGCTGGCGCCGCTCGATCTCGAGCTGGAGCGGCGGGTCCAGGCGGCGGTGCGCGCGGCGATCGGCGCCGGGCTGGTGACGGCGGCCCACGATTGCGCGGACGGCGGGCTGGCGGTCGCGCTCGCCGAGGCGTGTGTGACCGGACGGGCGCCGATCGGGTGCGAGGCCGCGCTGGCGGCCGGCGGGCGGCGCGACCTCACGCTGTTCGGCGAAGGGCCGTCGCGGGTGATCGTCAGCGTGGATGCGCCCCGGGCGCGGGAGTTCGAAGGCCTGATGGCAGAGTCGGCCATTCCATGGAGCTGGATCGGGACGACGGGGGGCGACCGGCTGCGGCTCCGCGTGGGGTCGGAGACGGTCGTGGACGTGGCGGTGGAGCGCCTCGAGCACGCGTGGAGGAACGGCTTTGAACGCCACATGGCGTGACGACAAGTTCCACGACGAGTGCGGGCTGTTCGGCATCTGGAACCATGCGGAGGCCGCCAACGTCACCTATCTCGGTCTCTACGCGCTCCAGCACCGCGGCCAGGAGTCGGCCGGCATCGCCGCCACCGACGGCCACACCTTCCACAACGAGAAGGCGATGGGGTGGGTCGCCGACGTCTTCCATCCCGAGCGGCTGCGCCGGCTGCCCGGCCATCGCGCCATCGGCCACGTGCGCTACTCGACGGCGGGGTCGTCCAACCTCCGCAACGCGCAGCCCATCACCGCCACCACCGCGCGGGGCCCCATCGCGATCGCGCACAACGGCAACCTGACCAACGCCGATCAGCTGCGCAAGCAGATGGAGCGCGAGGGCGCGATCTTCCAGTCGAGCTCGGACACCGAGGTGATCCTGCATCTCCTCGCGCGGGCGCCGGCCGGCTCGCTGGAGGAGCAGATCATCTGGGCGCTGGCCCAGGTCAAGGGCGCCTACTCGCTCCTCATCCTCACGCCGGACGCGCTCTACGCCGTGCGCGATCCCTACGGTTTCCGCCCGCTGACGCTCGGGCGGCTGGCCGACTCCTGGATCGTCGCCTCCGAGACCTGCGCGCTCGATCTCATGGAGGCCAAGACGGAGCGCGACGTCGGGCCCGGCGAGCTGGTGGTCATCGCCGACGGCGGGCTGCGCTCGCTCCGCGCGGCCGCGCCCGGCGAGCGGCTGCAGTGCGTGTTCGAGTACGTGTACTTCGCGCGGCCCGACTCGGTGCTGTGGGGCCGCAACGTGCACACCACCCGCAAGGAGCTGGGCCGCCAGCTCGCCCGCGAGCACCCGGCCGAGGCCGACATCGTCATCCCGGTGCCCGACTCCGGTACCAGCGCCGCGCTGGGATACTCGGAGGAGGCGGGGACGCCGTTCGACCTGGGGCTCATCCGCAACCACTACGTCGGCCGCACGTTCATCGAGCCCAAGCAGGGCATCCGTCATTTCGGGGTCAAGGTCAAGCTCAACCCCATGCGGGAGATGCTGGAGGGCCGCCGGGTGGTGGTGGTGGACGACTCGATCGTGCGCGGCACCACCAGCCGCAAGATCGTGCGGATGATCCGCAGCGCCGGCGCGCGCGCCGTCCACGTGCGCATCTCCTCGCCGCCGATCCAGTGGCCGTGCTACTACGGGATCGACACGCCGACCCGCCGCGAGCTGATCGGCTCCAGCCACTCCGTCGAGGAGATCTGCCGGTACCTCGGCGCCGATTCGCTCGGCTACCTCTCACTGGACGGCATGCTGAAGGCGGCCGGCTCCGACCCGGCGCACTTCTGCCACGCCTGTTTCACCGGGGCCTATCGGGTCGGCCTCGAGCCCGAGTCGACCTCCCAACTCCGACTCTTCGACGCCTGAGTCCGGTGGCGGACAAGCTCACGTACCGGGCGGCCGGCGTGGACATCGAGGCCGGCGACGAGGCGGTCCGCCGCATCGCGCCGCTGGCCCGCGCCACCTTTCGCCGCGAGGTGCTGGGCGGCATCGGGGCCTTCGCGGGCTTCGTGCGCGTTCCCACCGGGTATACCGAGCCCGTGCTGGTGTCCTCGACCGACGGGGTCGGGAGCAAGCTCAAGGTCGCCTTCCTCGCCGACCGCCACGACACGGTCGGGATCGACCTCGTCGCGATGAGCGTCAACGACCTGCTCGTCCACGGCGCCGAGCCCCTCTATTTCCTCGACTACATCGGCACCGCGCGGGTGGACCCGGCGCGGGTGGAGGCGCTCGTGCGCGGCGTCGCCGCCGGCTGCCGCGAGGCGGGGTGTGCGCTGATCGGCGGCGAGACCGCCGAGCTGCCCGACCTCTACGCGCCCGGCGAGTACGACCTGGCCGGCTTCGCGGTCGGCATCGTCGAGCGCGCGCGGATCATCGACGGCGCCGCCGTGCGCCCGGGCGACACCGTGCTGGGGCTGGCCTCCTCCGGCCTGCACTCCAACGGCTACAGCCTGGCGCGGCGGATCGTCTTCGACGTCATGGGGCTCACGATCGGCGCGCCGCTGCCCGGCACCGGCCGTACGGTGGCCGACGCGCTGCTGGAGCCGACCCGCATCTACGTGCGCTCGGTGCTGCCCGTGCGCGAGCACGTCCACGCGATGGCGCACATCACCGGCGGCGGGATCACCGGCAACCTGCCGCGGGTGCTGCCCGACGGCTGCCGGGCCCGGCTCCGGCGCGGGGCGTGGCCGGTGCCCGCGCTCTTCGACACCCTCGCGCGCGCCGGCGGCGTGGACGAGGTCGAGATGTTCCGGACGTTCAACATGGGGATCGGCTATACGCTCGTGGTGCCGGCGGGGAGGGCCGACCACGTCGCGGCGTCGCTGCGCGCCGCCGGCGAGACCGTCCACGCGCTCGGCGAGATCGTCGCCGGCGAGCGCGGGGTGGAGCTCGCATGAGCCTCGCCCTCGGCGTCCTCGCCTCCGGGCGCGGCTCGAACTTGCAGGCCATCCTCGACGCCTGCGCGCGCCCGGGCTTCCCGGCGCGGGTGGTGGTCGTGATCTCCGATCGCGAGCGCGCCCTCGCTCTCGAGCGCGCGCGGGCGGCCGGCGTCGAGGCGCTGTGGCTCAACCCCAAGGACTTCGCCGACCGCGAGACCTACGACCTGGCGCTGGTGCACGAGCTGCGGGCGCGGGCGGTCGGGCTCATGTGTCATGCCGGCTGGATGCGCATCCTCTCTCCCGCGTACATCCGGGCGTTCGCCGGGCACGCGCTGAACATTCACCCCTCGCTGCTGCCCGCCTTTCCGGGTCTGCACGCCCAGCGCCAGACGCTCGAGCACGGCGTGAAGGTGGCCGGCGCCACCGTGCACTTCGCCGACGAGGGTGTGGACACCGGGCCGATCGTGCTGCAGGCGGCGGTGCCGGTCGAGTCCGGGGACACCGAGGAGACGCTGTCCGCGCGGATCCTGGCCGAGGAGCACCGGATCTATCCGGAGGCGATCCGGCTGTTCGCCGAGGGGCGCTTGCGGATCGTGGGACGCCGGGTCATCGTGACCGCGGAGGGGCAACGATGAAGGTGCGGCGCGCGCTGGTGTCGGTGCACGACAAGACCGGGGTGGTGGACTTCGCCCGCGGCCTCGCCGGGCTGGGCGTCGAGATCCTCTCGACCGGCGGCACGGCGAAGCTGCTGCGCGAGTCCGGTGTGGCGGTGCGCGACGTGGCGGAGGTGACCGGGTTTCCCGAGATGCTCGACGGCCGGGTGAAGACGCTGCATCCGGTGATCCACGGCGGCATCCTGGCCCGGCGCGACGCCCCCGCGCATCTGGAGGCGCTCGAGCGCCACGGGATCCCGCCCATCGACCTGGTCGTCGTGGCCCTCTACCCGTTCGAGGCGACGGTGGCGAAGCCGGGGGTGACGCCGGCCGAGGCGATCGAGCAGATCGACGTCGGCGGGCCGACGATGATCCGCGCGGCCGCCAAGAACCACGGCGGCGTGGGGGTCGTCACCGATCCCTCCCAGTACCGCGCCGTGCTCGACGAGCTGACCGCCGCCGGCGAGCTGAGCCCGGCCACCCGCTTCCGCCTGGCCCAGGAGGCGTTCCGTCGCACCGCCCAGTACGACGCGGCGATCGCCGCCTGGCTGCGCTCGCCGGCGGCGGCGCCGGCCGTGGCGCAGATGCAGCCCGACGAGTTCCCGCACCCGCTGCGGCTCGAGGCCGAGCGCGAGCTCAATCTGAAGTACGGCGAGAACCCG
>JBGQFW010000085.1:0-18342 GCA_041497115.1 Methylomirabilia bacterium
CAGCCCGAGGTCCGGCCACATGGCGTTGAGGTCCACGGCCGCCGCCGGCGCAGGCGCCAGGCAGACGACGGGCAGCAGGACGGCGAGAAGACAGCCCAACGCCAGCCGCGAACCGCGCTTGTCGCTCACCGCCGCCCCCCCCAAGGTCATGCGCATTGCACCGCCCGCTCGAGCCGCGAGGCCAACGCCGCTACAATCCCCGGGATGATAGGGACGGTCGCTCGTAATGTCAATAGCGGAAACTACTTGGGACGCTTGACGACCCTGCCCGTGGTGTACTCCGCATATGTGTACCACAGCCCTTCCCACAGCAGGACCTGAAGCGAATCGCCTTCCTTCTCATAAACTTGAGTTGCCCCGTGCTGGCCCGATTTCGTGCTGCTCACGTGACGCCACCCGTTGGCCTCGAGCGTGCTCCGGATCGCCGCCGCCAGGCTATCGGCTTCGAGCCGGCCGCGGTACACGTAGCGCACGGCCTTGACGGTGGGCGTCTCGACGATCGTCGAGTCGTCGGCCTGGTAGCTGAGCCCCTTGGGGACGGGGATGTCTTCGAACTCGGTCCGGACCGCGCGCGGCGGCGCGCTCGCGCAGGCTGAGAGCAGCAGGGACACCGCGAGTGTGACGGCAAGTCCACGATGTGTCATGCCGAAACTCTAGCAAGGCGGCCCCGAGGCCACCAAGGATTTCCGGCTACGGCAGGCGGATGAGGCGCACGAAGTCCGCCTCGACGGCGCCGGCGACCTCGGTGAGCTGGTCGGGCGAGAGATCCTCGTCCAGGAGGAGCACCACGATGGCGCGGCCGCGCTTCTCGCGACGGCCGACGTGCATCGACGCGATGTTGACGTTGAGCCGGCCGAGGATCGAGCCGATGCGTCCGACCATGCCCGGCCGGTCCTCGTAGGACAGCACCAGGATGAACCCCTCGGGCGCGAACTCGATGTTGAGGTCGCGCAGGCGCACCACGCGGGGCTGGCCGTCGAAGACCGTGCCCGCGATCTGCTTGCGCCCGCCCGCCGTCTCGATGGCCACCGTGAGCACGCTCTGGTAGCCGGACGCCTCCGCCTCGCGCACGACCTCGACCGTGACGCCGCGCTCCGCGGCCACCAGATGGGCGTTCACGAGGTTCACCGGCCCGGTCATCACGGGGTCGAGCAGGCCGGCCAGCACGGCCCGCGCGAGGAGCTCGGGGTCGGTCTCGGCGAGGGCGCCGGCCACCGTGACGCGCACGCGGCCGAGGTGCTCGTGGTCGAGCTGCACGCAGAAGCGGCCGAGGCGGTCGGCCAGCGCCACCCACGGGCGCAGCGCGGTCAGCGTGGCGGGATCGCCGATCGGGATATTGACCGGAAACTCCACGAGCTCGCCGTCGCGAAACGCCACGATCTGCCGGGCCACGTCCACCGCGACGTTGACCTGCGCCTCGCTGGAATTGGCGCCCAGGTGCGGCGTGACCACGACCCGCGGATGCTGGATCAGCCGGCGGACTGTGTCCGAGCGGGGGGGCTCCTCGCTCCACACGTCGATGGCGGCGCCGCCGACGCGCCCGGCGTCCAGCGCCGTCAGCAGATCCCCCTCGTGCACGATGCCGCCCCGTGCGCAGTTGACGATGCGCACGCCGGGCTTCATCCATCCCAGCTCCCGCGCGGTCACCATCGCCTCCGTCTCCGGTGTGAGCGGCACGTGGAACGTGAGGACGTCGGCGGTCCGCACCAGCGTCTCGAAGTCGGTGAGCTGGGCGCCCAGGTCGCGGGCGCGGCTCGCGGGGATGTAGGGATCGAACACCAGCAGGGTCGCCTCGAAGCCGCGCAGCCGCGCCGCCACTCGCGAGCCCACCTTGCCGAGCCCGACGATGCCGATGGTCTTGCGGTAGAGCTCGGCGCCGTAGATCGAGCGGTTCCACTCCAGGGTCTTGAGCCGCGCATGCGCCTCGGGAATGCGGCGGACCATCGTCAGCAGCATGCCGACCGTGTGCTCGGCCGCCGAGACCACGTTGCCGTACGGCGCGTTGACGACCACCACCCCGCGCCGCGAGCAGGCCTCGACGTCGATGTTGTCCACGCCGACGCCGGCGCGGCCGACGATGCGCAGCTTCGGGGCGCCGTCGAGGAGCGCGGCGGTCACCGCGGTGGCCGAGCGCGTGACCAGCGCCTCGGCGTCGGCGAGCGCGCGCGGGAGCGCGGCCGGCGGCGCGCCGACGAGGTCGTCCACCTCGCAGCCGTGCGCGCGGAGGTAGGCGACGCCCTCGGGCGCGATGGCGTCGGCCACGACGACGCGCATGTCAGCCCTGGATGGAATAGCCGCCGTCGACGGGGATGGCGGTGCCGGTGACGAAGTCGGAGCCGGCGCCGGCGAGGAACACCGCGACGCCGGCCATGTCGTCCATCCCGCCCCAGCGCCCGGCCGGCGTGCGGCGCAGCACGTTGTCGTGCAGGCCGGGCACCTGCTCGCGCGCCTGGCGCGTGAGGTCGGTGTCGATCCAGCCGGGCAGCACGGCATTCACCTGGATGTTGTCCCGCGCCCACGCCACCGCCATGGACTTCGTGAGCTGCACGATACCGCCCTTGCTGGAGCCGTAGGCGGGCGCGAAGGAGGCGCCGAAGATGGACATCATGGAGCCGATGTTGATGATCTTGCCGCCGCCGGCCGTGCGGAAGGCGGGGTAGGCGGCCTTCGAGCACAGGAAGGCCGAGGTCAGGTTGGTGTCGAGGACGCGGTGCCACTCGTCCACCGACAGGTCCTGCACCGGCTTGCGGATGTTGGTGCCGGCGTTGTTCACGAGGATGTCGAGGCGGCCGCACGACGCGAGCGTCGTCTCGACGAGCCGGGCCACCGCCCGCTCGTCGGTGACGTCCGTCGTGACGGCAAGGGCGCCGCCGCCGCGGCCGGCCAGCTCCTTCACGGCGGCATTCGACTTGGCCTCGTTGCGGCCGGCGATGACGACGCGGGCGCCGGCACTCGCGAGACCGCGCGCCATGCCCAGGCCGATGCCGCCGTTGCCGCCGGTGACGATCGCGACCCTGCCCGTGAGGTCGAACACGCAGTCGTCCTCCCGCCGACGGAGGGTACCTCATCAGCCGAAGTCGTGCGAGGGCACCGCGTGGCCGCGCGCCGGGAGCGCCCGCACGCGGTGCGCGCGCACGGAGAGGACGCCGTCCTGCGACTGGAGGATCCCCTCGACCAGCAGCAGCGGCGCGGTCACCAGCGTCAGGCGATGGCGCGCGAAGAGGCCGGGCGTGACGATCACGTTGGCGATGCCGGTCTCGTCCTCCAGGCTCAGGAACACGAACCCCTTGGCGGTGCCCGGCCGCTGGCGCACGATCACGCTGCCGGCCACCCGCACGATCGACTCGGAGGGGCGGCGGCGCAGATCGCTCGCGCGCGTGACGCCCTGCCGCGCGAGCTCCCGCCGCCGGAGCGCGAGCGGATGGGGGCCGAGCGTGACGCCGGTGCCGGCGTAGTCGGCGGCCAGCCGCTCCTCGACGGTCATCGCGCCGAGCGGGCCCGGCGGCGTGCGCTCGCCGGCGGCGGCCGCTGCGAAGAGCGGCCCCGGCGACACCACCGCCGCCGCCCACAGGTCGTCGCGACGGCCGCCGCCGAGCGCGGCCAGCGCGCCGACGGCGGCCAGCGTCTGCGCCTCGTCGGCCGTCAGCCCCGCGCGGACGACGACGTCGGCCACCGACGCGAGCGGCCGCGCCGCGCGCGCGCGGACGAGCACGCGCCCGGCCGTCTCCCGCAGCCCCTTCACGTAGCGCAGCCCCAGCCGCACGCCCTCGCCGCCGGCGCCGTCCTCGATCACGCAGTCCCACGCCGAGCGGGTGACGTCGATCGGCCGGATCGCCAGCCCGTGGCGGCGCGCGTCGTTCACGATGGTGGACGCGTGGTAGAAGCCCATCGGCTGGTTATTGAGCAGCGCCGCGTAAAACGCCGCCGGGTGCCGCACCTTCAGCCACGCGCTCGCGTAGGCCAGCAGCGCGAAGCTCGACGCGTGACTTTCGGGGAAGCCGTACAGCGCGAAGGCGGTGATCGCGCGCACGATCTCGTCGGCGGCGGCGCCCTCGATCCCCTGCCGGGTCATGCCCGCCCGCAGCTTGGCCTCGATCTCCACCATGCGGCGCTCGCTGCGCTTGAAGCCGAACGCGCGGCGCAGCTCCTCGGCCTCGCTGCCGGTGAAGCCGGCCGCCGTCATCGCCATCCGCAGCAATTGCTCCTGGAACAGCGGCACGCCGAGCGTGCGGGCCAGGATCGGCTCCAGGCTGGGGTGCGGATACGTCACCGGCTCCCGGCCGCGCCGCCGGCGGATGTAGGGATGGACCATGTCGCCCACGATCGGCCCCGGCCGGATGATCGCCACCTGCACCACGAGGTCGTAGAACCGCTCGGGGTGGATCCGCGGCAGCGTCGCCATCTGGGCGCGGCTCTCGACCTGGAACACCCCGATCGTGTCCGCCCGCTGCAGCTGCGCGTACACCTCGGGGTCGTCGGGCGGCAGGTGGGCGAGATCCACCCGGCCGCCCCGCTCGCCCACCAGCCGGATCGCATCCTGAAGGACGGACATCATGCGCAGGCCGAGCAGATCCACCTTGACGATGCCCAGCGCCGCGCAGTCATCCTTGTCCCACTGGATCACCACCCGGCCCGGCATCGTCGCCGGCTCCAGCGGCACCACGTCGTCGAGGCGGCCGGCCGCAATCACCATGCCGCCCGAGTGCTGGCCGAGGTGGCGCGGCAAATCTTGCAGCCGCGTCCACAGCGCGGCGAACGCGCGCAGCCGCGGATGGCGCGGATCGCAGCCGGCCTCGCCCAGGTGACGCGTGAGCACGTCCTCGGGATCCTGGTAGCCCCACGTCGAGACCAGGCGCGCCAGCCGGTCTTGCAGCTCGCCCGGCAGCCCCAGCGCCTTGCCCACCTCGCGGGCGGCACTGCGGCCCCGGTACGTGATCACGTTGGCCGTCATGCCGGCGCCGTGACGGCCGTAGCGCCGGTACACGTACTGGATCACCGCCTCGCGCCGCTCGCCGCTCGGAAGATCCAGGTCGATGTCCGGCCATTCACCGCGTGCGTCACTCAGAAACCGCTCGAACAGCAGGTCCATCCCCACCGGATCGACGGCGGTGATGCCGAGCGCGTAGCACACCGCGCTGTTGGCCGCCGAGCCGCGCCCCTGCACCAGGATGTCGCTGGCGCGGCAGAACTCGACG
Organism: Methylomirabilia bacterium; assembly: GCA_041497115.1. Classification (GTDB taxonomy): domain Bacteria; phylum Methylomirabilota; class Methylomirabilia; order Rokubacteriales; family CSP1-6; genus AR5. The sequence continues at coordinate 5,196 of JBGQFW010000085.1, forward strand.
ATGTCCCACACGATGAGGAAGTAGCCGGCGAGGTCGAGGCGTCCGATGACCTCCAGCTCGTGCTCGATCTGCCGCCGCGCGCGGCCGGCGAGCGGACCGTCGCCGTAGCGGGTGCGGGCGCCGCGCCGGGCCAGCTCGCCCAGGTGCGCGTGCGCCGTGGTGGTGGGCGGCAGCGGAAAGTCGGGAAAGCGATAGCCGAGGTTCTTGAGCGTGAACCCTAGGCGCAGCGCCAGCTCGCCGGTGGCGGCGAGCGCGTCGGGCAGGTCGCGGAAGCGCCGGGCCATCTCGAGGCCGCCCTTGAGGTCGCGCTCGCCGTTTCGCGCGAGCCGGCGGCCGGCGTGGTCGAGGTCCGTTTTCTCGCGCAGGCAGGTGAAGACGTCGGCCACCGCGCGCCCTCCCGGCCGGGCGTAGAGCGGCTGGTTGGCGGCGACCAGCGGCAGCCGGGCCTCGCGGGCCAGCGTGACCAGGCGCTGCAGGTCGCGCTCCTGCTCGCGATCGAGGTGGCGCTGGATCTCGACGAAGCAGTTGTCGCGCCCGAAGATCCCGGCCAGCCGGTCGAGGATGCGCCGGGCGGTGTCGCGCTCGCCGCGCGCCACCGGCGCCGCCAGCGGCCCCCGGAGGCCGCCCGTGAGGCACACGAGGCCGCTCGCGTACGGCGCCAGCTCGTCCAGCGTGACGCGCCCGGCCCCCTTGGCGGCGCCGAGCTTGAGCCGCGTGATCAGCCGGCAGAGGTTGCGATAGCCGTCGCGGTCCTCGACCAGCACCGGCAGGCGCGCGCCATCGGCCAGCGTCAGCTCGCTGCCGACCAGCGCGCGCAGGCCGGCGCTCTCGGCGGCTCGGTAGAATCGCGCGGCGCCGTGGACGCCGTCGCGATCGACCAGCGCCAGCGCGGGCATCCCCAGGCGCGCGGCCTCGATCGCCAGCGCCTCCGGCTGCTCGGCGCCTTCGAGAAACGTGAACGCGGACTGCGCGTGCAGCTCGACGAACACGCCTCACCTCGTCCGTGCGGCCCGGGGCGGGCGGGGTGGCGAGGGTCCGGCGACCACGAGCCCGGAGCGATGACGCGTTGACGCGAGCCCATCGATGCGGGGCGCCTGCCGACGTTGGCGGGAAACGGGTCGGCGGACCCCCGCCACCCCGCCCGCCCCTCCCCGCGCGGAGAGTGAGACCGGCCGGCGAGGGCGCGCAGCGGCAATCACGATTTCAGCCGAAGACATCGCGCTCCGATCCCGTCAGTCATAGACGGCGTCGAGGAGCCAGGTGTCGGTGAGGCGGTCGTGGGCGAGGCGCCACACGGCGCCGGCGGCGAGTGCGACGTCCCACTCGTCGCGGGCCCAGACGTCCGCGTCCCACCAGTCGCCCGAGGCGCGCCACGGTCCTGCGCTGGTGACGACCGCGGCGTCGCCCAGGGCGGGATCCACGACGCGCGCGGGGCGGCCGTCGCGGGTCTCGACGGTGACGCGGCGGGGCGGGCGCAGCCGCCGCAGCGCGAGCGCGCCACCGGGGATGCCGGCGGCGGCGCCGGTGTCCGCGCGCCCCTCCTCGACGGCGGCGAACGGCGCCAGCGCGCAGGCGTCGGGTCGATGCGAGTCGAGCGTGACCGGCGCACCGACGTTGGCGGCGCCGAGCAGCGCGGTCAGCCGCGCGAGGACGGCGGCGAGCTCGCGCGGCGCCGGCGGCGGCGGCTGCCAGAGCCCGCCGGGCGCGGCCCGCCGCGGCAGGACCCGCGCGCTCAACGCCACGGCGGTCACCGCCGCGGGCGGCGGATGAGCCTCGATCTCCAGGGCGAGCAGCGCGGCGAGCGGCGCCGGCTCGGCGAGCGGGGCGGCCAGCGCGACCGCGCGCGCGTGGTGTCCTCCGGAGGCGAGCCCGAGCCGGACGTCGAGAACGTCGGCCACGAGATGCGCCGCCGCGAGCCGCGCGCACAGCCGTTCGAGCACGCGCTCGATCACCGGCAGCAGGGCGGGCAGCGTGGCGATCTCCCAGTCGAGGCCGAGCGCCTCCTGCCAGAAGGCCGGCGGCGTCCACGGCGCCCACGGCGCGCGGTCCGCGCCGGTGGCCTGATCGTGAGCGGCCAGGCCGGCGGCGCCCAGGCGCACGCCGAGGCCGTCGCGGGGCAGCGCCGCGAGATCGCCGAGCGTCTCGAGCCCCCAGCGCGCCAGCGTCGCCGCCACCGCCTCCGGCCACGGCAGCGCCCCCAGCGGCACCGGCGCCAGCGCCACCCGCTCCCCGCCCGGCGCCACCACGTGCACCGGCGGCCCCAGGCGCGAGACCACCGACGCCGCCGCGCGAGTGGCTGCGATCCCTACGCGCGCCGACAGCCCGACCGCGTGCGCCTGGCGGCGGAGACGGCGGCCGAGCGCGACGTCGTCGCCGAACAGCCCCCGCAGCCCGGCCAGGTCCACGTGCACGACACCGGGACCGGCGTCTTCGAGCCGCGGGGACACGGTCGAGCACGCCTCCAGCAACGCGTGCGCGGCGGCCGCCTCGGCCTCGGCGCAGACGGGGCGCCGCACGAGCGCCGGGCAGCGCACGGTCGCCTCGGTCGCGCTCAGCCCCGGGCGGACGCCCTCGGCGCGCGCCCGCGCGTTGGCCTCGACGACGCGGGCGGCCGGCGGCGCGCCGGTGACGACGGCCAGCGGCTGCTCGCGCAGCGCCGGCTCGCAGCGCTCGAGGGCGGCGGCGGCGAAGACCTCCACCCGCACGCACGCGACGCGGCTCACGCCGTCCACCACAGGCGCTCGACCGCGACCGGCGCGGGAGCGCCTTGCGCGCGGACCAGCTGGAACTCGCTCCGCATGCCCGCCAGCCGGCGCGGCGCGGGGCCGGGACCCGCCCACGCCAGCCGGTCGCGCCGCGCCGCGACCGACAGCGCGGCGGCGCCGACGACGACACGTCGCGCGCCCACGATCAGCAGCGCCGCGCCGGAGCGGCGCGCGGCGAGTCGCAGCCGCCAGGCGGCGGCCACCGACAGACGCGGCGGCGACTCGCCGACGTCGAGCGCGACCAGCGCGAAGCCGGGACACCGCGCGAGCAGATCGGCGGCTTTGAGCGCGTGGCGGCGCCGCCCCTCCGCGCGCACCCAGAGCAGCCGGCGCAGCTCGACGCCGGCGGCGGCGGCGCCGGTGGCATCGAAGGCGTGATCGGTGTCCACGAGCGCGACGAGGCCGCCGCGGCGCGTGGCCTCCCGCAGACACAGCGTGAGCAGGCTCGTGCGCCCCGAGGAGATCGGGCCCACGAGCTCGGTCATCGCCCCCTGGCGGAGGAGCTGATCGACCAGCATCGGACACACTAATCACGCGTTGAGCATGATGACAAGACGCGAGATGTCGTGGTCGCTACGGGAGGAGGGCCCAACATCCTGGGATGCCGGGCCGGCGGGGCGAGGTCTACGACGTCCGGATCAGGCCGCCGCCTCCGGCGTCGCGGCCGCCGCCACCGGCGCGTAGAACGACGTCTCGCCGATGCCGCGCAGGCAGTCGTCGGTGAACTCGATCAGGTGGTGGCTCACGATCGCGGTGTGGATGAGCCCCTCCAGCTGCCCGGACTTCAGCGCCGGCCACGCCATCCGCCAGAACGTGCGGCGATAGCGGCCGCGCACGCCGATCCGCCAGATCAGCCGACGGAGGATGCCCAGCCCCATGCCCACGTTCGCCCACGACGCGCGGTGTGGATTGACCGGATAGGCCTTCCGTCGCGAGAACGTGTGGGCGACGTTGTAGGCGAAGCGTGCATACACCGCCTCGGGGCGGTAGGCCGCCGTGATGCACCGCCGCCACATGCCGATGACCGTGTCGTAGGGCAGCTTGAAGACCACGTTCGACTCGCGCCCGGCGGCCTCGTGGACCAGCCGCCCCTCGGCGGTGAGCCGCGCCCACAGCGGCGTCCGGGGCAGCGCGTAGAGCACGTTGATCGTCAGCATGGGGATGCTCGAGCGCTCGATGAACTCGATGATGTGATCGGCGGTCTCCGGCCCGTCGGTGTCCAGGCCGAGGATGATCCCCGACACGACTTCCAGGCCGTAGTCGTTGAGCCGTCGCACGGAATCGAGGATCGGCATCCGGAGGTTCTGGTCCTTGGACATGGCGTGCAGCGCCTCCGGCTCGGGCGTCTCGATGCCGCAGAAGACGGTGATGAAGCCGGCCTCCCGCATCAGCTCCAGCACGCGCTCGTTCTTGGCCAGGTTGAGCGTCGCCTCGCAGGCGAAGCGCAGCGGATAGCGGCGGCGCGCCTGCCACTCGACCAGGTGCGGCAGCAGCTCCAGGGCCGCCTTCTGGTTGCCGATGAAGTTGTCGTCCACGAAGTAGACGCTCGTGCAGCCGGCCGCCGCGATGAGGTCGAGCTCGGCCAGCACCTGGGCCGGGGTCTTGAGCCGCGGGTTGCGGCCGTAGAGCGCCGGGATGTCGCAGAACTCGCACGAGTACGGGCAGCCGCTGGAGAACTGAATGTTGGCGATGAAGTACTCGTGCAGCGGGATCATGTCGTAGGCCGGCGTCGGGAAATCCGTGAGCGGCAGCCGCGTCGCCGTCTCGAAGCGGAGCTGGCGGGCGGGCCGGCCCGGGTGGCGGTCGAGGTGCTCGATGATCCGGTCGGTGGCGTCGCCCAGCTCGCCCACGTGCAGGAGGTCGGCGTCGGGATAGTACTCCGGGCATCCGGACACCGAGGGACCGCCGATGACGACCGGGCGGCCGTGCGCGTGCGCGCGCGCGATGATGTCCTCGATCTGCGGGCGCTGGATGTGCATGCCCGACACGAACACCGCATCGGCCCACCGGAAGTCGTCGACGGTGGCCGCGCGCGAGTTCTCGTCGATGAACCGCACCGTCCACGTCGAGGGCAGGTACGCCGCCACCACCAGCAGCCCCTGCGGCGGCATGAACGCGCGCACGCGTCCGCCGAAGAAGGCGTAGGCGTGATGGAACGTGCCGAACGAGCGCGCGTAGCGGGGATAGACGCAGAGGATGCGCCGGTGGTGAGAAGGCGAGTAGGGGGTGCGCATGGGGACCGACTTCAAGCATAGCGTATCTGGGCTAGAATGCGCCGGGCAGGAGGAGCCCACCCCATGGATCTCAGCCTCGTGAAGGCCGTCGTGACCGGCGGCGCCTCCGGGCTCGGTCGCGCCACCGCGGCGCGGCTGGCGGCGGCGGGCGGCCGCGTCGCGCTGCTCGACCGTCCGGCCTCGGCGGGCGCCGACGTCGCCACGTCGCTCGGTCCCGCCGTCGCGTTCACCCCGGCGGACGTCACCAGCGCCGACGAGGTCACCGCCGCGCTCGACGCCGCCGCCCGTCACTGCGGCGGCCTCAACGTCCTCGTCAACTGCGCGGGCATCGGCACCGCGATGAAGACCTTCGGCAAGGCCGGCCCGGCCCGCCTCGAGGAGTTCACGCGCGTGATCAGCGTGAACCTCATCGGCACCTTCAACTGCATCCGGCTGGCGGCCGCCCTCATGGCCAGGAACGCGCCGGGCGCCGACGGCGAGCGCGGCGTCGTCGTGAACACGGCGTCGGTGGCGGCCTTCGACGGCCAGATCGGCCAGGCCGCCTACTCGGCCTCCAAGGGCGGCATCGTCGGCATGACGCTGCCGGTGGCGCGCGACCTCGCCGAGCTCGGCATCCGGGTGATGACGATCGCCCCCGGCATCTTCGAGACGCCGCTGCTCGGCACGCTGCCGGACGCGGTGCGCGCCTCGCTGGCCGCCCAGGTCCCCTTCCCCAAGCGCCTGGGGCAGCCCGACGAGTACGCCGCCCTGGTGCTGCACATCATCACCAACGTGATGCTCAACGCCGAGACGATCCGCCTCGACGGCGCCATCCGGATGCAGCCAAGATAACTCGAAGGGGGGCTTTGCCCCCCTTTCGACGGTCGTCGCGCGCCTGACGGCGCACTCCTCCCTGCATCCCCCCAGACCCGGATTGCGCCGGCGAAGCCGGCGCTCGGAAGCGTCTGGCGAATGGTAGGCGCCAATGTCGCGGGAACGATCGCGCGAGGCAAGACACGGAGGTCCCGCAGCACGATATGAAGAGGTCGAGGACGGTGTTTGAGGGGAGGACGGCGCGGTCGGGGCGGGTGCGCGTCGTCGACTATCGGGCGGAGCGGCGGCTGGTGGTGGCGGGGGACATCCTGTCGGTGTATCCGCTCGACGGCGACTGGTCGCGCGTCGAGCGCGAATACTGGTGGCGCGCCCTGGCGCTGGCGCCGGCGCGGCCGCGCGGCACGGCGCTGCTCATCGGCCTCGGCGGCGGCACGCAGGTCCACCTGCTGCGCCGGCTGGCCCGCCCGCGGCTCATCACCATCGTCGAGCGCGATCCCGTGATCATCCGGGTCGCCTGCCGGTGGTTCGGGCTCGACGCGCTCGGTGGCCTCGAGTTCCTGTGCGGCGACGCCGAGCGCGTCGTCCCGTGGCTGGCCGCCGCCGGCCGGCGGTTCGACTTCGTCATGGAGGACGTCGCCTACGCCGAGCCGCCCGAGCGGGCGGCGCCGCTGGCGCGCATGGCGGCGGCGCTGGTGGCGCCGCGCGGCCATCTCGTCGTCAACCGCCACCGGCGCGGCGACGCCCACCGCCTGGCCGCCGCGCTCCGCCCGCGCTTCGCCTCCCTGCGCGTGCGGCGCGTGCGCCGCGGCGGCGAGAACACGCTGATCTGCTGCGCGGGGCCGCGCAGGCGCGCCGGCCGCGCGTGATAGGATCGCGGCGCCGAGGAGGCTTCCCATCGCGCTCCCGTCCCCGGCCGGTGGCTATCCCGAGCGGGCCGCCGGCCTCGAGATCACCGCGACGGCCGAGGCGTACGTCGTACGCCAGTCCAGCCGTCAGCGCGTCCACTACCTCAACGCGACCGCCGCCCTCGTCCTCGAGCTCTGCACCGGCCGCAACGCGTGGCAGGAGATCGTCGATCTGGTGTGCGCGGCCGGCGCCGCCCCCGTCGAGGCGCGCGGCGACGTCGAGGCGGTGATGCGGCGGGCCGTCGACGAGGGGCTCGTCGTCGTGCGCCCGGTGCCGCGCCGGTGAGCGCCCGCACCATCGCGCTGATGGTGCCGACGACCAGCCGGGGCCGGCGGCGGCGCGGCGTCGAGCAGACCGACCTGCTCCGCGTGCTGGTGCCGTCCCTGCTCGCCAGCGCGACGTGGGACGGCAGTGTCGCGTACCGGCTCTACGTCGGCTACGACGCCGGCGATCCGTTCTTCGACGCGGCGGCGCGGCTCGACGAGCTCAGGGCGGCGATCGGCCGCCGCACCGGCGATCGACCGTTCGCGCTGGCGCTGGAGCGCTGTGAGCCCACCGACCACGCGCCGGTCGCGGTCTGGAACCACCTGTTCGCCGCCGCCTATCGCGACGGCTGCGACTTCTTCTACCAGCTCGGCGACGACATCGAGCTGGAGACGCCGGGGTGGGCCCGGGATTTTCCCGCCGCCCTCGGTCTCGATCCCGACGAGGCCGGGCTCGGTGTCACCGGGCCGGTCGATCGCGGCTGCTACGACGGCCATCACGGGCTGCGGACCGACGTGCTCACCCAGTCGTTCGTCTCGCGGCTGCACATGGAGATCTTCGGCACGTACTACCCGCCGGTCTTCCGCAACTGGTACAGCGACGATTGGATCACGCGGGTCTACGCCCCCGACCACCTCCGGCCGGCGTTCCACCAGACGATCTTCAACACGAGCGTGATCCGCCCGCGCTACCGCATCGACGAGGGTGCCCGCGATCTGCTCGATCCCGAGGTGGTGCGCGGGCGCGCGCGCCTCGCGCGCTGGCGGGCGGCGCGGCCGCGGCGCCCGCCGGCGGGCCGCCTCGCCGTCCTCGCCTTCAGCCTCTGGGGCCGCGAGCCGCGCTACCTCGCGGGGGCGCTGCGCAACGCCGCGCTGGCGCGCGCGCTCTATCCCGGCTGGGTCTGCCGCTTCTACGTCGGCGCGTCGGTGCCGGCGGCCACCGTCATGGCGCTGGCCGCCCGGCCCAACGTCGAGGTCGTCGTGATGGACGAGCCGGGCGACTGGCGCGGCCTCTTCTGGCGGTTCCTCGCCGCCGCCGACGAGCGGGTGGATGTGGCGCTGTTCCGGGACACCGACTCGCGGCTGGGCGCCCGCGAGCGTGCCGCGGTGGATGCGTGGCTGGCGAGCGACCGCGCCGTGCACATCATGCGCGATCACCCCTGGCACGCGACGGACATCCTCGGCGGCATGTGGGGCGTGCGCGCCGGCGCGCTCTGGGACATCCGCACCCTCATCGCCCGGCACGAGCCGGAGAGCCGCTGGCAGGCCGACCAGGACTTCCTGCGCGCGCGCGTCTTCCCGCGCGTCCGCGACCAGGCCCTCGTCCACGACGAGTTCTTCGATCGGCGCCCGTTCCCCGTCCCGCGCCACGGCGCCGAGTTCGTGGGGCAGCCGTTCGACGAGCACGACCGCCCGCTCGATCCCGCCCACGCGCGGGCGCTGACCGACGCGCTGGCCCGCCCGGGCTAGCGGGCGCGGCCGGGCCGGCAGGCCGCGACGAGGCGCCGCGTCGCCCGGCGCAGGCCGCCGGCCGCCCGCCCCCGCCACCGCGCGAGCACGGCCGCCGCGCGGTCCCGGCGCCGCCCCCGCCGCGGGACGGGCCCCTCGACGATCATGCGGTCGAGCGGAAGGCTGGTGAGCCTCGGAGGTGCGAACGGCACCGCCAGCAGCCGGCGGACCGCGCGGCGGCGGCGCCACGGCACGCGCCGCAGCAGCTCGGCCGTCGCGGCGTCTCGCCCGTGGCCCATGACCGGACGGCGGCGGCCTACCGGCCGGGCAGTCGCTTGTAGCGCAGCCGGTGCGGGCGGTCGGCCTCCGCGCCCAGCCGCCGGCGGCGGTCGGCCTCGTAGTCCGCGTAGTTGCCCTCGAACCACACCACCCGCCCCTCGTCCTCGAAGGCGAGCATGTGGGTGGCGATGCGATCGAGGAACCAGCGGTCGTGGCTGATGATCACCGCGCAGCCGGCGAACTCGAGCAGCCCATCCTCGAGCGCGCGCAGCGTGTCGACGTCGAGGTCGTTGGTGGGCTCGTCGAGCAGCAGCAGGTTGCCGCCGCTGGTCAGCACCCTGGCCAGGTGCAGGCGGTTGCGCTCGCCGCCCGACAGCGTGCCGACCTTCTTCTGCTGGTCGGTCCCCTTGAAGTTGAACGAGGCGACGTAGGCGCGCGAGGCGAGCGTGCGGCCGCCGAGCGTGAGCGTCTCGGCGCCGCCGGAGATCTCCTGCCAGACCGTCCGGTCCGCCGCGAGGCTCTCGCGGCTCTGGTCCACGTAGGCGAGCGTGACGGTCTCGCCCACGCGCAGGGTGCCGGCATCGGGCTTCTCCTGGCCGGCGATGAGGCGGAACAGCGTCGTCTTGCCGCTGCCGTTGGGGCCGATCACGCCGACGATGCCGCCGCGCGGCAGCTTGAAGGAGAGGCCGTCGATCAGGACGCGGTCGCCGTAGCCCTTGCCGAGGCCGTCGGCCTCGACCACGAGGTCGCCCAGCCGCGGTCCCGGCGGGATGGCGATCTCGAGCTTCTCGGCGCGCTCGGCGAACGGCGCGTCGAGCATCGCCTCGTACGCCTGCAGGCGGGCCTTGCTCTTGGCCTGGCGCGCGCGCGGCGCCAGCCGCACCCATTCGAGCTCGCGCTCGAGGGTGCGCTGGCGGGCGACGTCGGCCTTCTCCTCCTGGGCCAGCCGCTGCGACTTCTGGCCGAGCCAGGACGAGTAGTTGCCCTCCCACGGGATGCCGTGGCCGCGCTCGAGCTCGAGGATCCATCCCGCCACGTTGTCGAGGAAGTAGCGATCGTGCGTGATCGCGACGACGGTGCCGGGGTACTCCTTGAGGTAGCGCTCGAGCCAGGCGACCGAGTCCGCGTCGAGGTGGTTCGTCGGCTCGTCGAGCAGGAGCATGTCCGGCTTCTGGAGAAGCAGCCGGCACAGCGCCACCCGCCGTCGCTCGCCGCCCGAGATCGTGGCGACGTCCGCGTCGCCCGGCGGCACCCGCAGCGCGTCCATTGCGAGCTCGACCGTGCGGTCGAGATCCCAGGCGTTGACGGCGTCGATCCGGTCTTGCAGGCTCGCCTGCTCCTCGAGGAGCTTCTCCATCGCGGCCTCGGCGAGCGACTCGCCCAGCTTCGCGCTCACCGCCTCGAAGCGGGTGAGCAGCGCGCGCGTCTCGGCGACCCCCTCCTCGACGTTGCCGCGCACGTCCTTGGCGGGATCGAGGACCGGCTCCTGCGGCAGGTACCCGATGCGCAGCCCCTCGGCGGGGAAGGCCTCGCCGAGGAAGTCGTCGTCCACGCCGGCCATGATGCGCAGCAGCGTCGACTTGCCCGCGCCGTTGGCGCCCAGCACGCCGATCTTGGCGCCGTGGAAGAACGACAGGTAGATGCCGCGCAGGATCTCCCGCTTGGGCGGGACGATCTTGCGCAAATCCTTCATGACGAACGCATATTCTCCGGGCATGTTTCACATGGGGGCCCCGAGATGGCCCCCCAAACCCCCCTTATGTTCGGCCGCCCCGGCGGAGCCGTGGCGGCCCTCTATCGTCGCTTTCGATCCGCGCTCGCCTCAGGCGGCTCCGAGGAGCCGGCTATGCTCGGGCATCATGCAGCGGTCCTGCACGACGCGGATGCCGGCGCGCGCGAGGGTGGCGGCGGCCGCATCGTTACGGATGCCGAGCTGGAACCAGACCACCGCCGGCCGCCACGACAGCCGGAGGATCTCCTCGGCGTGGCCGGGCAGGTACTCGGGGCGCCGGAACACGTCGATGACGTCCACCGGCTCGGGCAGGTCCGCCACCGTCGCCACCACGGCCTCGCCGAGCACGCGCCGGCCCGCCAGCGTCGGGTTCACCGGCCGCACGCGATAGCCGCGGGCGGCCAGGTAGGCCGGCACGTAGTACGCCGGCGCGCCCGCGTCACCCTTGGCGCCGAGCACGCCGATCGTGCGCGCCTCGCGCAGGATCCGCGCGAGGCCGGCGTCGTCGTCCACGAGATTCGCGTGCCAATCCCCGGTCATGGCCTCAGCCCCCGCACCCTCTCACGCCGCCGTCAGCGCGGCAAGGATCTCGACGCCGAAGGTCTCCACGCGCCAGCGGCGCAGGCCCTCCACGCGCTCCAGCTCGTTCAGCGTCCGCGGCGCCGCCGCCGCGATGGCGGTGATCAGCCGGTTCGGCAGCATCAGGCCGGGCTCGAGGCCGAGGCGCTCGATGGCGCCGGCCCGCCACACCCGCAGCCGCTCGATCCGCCGGCTCATCGCGCCGGGGATGATCGATCGCGGCCGGCGCGGAATCACCGGCAGGTCGGCGTCGTCGAGCGCCAGCGCGCGCTCCACGGCGGCGAGCATGGCGGCGCCCCAGCGGCCGAGCACGCGCGGCGTCACGCCGGCGAGCGCGCCGAGCTCGGTGAGGTCGCGCGGCAGCGCCTGCGCCACGCGCAGCAGCGTGTCCTCGGCGACCACCTTGAACGGCGGGCGGTCGGCGGCGCGGGCGAGCTGCTCGCGCAGCGCCCACAGCTCGCGCAGCACCGCCAGCCCCCGCGCCGGCAGGTCGCGCGCGCCCTTGACCCCGAGGTAGGCGTCGGGATCCACGGGCCGCTCGGGCGCGGGCTGGGCCGCCAGCGCCGCGCACTCCTCCTCCACCCACGCGAGCCGGCCGATCCGGGCCAGCTCCTCGGTCAGCCGCGCCCGGAGCGCGAACAGGTGCTGGACGTCGGCGGCCGCGTAGGCGAGCTGGGCGTCGTCGAGCGGGCGCGCCGACCAGTCGTCCTTCTGGCGCGACGGCGGCAGCGCGATGCCGAGGTACGTCTCGAGCAGCACGTCGAGCCCCAGCGCCTTGCCGCCGAGGAAGCGGCCCGCGATGGAGGTGTCGAACACGGCGGCGAACGTCAGACCGTAGCGGCGCTTGAGGTGGACGAGGTCGTTGTCGCCCGCGTGCAGCACGAGCGTGCGGCGGGCGTCGGTGAAGACCGGGCCCAGCGGCGCCAGGTCGGGCAGCGCGATCGGATCCACCAGCCACACGTCGCCGTCGGGCACGCCGATCTGCACGAGCGCCAGCCGCTCGGGATAGTGGTGCAGGCTGTCGCCCTCGGTGTCCAGTGCCAGCTCGACGGCGGAGGACAGCTCGGCGACGGCGCGCGCGAGATCGTCGGGCTCGCGGGCCCAGCGGATGGGAGGCGTCACGCCTTCCGGCGCTGGCGGACGGACTGCTGCATGCGCTCGAAGCGGCGCCGCAGCGGCTCGAGCCCCTCGTCGTGGGTGATGACGTACAGCTCGTTGCGCCGCACGGCGTCGAGCACCATCGCGGCGACGGTGTCGGGCGGGAGCGAGCGGCCGATCAGCTCCACCGCGGCCGCCGCCGTCGGGCGCTCGTCGCGAAGGGCGGCGGGGCGGCTACGGTCCGACTCGCGGATGCGCGTCTGCACGCCCATCGGGCAGAGCACCGAGACGCCGATGCGATGGGGCTTGAGGTCCTTGGCGAGCGTCTCCGAGAGGCCGACCACCGCGTACTTGGAAGTGTTGTAGACGCCGAGCCCCTGGCTGGCGATCAGGCCGGCCATCGAGGCGGTGTTGACGATGTGGCCGGGCTCGCCGGCCGCGATCATCCGCGGCACGAACGCCTCGATGCCGTGGATCACGCCCCAGAGGTTCACGCCGAGCACCCACTGCCAGTCGCGATGCGTCGCCTGCTCGAGGCCGCCCCAGAGAGCGACACCGGCGTTGTTGCAGAGCACGTGGACGCCGCCGAACGCCTGCCAGGCGCGCTCGGCGAGCGCCTGGACCTGTCCCAGCTCGGTCACGTCCGTGCGCACGGTGAGCGCGTCCACGCCGAGCGCGCGCGCCTCGCGGGCGACGCCGTCCATCGCCCCCTCGTCCACGTCGGCGACGACGACGCGCGCGCCCTCCCGGGCGAGCGCCAGCACAAGCGCACGCCCGATGCCGCTGCCGCCGCCCGTGACCACCGCGATCTTGTCCTTGAGCGTGTCCACGGTCTTCCACGGTACGTGCGGGGAACGCGCGCGTCAAATCTGGGCGTACGCAAGGCGGGATCGCGGGCCGTGCGGCCGCGCGCGAATGGGGAGGTGCAGGAGGGGGCCCAGCGGGCCCCCTCCTGCGTCAATAAGCAAGGGCGGAGAGATCGCCTCCCGGCTCAAAGCGCCGCCGGAGATTTGACGCGCGCGTTCCCCG
>JBGQFW010000086.1:0-18077 GCA_041497115.1 Methylomirabilia bacterium
AGCAGCAGCCCCACGCCGCCGGCCGCCGCGTGCACGAGGCAGCCGTCGCCCTTCTTGAGCGGATACGTGCTGCACGCCAGGTAGTGGGCGGTCATCCCCTGCAGCATGGCGGCCGCGCCCTGCCGGGTGGTGACACCCGACGGCAGCACGACAAGGCGCGCGGCCGGCACCGCCGCGTACTCCGCGTAGGCGCCCGGCACGCCGGTGTAGGCGACCTTGTCGCCGACCTTCACGTCGGTGACGCCGGCGCCGACGGCGGTGATCGTGCCGCCCGCCTCCATGCCGAGGGTGAGCGGATACTCCGCCTTGTAGGCGCCGGTGCGGAAGTAGACGTCGATGTAGTTGAGCCCGGCGGCGTCGACCTTCACGACGGCCTCGCCGGCCTTGGGCGCCGGCTGGGGCGCGTCTTCGTACGTGAGGGCCTCGGGACCGCCGGCAGCGTGGATGCGAATCGCCTTCATGATGGGGCCTCCTGGGATCAGGCTGGATGTCGCGGCGTGCGCACGGATTATACCCCGGGGGGCGTGGACACCCCCGTCACGGCGGCGCGGTTACGCCGCGCCCGAGCAGGCCGCGCAGCCAGTGGTACATCGCGAAGCACTCGAGCGCGAAGGGCGGGAACCCGAGGTAGCCGACCACCGGCATCTCGAAGATCTTCACGTCGCCCAGGTACGGCACCGTGTACGTCCACTTCGTTAGCGCCCAGTAGTTCCAGAACTCCCACAGCGCGCCGCAGATCGCGCCGGCGGCGAGCAGCGACGCCAGCGGGGCGGCGTCGCCCTCGGCCAGCGCGGCCAGCCACGACGGGCGGCCCGCCCGGTAGTTGAGCGGCTCCAGCAGCAGCACGAACCCCGACCACACCAGCGGCACGAGCCGCGCGTCCACCACGAGCAGCGGCAGGACGACGAAGACCGCGCCGACCGCGATCGAGCCGGTGAGGAGCGCCGGCGGCGGCCGCCGCGGGCGCACCCGCGCGCGGGCGAAGAGCGAGTCGCGCAGGACGGCGGCGGTGAGGAAGAGCGCGGGGAAGATCGTGGCGAACGACCAGTCGTAGCCCAGCCGCCGCAGCCACGGATCGGGCTCGAGGCCGTGGTACTGCCACCACTGCCCGACGCGGTCGGCGCCGCCCCGCCAGAAGCGCGGCGCGTCGTACCACTCGAAGAGCCACCAGCAGGCGACGGAGGCGACGGCGACGAGCACCAGCTCGCTGCGCGCGGTCGTGAGATAGGAGCGGCCGGTGACCCGGGCGGCCAGCGCGTCGGCGACGAGGACGTAGCCCGTCCACACGATCGGGGTGAACCAGCGCCCGACCAGGGGCTGGCCCGCGCACAGCAGCGCCTCGGCGACGACGATGACGGCGAGGCCGATCCAGCCGTGCCGGCGCACGCGTCCGGTCAGCGCATGCCGGCGAGGTCGATCGTGAAGCGGCTGACGTCGTGGCCGTCGGCGTCGGCCACGATCAGCGCAACCCGGCTGCGGGGCGGCAGGTCCTGGACCGGGAAGCCGTACACGCAGCGGGCGAGGTAGGCGCCGTCGTCCCGGCGCACGGCCGTCCGCTCGTTCTGCACGAAGGTGGCCCGGATCTCGCGCTCGCCGGCGACGAGGCGCGGCGCGTAGAAGCGCGCGAAGTCCGCGCGGGGCCCTCGCAGGTAGGTCCAGACCACGAGCCGGCCGTCCACCTCCTTGAGGACGCTCTCGACCTCGGGGGGCTTCAGCGCGTCGTTCTTGAAGGCGGCGTGGCGGGCCGCCACCGCGAGACGGTGGAACGGCGTCACCACCATCGCCGTCTCGCCGCCGCCGTTGGCGACCCACCACTCGCGATCGAACGTGTCGCCGGTGACGCTGCGCTCGCCGGTGCGGATCGCCGCCCGCTTGTCGGCGTCGCTCAGCGTGAAGGAGGCCGCCAGCGCCTCGCTGCCGAGGGTCAGGACGGCGGCCGCCATCACCAGCGCGCGGATCACGGCGTGGCGCCCACCACGACGCGGTCGAAGGTGTCGGGGCGGAAGAACTTCCGGGCCACCCGCTGGACGTCGGCCGCCGTGACCTTCGCGATGCCGGCCTTGTAGCGCTCCGCGTAGTCGAGGCCGAGCCCCTGCGCCTCGATGGCGACGACGAAGTCGGCGACCTTGGCGGTGGTGTCCAGGCGCAGCGGGAAGCTGCCGATCAGGTAGTCCTGGGCCAGCTTCAGCTCGTCGTTCCGGACCGGGTCGCGCGTCATGCGCGCCAGCTCTTCGCTCAGAATGGTGGAGACCTTGCCCACCTCGGCGGTGCGCGTCTGCGCCGAGACGACGAACGAGGCGCCGTAGCGCGCCGGCGCGACGTAGCTGTAGACGGCGTAGGCGAGGCCGCCGTCGTCCCGCACGCGGCTGTAGAGGCGCGAGGCCGAGCCGCCGCCCAGCACGTAGGAGGCGACGGTCAGCGGGAAGTAGTCGGGATCGACCTGGCGGATGGCCTGGCGGCCGAGCAGGATCGTGGCCTGGGTCAGCTGGCGCTGGACCGTCTCCGCCCGGGGGGCGCCGCCGGGCGACACCGCCGCCACGCTCGGGGCGGGCGTCTTCGGCCGGGCCCAGCCGCCGAAGCGCTTGAGCACCTCGCGTCGCGCCTCGTCCACCGTGACGTCGCCCACGACGGCGACGATCGCGGTGTCGGGCCGCACGTGGCGCTGGTAGAAGCCGACCACGTCGTCGCGCGTGAGCGTGCCGACCGACTCGATCGTCCCCTCCACCGGCGCGCCGTACGGATGGTTGGGGAAGACGAGACGCGTCAGCACACGGCCGGCCACCGTGCCGGGGTCCTCGTCCGAGCGCTTGATGGCCGCCTGGATCTGCGCCACCTTGCGCGTGAGCTCGTCGGCCGGGAACGTCGGCGAGAGGACGACCTCGGCGAGCAGATCCATGCCGAGCGTGAGGTCGCGCGTGAGGACGGAGAGCGAGGCGGTGAGCCCGTCGCGGCCGGCGCCCGCCTCCAGGCTGCCGCCCACGAACTCGATGGCGGAGTCGAGGACGGGGCCCGTGCGGTTGGCGGTGCCGCGCGTGAGCAGGGCGCCGGTGAGGTTGGCGAGGCCGGCGCGGTCGGCGGGGTCGAACGCCGCGCCGGCGCGCAGGAAGACGCGGACGGCGACGATCGGCACGCCCGGCCGCTCGGCCACGAGCAGCACGATGCCGTTGGGCAGGATCTCGCGGTGGGCGATCGGCGCCGCCGCGGCGGGCGCCGCCGCCGCCAGCCCGACGGCGAGGACGAGCAGGCGCAGGGCGCGGGGGGCGTTCGTCATGGGGTCAGTCTAACTGCTTCCGGAAGCGCAGGACAGCAAGGGTGAAGACGACCGCGCCGAACGCCGCCAGCGGGAGCAGGTTCGGCCATAGGTACTCGAGGCCGACGCCCTTGAGCACGATCCCCCGCACCACGCGCAGGTAGTACGTCAGCGGGATGACCGCGGCGATGTACTGGGCGCCGCGCGGCATTCCCTCGATCGGGAACAGGAGGCCGGAGAGGTAGATCGACGGCAGGAACGTGAGGAACGCGAGCTGCATGGCCTGCGGCACCGTGCGGGAGACCGCCGAGACCAGGATGCCGACGCCCAGCGTGCCCCACATGAACAGCAGCGAGAGGACGTAGAGCAAGACGAGGCTGCCGCGGATCGGCACGTCGAAGATGAAGCGCGCGACGAGGAGGGCCATCGTCATCTGGCCGTAGGCGGTCATGAGGTTCGGCACGATCTTGCCCAGCAGCAGCTCCCAGCGGCGGATCGGGCTCACGATCAGCGCCTCCAGCGTGCCCTTTTCGCGCTCGCGCACGACCGAGACCGCCATCGCGGTGATGGTCGTCTGCATGAGCAGGGCCCCGATGAGGCCGGGCACGATGAAGATCGCCGAGACGAGATCGGGGTTATACCAGGCCCGCACCCGGAAATCGAGGGGCGGCGCCTCCCGGCGCAGGGTGAGCCCCTCGGTCGTCTCGGCCAGGATCGCCAGCGAGCGGTCGGCGGCCAGCGCGGTGGCGGCGTTCATGGCGGAGGTCGCCACCTGGGGATCGGAGGCGTCCACCACGACCAGCACGCTGGCGCGGCGCCGCGTGAGCTGGCGGTCGAAGTCGGGCGGGATCACGATGCCGACCTTCGCCTCGCCGGAGTCGATGAGGCGCGTGAGCTCGCGGTGCGAGCCGGCCCGGCGCCGGATGTCGAAGTACTGGCTGTTCTCGAGCCCCTCCAGCAGCGTGCGCGCCTGGACGCTGCCCGACTGGTCGAAGACGGCGGTGGTGACGTGCTTGACGTCGGTGTTGATGGCCCAGCCGAAGATGAACAGCATCGCCACCGGCACGAACAGGGCGAGCGTGAGCGCCAACCCGTCGCGCCAGAGCTGGATGAACTCCTTGGCGATGATGCCGTAGAGCCGGCTCGCTATTTTTTAAGACAGGGGGGAGCGGCCGCTGCTCCCCCCCGTCACCCCCCAGCGGCGCCAGGCGCGCGCTCGAGGGCGCGAAGCTGCTCGCGCACACGGCCCTTGCGCTCGGCGTCCACGAACGAGACGAAGAGGTCCTCGACCGACGGCTCCACCTCGGCGGCCAGCGTCACCTCGACGCGGCGTCCGCGCAGGAACTCGGCGACGGCGGCGGCGCCCGGCGCGCCCGGCGCCATGATGAGGCGCAGGCGCGCGCCCGCCCGCACCACCTCCTCCACCGCGTCCCAGTCGCCGAGGACGTCGGCGGCCGCCCGCGCGTCGGGCGCCGCGATCTCGACGACCACGCGCCCGAACGCCCGCCCCTTGATGTCGGCGGGGCTGCCGGTGGCGATGAGCCGTCCCTGGTAGATGAAGCCGAGCGCGTCGCAGAGCTCGGCCTCGTCCATGTAGTGCGTGGTCACCAGAATCGTCGTGCCGTCGTCGGCCAGCCGCCGGATCAGCGCCCAGAAGGTGCGGCGCGAGACCGGGTCGACGCCGGCGGTCGGCTCGTCGAGGAAGATGAGCTTCGGCGTGTGCACGAGCGCGCAGGCCAGGGCCAGCCGCTGGCGATAGCCGCCCGAGAGCTGGGCGGCCAGCTGGCGCTCGCGACCGACCAGGTCGGCCAGCCTCACCATGCGATCGATGCGCGACGTCCGCTCGCCGCGCGCCACCATGTAGACGCGCGCGTAGAAGGTGAGGTTCTCCTCCACGGTGAGGTCGTCGTAGAGCGAGAAGCGCTGCGACATGTAGCCGATCGCCGACTTCACCCGCTCGGGATTCCGGCGCAGGTCGATGCCGAGCACGCGCCCCTCGCCCTCGCTCGGGTCCATGATCCCGCAGAGCATGCGCAGCGTGGTGGATTTGCCGGCGCCGTTGGGGCCGAGGAAGCCGTAGAGCTCCCCGCGTCGCACCTCGAGATCGAGATGGTCCACCGCGAGCACGCGGCCGAACCGCTTGGTCAGCCCCCGCGTGACGACCGCCAGCGCGGGATCGTCGAGGCCGGTCATCCTACCGGCCGGCGAGGATCTCGGCGTCGGCGGGCATGCCGGGCTTGAGCACGCCCGCCGGGTTCTTCGCGGTGATCTTGATGCGGAAGACGAGATTCACGCGCTCCTTCTTCGTCTGCACGTTCTTGGGGGTGAACTCCGCCTCGGAGGCGATCTCGCTGATGGCGCCCTCGAAGCGCCGGCCGGGAAAGGCGTCCACCGTGATGACCGCCGGCTGGCCGACCGTGAGCCGGCCGATGTCCGTCTCCGGCACGTAGGCGCGCAGCCAGACGTCGCCGGGGTCCATCAACGTGAGGATCGCGGTGCCCGGGCTCGCCGTCTCGCCGACCTCCATGTTCTTGCGCAGCACGACGCCGGTGAGCGGCGAGACCAGCCGCGTGTCGTCCACGCGGGCGCGGGCAAGCGTGGCCGCCGCCGTCGCCTCCGCCACCTGCGCCGCGGCGGCCACCACCGCGTCGGGGCGCGGGCCCGCGCGCAGCAGGCGCACGCGCTCCTGCGCCGCCCGCAGCGCGTGGCGCGCGGCCCCGATCTCGTGCTCGCGCGCGCCCGCCTCCACCAGGCCGAGCCGCTCGCGCGCGGACTTCTCCTTGGCGACGGCCACCTCCCACGCCTGGCGCATCCGGTCCACCTCGGCGGCGGCGACCAGCTCGCGGCCGAACAGGTCGCGCACGCGCTCGTAGTCGCGACCGGTCCACCGGCTGGTGGCGGTGGCGTCCTCGAGGGCGGCGCGCGCCTGCTCGATCTCCTGGCGCCGCGAGCCGGCGAGCAGGTCGTCGAGCTGGGCCTGGGCGCGCGCCGCGGTGGCCTCGGCCTCCTGGATCTCCTCGGGGCGCGCGCCGGCCCGGAGGTCGCGCAGCTGGGCCTGGGAGGCGCGCAGCGTGGCCTCGGCGCGGCGCAGCTCGGCCGTCGGCTGCGCGTCGTCGAGCCGCACCAGGAGCTGGCCGCGCTCCACCGGCTGCCCGTCCCGCACCGTGCGCTCGACGATGCGCCCCGTGGTGCGGGGGCTGATGTCCACCTGGATCGCTTCGATCGTGCCGGTGACGAGGAGCGGGCCGGCGTCGTCACGCAGGCGGCTCGCCGCCCACGTCGCGACGAGGCCGGCGGCGACGACGAGCGCGCCCGCCGCGGCGAGCGTTCTCGCGCGGGGAGGCATCAGGGCTTCGGCAGGAGGATGCCGACGTTCTTCTTGTCGTCGTGGAACCAGGTCTGGGCGACGCGCTGCAGATCGGCGGCGGTGACGGCGCGGATGCGATCGAGGTAGGCGTCCTTGAGGGCGTAGCCGCCGATCAGCTCGAAGCGGCCCAGCAGCGAGGCCCGGCGGTGCACCGAGTCCTCCTGGAAGACGAACCCGGCCTCGATCTGGTTCTTGGCGCGCGTGAGCTCTTCCGCGTTCACCGGCTCCCGGCGCAGCTGCTCCATCTCGCCGAGCAGCGCCTTCTCCAGCGTCTCGGCTGTCTGGCCGGGCAGCGGGGTGGCCCAGAACCAGAACAGGTTCGGGTCGAGCGAGAAGTAGGAGTAGTCGCCCCCCGCCTCCAGCGCGAGCTGCCGCTCGTACACCAGGTGGCGGTAGAGCCGCGAGGACCGGCCGCTCGAGAGGACCACCGACAGCACCTCGAGCGCGGCGGCGTCGGGCGACTGCTGGTTGGGCACCGGGTAGGCCGTGTAGACGATCGGCAGCTCGGCCTGCTTGTGCACCAGCACGCGGCGCTCGCCGTTCTGCTCGGGCTCGATCGCCAGCAGCCGCGGCGGCGTCTGGCTCGGTGGGATGGGGCCGAACACGGCCTTGATCTTGTCGAGGACGGCGGTGGTCTTGAAATCGCCCACCACGGCCAGGATGGCGTTGTTGGGCGCGTAGTAGGTCTTGTAGAACGCCTGGATCTCCTCGGGCGTGATGCGGCGGATGTCGATCATCCAGCCGATGATCGGCTGGCCGTAGGGATGGGTGCGGAACGCCAGGGCCCCCACCTCCTCGCCCAGGAAGCCGCCCGGGTCGTCCTCCGTCCGCGTGCGGCGCTCCTCGATGACGACCTCGCGCTCGGAGGCGATGATCTTGGGGTCGAGCAGCAGGTTGTGCATACGGTCGGCCTCGAGGTCGAGCACGAGGTCGAGGCGGTCGGCGGCGATGTCCACGTAGTACGAGGTGACGTCCTGGGAGGTGAACGCGTTGTCCTGGCCGCCGTTGCGTTCGACCGTGCGCGCGTAGACGCCGGAGCCGTTCGTGGGGGTGCCCCGGAACATCAGGTGCTCGAGGAAATGGGCGATGCCGGTGGCGCCCCGCCGCTCGTTGCGCGAGCCGACCCGGTACCACACCTGCACCGACGCGATCGGGCTGCGGTGGTCCTCCAGCAGGAGCACGCGCAGCCCGTTGTCGAGCGTCGCCGCGGTGACGGCGGCGGGCGGCGCCGGCGGCTCGGCGGCCGTCGCCGGCGCGCCGGTGCCGAGGGCGAGCGCGAGCAGGAGGAGGACGAGCGGGCGGCGCATCAGCCTCGATTATAGCCCCGCCGTGTCCCGGCGCCGCCCGAGGCTCCAGCCGAGCGCGGTCACCGCGCCCACCAGCGCCACGATCAGCGCGACGCCGGTGACCCGGGAGAGCTGCGAGAGCGCCGCCACCGTCGTGCTGGAGAGCCCCGCGAAGGCCAGGCCGACCACCGGCATCACCGGCGCGCCGCATCCCAGGACGCTGCACGGTCCCGTCGAGAGCCCCACCACGCTCGCCAGCGCCCCGGCCACGCCCCCCGAGCCGGCCACCCGGCTCCGGCGCGGCGACACCGGCTGCTCCCGCCAGCGCCGCCAGAGGGCGAAGTAGAGGCCGAACAGCAGCGCCGTGAGCACGAGCCGGCCGAGGTCGCGCACGTCCACCGCGAACCCCCAGTCGGTCCCGCCGAACGGGCTGTCGGCCGAGAACCAGAACAGCGCCAGGTCGGGCAGCTTCGTCAGCTTCTGCGACAGCGGGACGTCGGAACCCAGATAGGCGGGCAGCCGTTTGAGCCACGGGTTGAACGTGAAGTAGTCCATCGGCTTGCGGACGACCGACAGGAGCAACGGCGGCAGCAGGATGCTCAGCGACAGCACGAGGGCCGCGGCGCCCGCGAACGTCCCCGGACGGCGGCGGACCGCCCCGCCGACGCCCCGCATCGTGTCGCCCACCGCGCGGCCGGCTCCGGTCATCATCCCGCCTGCCATGATGCGAGCGGCATCGCCGGTTGGCAAGTCGTCGGGCAGGTCTTGACTTTGGTCACACCGCGCGGTAAATCGTGGCCACCACACTCCGTATCCGCCCAGCTCAAGGGGGAGCACCCAATGGTTCCAGAAGTCAGTCGTCGCGAATTCATGGAGCGCTTCGGCATCACGGTCGGCGCGCTCGGCGCCGGCGCCAGCTCGCTCATCCTGCCCGCGGTGGCCGAGGCGCAGGCACCGGCGCCCAAGCCGAAAGGCAACATCCCGGACAAGCCGTACAAGGTCGGCCACATGACCTTCTTCACCGGTCCGGCGGCGGTGCTCGGCGAGCCGTCGTACAAGGGGCACATGCTCGCCGCCGACGAGATCAACGCGCAGGGCGGCCTGCTCGGCAAGCGGAAGATCGAGACGCTCAAGGCCGACGAGGCGGCCGGGACCGACGCCAACGTCAAGGAGCTCCGCCGCATGAAGCTGTCGGACAACATCGACTGCTTCACCGGCGTCATCTCGAGCGGCAACACCCCGGCGCTGGGGCCCGTCGCGGAGGAGCTGAAGCTCCTCACGCTGTTCGACGACGGCTGCACCGACTTCCTCTTCGAGAAGGCGGTGCCCAACCCGCACTACATCTTCCGCGTCACGAACATCCAGTCGGCCGACGGCATCATGGCGGCGCTGGCCGCCTCGTCGGCGTGGCCGAAGGTCACGAAGATCGCCCACATCCACCCGGACTATTCCTACGGCCGCAACGCCTTCGACCACTTCAACATCGCCATGAAAAAGCTCTCGGGCAACATCGAGGTCGTCTCCGAGGCGTGGCCGAAGCTCGGGACCACCGAGTTCACCGCGCACATCACGAAGACGATCTCGGCCAAGCCCGACCTGCTCTTCTGCTCGGTGTGGGGCGGCGACTACGTGGCCCTCTACAAGCAGGCGCTGAAGTACGACCTCTACAAGAAGATGAAGGTCGCGACCACGCTGGCGTTCGGCGTCGCCCCCCACGCGCTCGGCAAGGACCACCCCGAGGGCATCGTGGCCGGCGTGCACGCCAACTATCACTTCCTCTACCCGCCCGGGAACAAGTGGCCGCTCAACGCGCAGTTCGTGAAGAAGTACTACGACAAGTGGAAGGAGTACCCGAACTTCGAAGCCGAGGGCGCGTACACCGGCCTCTACATGCTGAAGACGGCCGTCGAGAAGGCCAACCACCTGGTGGGCGGCTGGCCGGACGACGACGCGATCATCGCGATGCTCGAGGGGCTGATGTACGAGTCGCCGGCGGGGTACGTCTACATCCGGCCCGACAACCACCAGGGCTACAAGGACGCGATCACCGGCTTCTCGATGCAGTCGAAGGACTACCCGTTCCCGATCCACGATCCCAAGCGGGTCATGACGGTGCCGATCCGCAACATCACGGCGCCGCCCGGCTACCCCAAGGGTGAGCCGACCACGACGGCCAAGTGGATGGAGGAGACCTGGCCGCGCGTGTCGTAGCGGTCGCAACTCCGTGAGGGCGCTGGGGGGCCCTGCCCGGCCCGCGATGAAGCACTGGTCCGGGCAAGGCCCCCCGCCACGACCCACCGCCCGCCGCCTGCGCTCGCTCGTCGTCGTTGGCCTGCTGCTGATCGTCGGCGGCGCCAGCGCCTCGTACGGCGGGCACGAGATGCCGTTCTATCCGGCGTACTACCCGCAGGAGATCACGCTCGAGACGCTGGCGCCGGCGGCGGCGCCCGCCCGCTTCGCCAAGAACACGCTGCACGGCTACCTCGGCGCCGATCCGTGGGCCGGGCGGAGCGCGCCCGGCGGGGTGAGCCCGGTCGAGTCGCTGGGGGGATGGGTCGTGGTGACGCTGAACCCCGCGCGGGCCGGCGACCGCGAGGCGCGCTGCGCGACGGCCCGGCGCGTCGTGACCGGCCTCGCCGCCGACGCGCCGGGGTTCACGCTGCACCCCTACCCCGTGACGCCGTACCACGCGGACTACCTGCGCCACGCCGACCTCGCCGAGCGCGCGCTGGCGGCGGCGCGCGCGCCCGAGCCCGCCGGCGCGCCGGCGCTGCGCGTGCGCGCGCGCGGCCGGCTGGCCGCGCGGCTGGTGGGCGCCCGGCGCGCGGCCGGCGACGGGGCGTGGGACGCCGTCGTCGAGGAGATCCCCACGACCGAGGTGCTGTCACGGGCGACGACCGTCAACGGCTGGATGGGGCCGCCCTGGATCAAGGAGGGGTGGTTCCAGGCCTGGGTCCTGCTGGCCCCCGCGATCCGCGACGCCGACGGACGCCGGCGCGTGGACGAGGCGCTGCAGCGCGTGACGGCCGGCGCCGACCGGCTGGAGGACCGGATCGCGCGTGAGCGCGAGCTGGTCGGCGCGCTCGGCGCCGGCTGCGAGCGCGTGACGGCCGGCTACACCCTGCGGCGCGAGTGGGTCAACGCCGACTATTCAGCCGGCGTCGAGAACGTGGCCGCCGACGCCCAGGCCGGCCTCGACTCCGCGATCTTCGTGCGCACGGTCAAGCTCAAGGACTTTCCGTGGAACGGCTGGCTCACGCTGGGGCTGCCCGAGCGGCCGGCCGCCGCGTGGAATCCCGTCGGCGGCTTCACCGACGCCGCCGGCCGGCTGATCTGGGCCGCCGTCGGCGATCCCGCGCTGTTCCCCGAGCCCTACAACGACGGCTGGACCGACAACCGCGTCCGGGTCGAGAGCGTGGAGTCGCCGGGCCGTCCGATCCCGGTGGTGCGCGACGCGCTGGCGCCCGAGCGCGACACCGGCGTGCTGCGCGAGGTCGGCGAGGGCCGGACCGCCCGCAGCCGGATCACCTACCAGGTGCTCTCCTCCGCCTTCCACGACGGCAGCCGCACCGGCGTCGCCGACGCGCTGTACGGCTACGCGTTCGCCGCCGCCTGGGGCGGCGGCGGCCGCGACACCGACGCGCTGGTGGCGCGGGCGACCGCGCCCGCACGCGAGGCGCTGGTGGGCGTCAAGGTCCTGCGCGTGGAGACGAAGACGCTGCGCTTCGGCGAGATCGTCATGCAGTACGAGGTGCCGATCGTGGACGTCTATCTCTCGCGCGGCGGCCTCGAGCCCCACGCCCTCGCCACGCTGGCGCCGCCGTGGAGCGCCGTGCCCTGGCCCGCGCTGGCGCTCATGGAGGAGGCGGTGCGGCGCGGGGTCGGCGCGTTCTCGGCCGAGGAGGCCCGGCGGCGCGGCGTGCCGTGGCTCGACGTCGTCCGCGACGCGCGCGCCCGCGAGCGGCTGGTCGCGCTGCTGCGGGAGCTGGAGGCGAAGGCGTGGGTGCCGCCCGCCCTGGCACGGCTGGTGGACGAGCGCGAGGCCCGGCGGCGGTGGGGCGCGCTGGCGCGGTTCGCCGCCGAGCGCGGCCACTTCCTCGTCACCAACGGCCCCTACGAGCTCCACACCCAGGCGCCCAACCGGGTGGTGCTGCGCGTCGTCCGCGACTTCAGCTATCCGCTCGGCGTCGGCTCCTGGGACCGCTATCCGCTCCCGCTGCGGGCCTTCGTCACCCGCGCCGAGGTCCGCGGCGAGCGGCTGGAGCTGGGCCTCGAGGTCGAGCGGCTGGAGCGGTTCGCGCGCGAGCACCGGATCACCGCCGAGCCGCTGACAGCCCGCTTCGCCGACAAGGACGCCGCGCGGCCGGTCTGCCATTTCGTCGTCGTCGGGCCCGGCGGGACGGTGGCGCGCGCCGGCTCGGTGGCGCCGACCGCGCCGGGCGTGTGCGTGATCGCCCTCGGCGGGCTGCCGCGGCCGGCCACCGTGCTGGTGGCCCCCGCCCTCAACGGCAACCTCGTCAATCCCCACGTCAAGTCCGTGCGCCTCGAGTGAGGCTTGAAATGGGCCACCGTCCTGAGGCAAGGTAGCGCCTCGTGGACACGCTCGTCAGCCAGATCCTCAACTCGCTCTTCTACGCGTCGATCCTCTTCCTGATCGCCAGCGGGCTCTCGCTCGTGTACGGCGTCATGCGGATCGTCAACATGGCGCACGGCAACCTCTACGCCTTCGGCGCCTACGTGGCGGCGTGGGTCGTGGGGCTGGCCGCCACCGCGATGCCGAACGCGAGCCCGGTCGTCCTGTTCGTCCTGCTGATCAGCGGCGCGGTGGCGGCGGCCGGGGTCGGCGCGCTGCTGGAGCCGACGCTGCTGCGCCCGCTCTACAAGCGCGCCGAGGAGTACCAGCTGCTGATGACCTTCGGCCTGCTGCTGGTGCTGGAGGACGTCATGCGGCTGCTGTGGGGCCCCCACCCGCTGACGGCCAGCGTGGTCTCCGACGCGATGCCGAGCCTGTCGATCCTGGGGCTGACCTACCCCGGCTACAACCTCTTCGTCATCGCCGTCGGCGGCGTCGCCGCGGTGGCCCTGTGGGCGTTCGTCTACCGCACGCGCTTCGGGGTCATGCTCCGCGCCACCTCGCAGGACATGCGGATGGCCTCCGCCCTCGGCATCAACGTCAAGCGCGTGTACGTCCAGGCCTTCACGATCGGCTGCCTGATGGCCGGCCTCGGCGGCGCCGTGGTGATGCCGATCTCCGGCGCCGTCCTCGGCATGGGCGTGGACGCGCTCATCCTCGCCTTCGTCGTGGTCGTCATCGGCGGCCTCGGCAGCCTGGAGGGCGCGCTGGTCGGCGCGCTCATCGTCGGCTTCGTGCGCACGCTCGGGATCATGTACTTCGCCGAGGTCGAGCTGGCCGTCCTCTATCTCATCGCCGCCGTCGTCCTCTTCGTCCGGCCCGCCGGCCTGTTCGCCCGCGCATGACGCCCGCCCTCCGGCCGCGCCTGCTGTCCACGCTGGAGCTGGGCGGCGGCCTCCTCGTCGCGATCGTGCTGCTGGCGGTGCCGCTGGTGGCCGCGCCCTTCCAGACGATCACCGTCTGCTACGGGCTGGTGTTCGCGATCGCCGCGCTCGGCTTCAATCTCCTCCTCGGGTACACCGGGCTCCTGTCGTTCGGCCACTCCGCCTATTTCGGGGTGGGCGCCTACGCCGTCGCCGAGCTGGTGAAGTACCTCGGCTGGACGTCGATGGAAGCGTACGTGGTGGCCGGCGGCGTCGCCGGCGCGCTGGTGGCCGCGCTGTTCGGCGTGGTGTGCGTGCGCTACACGCGGATCTTCTTCGGGATCCTGACGCTCGCGCTGTCGCAGGTGCTCTGGAGCCTGGCCTTCAAGCTCTTCTGGGTGACGGGCGGCACCGACGGCCTGCGGGTGCCGACGCCGACGCTGCTCTTCGGCTCGCTCGCGCCCACCGCCGAGAAGATGGACTTCCTCGCGTACCGCTACTACTACTACGTGCTCGTCCTGTTCGCGCTGTCGGTGGTGGTGATGTGGGTCATCGTCCACTCGCCGTTCGGCAAGGCGCTGCAGGCGATCCGCGACAACGAGACGCGGGCGGAGTTCGTCGGCGTGCAGGTGCGCCGCTACCGCTGGATCGCCTTCGTGGTCTCGGGGGCGTTCACCGGGCTCGCCGGCGCGCTGTGGGTGCCGCTCAACGGCCTCACCACGCCCGACATCCTCTACTGGCAGTTCTCCGGGCGCATCGTGTTCTTCGTCGTCCTCGGCGGCTTCCGCACCTTCTGGGGGCCGATCGTGGGGGCGATCGCCTACAACTACCTGGAGACGTACGCGGTCGGCTTCACCGTGTACTGGCAGCTGGTGCTCGGCCTGGTGCTGATCCTGCTCGTCCTCACCCTGCCCCAGGGGCTGGCCGGCGCGGTGGAAGCCGTGAGCCGGCGGCTCGGCCGCAAGGCGGCCGCCGCATGAGCGCGCTGCTCGAGACCCGCGGGCTCACCAAGGTCTTCGGGGCCAACCGGGCGGTGGACGGCGTCGACTTCACGGTGCGGAGCGGCGAGCTGCTGGCCCTCATCGGCTCCAACGGCGCGGGCAAGACCACGCTCGTCAATCTCGTCAGCGGGCTGCTGCGGGCGGACGGCGGCACCATCGTGTTCGGCGGCCACGACGTCACGCACCAGTCCGTCCACGAGCGGATCGAGGCCGGGATCGCCCGCAGCTTCCAGCTGGTGAACCTCTTCGACCAGCTCAGCGTGCTCGACAACATCGCGCTGACGATCTTCGCCCGCCAGGGCAAGACCCCGCACCTGTGGGCGCTCGCCGCGCGCGACACCGCGGTGGCCGACGAGGCCGCCCAGGTGCTGCAGCAGTTCGGCCTGGAGTCGCGCGCCGCCATGGTGGCGGCCGGGCTCTCGCAGGGCGAGCGCAAGCTGCTCGACGTGGCGGTCGCCTACGCGCTGCGCCCGAAGCTGCTGTTCCTCGACGAGCCGACGAGCGGGGTGGGCACGCGGGAAAAGGCGCCGATCATGGACGTCGTGACGTCCATCGTGCGGCAGGAGCACATCACCGCGGTCGTGATCGAGCACGACATGGACATCGTCTTCACCTACTCCGACCGGATCGTGGCCATGCACCAGGGCACCATCCTGGCCGAAGGCACGCCCGACGAGATCCGCCGCAACGAGCAGGTGACCACGACGCTGATCGGCAGCGCGAACCCGCCATGAGCGCGCCGCCGCCGATCCTCGAGCTCGACCGCATCGACACCTTCCGCGGCGCCGCCCACGTGCTGCGCGCCGTGTCGCTGCGCGTCGGCGCCGCCGAGGCGGTCTGCCTGGTCGGGCGCAACGGCGCCGGCAAGACGACCACGCTGGAGTCCGCCATCGGCCTGCTGCCGGTCCGCGCCGGGCGCGTCGCCGTGCGCGGCGAGGACGTCACCCGGCGGCCGGCCTACGCGCGGGCCCGGCTCGGCATCGGCTACGCGCCGGAGGACGCCGGGATCTTCCCCGACCTGTCGGTGGAGGAGAACCTCCAGATCGGCCGGTGGCTGGCGCCGGGCGGCGGGGACTCCCGCGCGGTGGACGAGCGGACGCGCGCGCTCTTCCCGGAGATCGACGCGCTCACCGCCCGGCGCGGCCTGAACCTCTCGGGCGGCCAGAAGAAGATGGTCGCGATCGCGCGGGCCATGGCGCTGTCGCCGTCGGTGCTGCTGCTCGACGAGCCGTTCGAGGGGCTGGCGCCGGTCGTCGTCACCCGCTTCATCGAGGCGGCCCGGCGGATCAAGGCGATGGGGATCTCGCTGCTGATCGCCGAGTCGAACGTGACCAACGCCGCCCGGGTGGCCGACCGCCTGTACGCCATCGACCGCGGCGAGATCATCTTCGAGGGCGCGCCGGACCGGGCGCTCGCCAACGCCGACGTGATGAAGACGCTGCGGGGCTGACCCCGTATGCCCAAGCCCGAGCACGAGTTCTCCCTTCCCGACGCCCTGCCGTGGGAGCCGCTGAGCGGCTCCGCCACCGGCGGCGCCGGCGGGCCGGGCGTCCGCCAGAAGATCCTCAGCCGCGACCCCGACACCGGCGACGTCACGCGCCTGCTCCGCTTCGACGCCGGCGTGGAGACGACCGAGACGATCGCGCACGACTTCTGGGAGGAGGTCTGGATCCTGGAGGGCGAGCTGACCGATCTCGGCAAGCGCCGGACGTTCGGCGCCGGCATGTACGCCTGCCGGCCGCCCGGCATGATCCACGGCCCCTACCGCGTGGAGCGCGGCTGCCTGACGCTCGAGATCCGGTACGGCCACCCCACCTCATAGGAGACGCCATGGCCAAGCTCAAGTTCGGGGCGTGGATTCCGACCTACGCGTGGAGCGACCGCAGCGGCGGCGCCCGCAACGTCCGCAACATCCAGGCGTCCATCGAGACGTGCGAGAAGCACGGCATCGACGTCTGGGTGATCGATCACCTGCTCTCCGCGCCCGGCCTCTACGGCAACGCGTGGCTGGAGCCGCTCAACACGCTGGCCTACGCGGCCGCCCTGACCTCGAAGGTGAAGATCGCCACCGGCATCCTGGTGCTGCCGGTGCGCCACCCGGTCGTGCTGGCCAAGGAGATCTCCACGCTGTGCCACCTGTCGAACAATCGCTACGTGTTCGGCGTGGGGCCCGGCTGGTACGCGCGCGAGTTCGAGGTGACGGGCTCGCGAATCGAGGAGCGCGGGCAGCGCACCGACGAGATCATCGAGGCGGTCACGCTGCTGCTGACCAGGCCCAACGTCTCCTACACCGGCCGCTACTACTCGTTCCAGGACGTGACGATCGACCCGCGCCCGCCGCGGATGCCCGAGATGTGGGTGTCGGGCGGCTCGCGCGTCCCCGACCCCGGCGAGCACGACGTGCCGGTGATCGCCAAGACCGTCATGGACCGCATCGTGAAGGCCGGCCGCTGGCTCTCGCGCTGCTCGGGCACGCAGGACTGGGTCAAGCGCGACTGGGGCCTCCTGCAGGAGCACGCCCGGCGCCTGGGCCGCGACCCGCGCGCGCTCACGTTCGGCCACTGCAACTTCATCCACCTGGTAGAAAGCCGGAGCCACGACCGCGCGGTGGCCGCCTCGAAGACGCCGTTCGTCCGCACGATGGGCACCCACCGCTCGTGGGAGCACCTGCAGGAGTGCTACATGGTCGGCTCGATCGACCGCATCAACGCGCGCATCCAGGATCTGGTGAGCGCCGGGCTGAAGTACCTCGTGCTGGGTCCGGTCACCGACGATCCCCGGCAGATCGACCTGCTCGCCCGCCGCGTGATGCCGGCGTTCCGGTAGGCGCCCGCGCGTGTATCATCGTCCCTGATGCGCGCTCGAGCGCTCGGCGTCGCGGTGGTCCTGGCCCTGCTGCCCCTCACGGCCGGCGCGCAGACGACGACCACCGCGCCCTGCACCGAGACGCTGGCCCAGCTCTTCGACCGCGTCTCGCCCGCCGTCGTCTCGATCCAGGTGATGAAGATCAACAAGGGCCGGCCGCAGCGCCGGTTCGAGACGATCGTCGGCTCGGGCCTCATCATCGACCGCCGCGGTGAGATCCTCACCAACGCCCACGTCGTGGACGGCGCCGCCTCGATGACGGTCACGCTCGACAGCGGGGCGAAGGTCGGCGCCCGCCTCGTCGGGCTCGATCCGGTGCTCGACGTGGCGCTGGTCCGCCTGGACGCCGCGAGCGCGCAGCCGGCCGCTCAGCTCGGCGACTCGGCCGGCGTGAAGGTCGGCGACGAGGTCATCGCCATCGGCAACCCGCTCGGCCTCGACCAGACGATGACGAAGGGGATCGTCAGCGGCCTCAACCGGACGCTGCCCGGGATCTCCGACGAGCCGATGATCCAGACCGACGCGCCCATCAATCCCGGCAACTCGGGGGGGCCGCTGGTGGACCGGTGCGGTCGCGTGATCGGCATCAACACGCTGATCTCCGAGGACGCCCAGTCCATCGGCTTCGCCGTGCCGATCAACGCCGCGCGCGCGGTGTTCCAGGACTTGCGCGAGGCGGGCCGCGTCGTGCGGCCCTGGCTCGGCATGCAGGGGCGCGCCATCGAGGCCTCGCTCGCCGCCGTCGTGCGAATGCCGATCACGCCCGGCTACCTGGTGGAGATCGTCTACGACGGCAGCCCGGCCGAGCAGGC
>JBGQFW010000087.1:0-17239 GCA_041497115.1 Methylomirabilia bacterium
CGCCCACGCGACGGCGCCGCCCCAGTCGTGGCCGACGAGCGTGAAGCGCCGGTGGCCGAGGTGCTCGGCGAGCGCGCGGACGTCCTCCACTAGGTGGCGCACCGCGTACGCCCCGACCTCGGCGGGCTTGGCCGAGAGGTTGTAGCCGCGCTGGTCGGGGGCGACGACGAGGTGGTCGCGGCCGAACTCCTCGAGCTGGCGATGCCACTCGTACCAGAACTCCGGGAAGCCGTGCAGGAACATGACGAGCGGGCCGGCGCCGGCCTCGGCGTAGTGCAGCCGCACGCCGTTGACCTCGGCCTCGGCGTGACGGATCGCGACGCTCATGCGAAGGCGCCTCCCCGGTCCCAGTCGAGCTCGCGCCCGATGACCAGGCGCAGGATCTCCGAGGTCCCGCCGCCGGGCAGCAGGAAGCGTGCGTCGCGGAAGTAGCGCTGCACCGGGTACTCCATCGCGAGCCCGTAGGAGGCGAAGACGCGGGTGGCCTCGTCGGTGACCCGCACCGCCGCCTCCGAGGCGAACAGCTTGGCCATCGCCGCCTCGCGGCCGATGGCGCAGCCGGCGTCGAGGCGCGCGGCCGCCTGGTAGGTCACCAGCGCGGCGGCGTGCAGCGAGGTCAGCATGTCGGCCAGCTTGAAGCCGATCGCCTGGTGCTCGCCGATCGGCTTGCCGAAGGCGGTGCGCTGCCGCGCGTAGGCCAGCGCGGCGTCGTAGGCGGCGCGGATGACGCCCACCGACAGCGCCGCCGTCATGATCCGGATCTCGGCGAGGATGCCGCCGATCTTCTCGACGCCGCCGGTCTCGCCGCCGAGCAGGTGCGCGTCGGGGACTTCCACGTCCTCCAGGAGGATCTCGCCGGTGACCGACGCGCGCACCGCCATCTTGTCGATGGGCTTGCCGAGCGTGATGCCGCGCATGGACGCCCGGTCGAGGAGGAACAGCGCGATGTTCTTCAGGCCGCGCTCGCCCGAGGTCTTGGCCGCCACCGTGAGCAGGTCGGCGACCGGCGCGCTCGTCACCCACGTCTTGGCCCCGCGCAGCACCCAGCCGTCGCCCCGGCGCTCGGCCCGCGTCGTGATGGCGGCGACGTCGGAGCCGGCGTTGGGCTCGGTGAGGGCGAACGTGGCCACCAGGTCGCCGCGCAGCGCCGGCGTCAGGTATTTCTCCCGCAGCGCGTCGGAGCCGTACTTGTAGACGAAGTAGGTGCCCATCAGCGACTGCATGGCGACCGAGGCGGCGAGCGACAGCGAGCCCCGCGCCAGCTCCTCGGCAAAGAGGCAGTACGTCACCATGTCGGCGCCGGCGCCGCCCCACGCTTCCGGATAGCGCAGGCCGAGCCAGCCCTGGGCGCCCACCCGCCGGAAGAGCTCGCGCGGGAACTCGCCGCGCTCGTCGAGCGCGGCGGCCTGCGGTACCACCTCGGCGTCCACGAAGCGCGCCACGCTCCGCCGGAACGCCTCCTGCTCGGCGGTGAAGGCGATCACGCGGTCCGGCGCCCCCGGCGCAGCTGCGCGGTGGCCGGCTCGTCCACGCGCAGGTCGAAGCCCGCCCCGGCGATCACGACGCCGTACTCCGCGCGCGCCGCCTCGATGGAGACGTACTCGTCCAGCACGTCGTCGAGGACGCGGGCGGGATCGCGCTCGAGCGGGTCGCCGTAGCCGCCCGCGCCCGACTGCTGGAACGAGATGACCGCGCCGTAGTCGAACTCGCGCGACTGCTTGCCGTGGACGACCTGCTCGTCGGGGCCGGGGTCGATGACGGTGCGGGCCACCCGTCCCGGCCGGCCGCCGAAGATGCCCCAGGGCGCGAAGCGCTGGCGCTCCGACAAATTGGTCAGCTTGCCCTCGTCGGCGAGGAAGCGCAGGTCGCGCCGCACGCCGCAGCCGCCGCGGAACTTCCCCGCCCCCGCCGAGTCCGGCACGAAGCCGAAGCGCTCGACGACGATCGGCTGCGCCGCCTCCTGCGCCTCGACCGGGATGTTGGAGGCGTTGAACGCCCACGACATCCCCTCGCAGCCGTCCCGCGTCGCGCGGGCGCCGGTGCCGGAGAGCACGAGCTCGTAGGCGACGAAGCGTCGCCGCCGCGCGCGATCCCAGCCGCCGAAGGTCGGGTTGGCGAAGTGCGAGGCGGCGGCGGCGACGCGCTCGGGCAGCGCCGGCGCGAGCGCGCCCAGCACCGCCTCGAACGTGCGGTAGCAGATGATCGCGCGCGGCCCGCCGCCCGCCGGCGGCCGCGGGTTGAGGAAACACCCCTCGGGCGCCGTCACCGTCACCGGGCGCAGCGCCCCCTCGTTCATCGGCCCCAGCGGGTCGGTCAGACACTTGATCGCCGCGTAGGAGTACGAGCGGGTGTAGTTGATGTAGGAGTTCATCCCCGAGGGCGTCTGCGGACTCGAGCCGGCGTAGTCGATCGTCACGCCGTCGCCCGCCACCGTGACCGTGACGGCGACGCGCAGGGGGTCGGTGCCGGGGCCGTAGTCGTCGAGGAAGTCCTCGAACGGGTAGACGCCGTCGGGGATCTTCGCGATGGCCGCGCGCATGCTCGCCTCGCTGAGCGCGACGATCTCGTCCATTGCCGCCGCCAGCGTCTCGTGACCGTAGCGTCGGGCCAGCTCGATCAGCCGCAGCTCGCCGACCCGCAGCGCGCTGCGCTGCGCGCGCAGGTCGCCGAGCACCTTCTCCGGCGTGCGCGTGTTGGCGGCGATGATGCCCAGCACGCCCTCGTCCTCGCGGTACTCGCGCCACACCCGCGTGGGCAGGATGCGCAGCCCTTCCTGGAAGTAGTCGAAGATCCCCTCCACCCCCTGGCTGCCCGGCCGCGAGCCACCGACGTCGGTGTGGTGGACGATGTTCACGGCGAAGCCGATCAGCCGCCCGTCGTGGAACGCCGGCTGGGTGATGAAGAAGTCGGGGAAGTGGCCGGAGCCGAGCAGCGGATCGTTGAGGAGGATCGCGTCGCCCGGCCGCAGCGTCTCCACCGGGTGCGCGGCCAGCGCGTTGCGCACGGCCGCCGACATCGCGCCCATGTGGCCCGGCGAGTACGGGCCCTGCGCGACCATGCGCCCCTGCGCGTCGAAGACGGCGACGGAGAAGTCCTGCCCCTCGCGCGCCTGCTCGGAGTACGCGGTCCGGTGCACGGTCGTGCCGACCTCGACCGCGATCGACCCGAGCGCGCCCCAGATCACGCCGAGCGTGATCGGGTCTGTGGGAGCGGGTGGCGCTTGGCCGGCTCGAGCCGAGGGTGGCCTGTTCGAGATGCGGCGTGGCTCCGTCATGTGGTGTCGACCGTCGTGGTGTCGACCGTTGTGTTGTCTACCGTCGTGCTGTCGATCGTTACGATCAGGCTGGAGTAGTCGTCGACGGTGGCGATCGTTCCGGGGGGGAGGACGGAGGTGGACTCGCGCTCTTCGACGATGGCGGGGCCGGGGATCTGGAGGCCGGCGGCCAGCTTGTCGCGGTCGTAGATCGGGCAGTCCACCCAGCCGCCCGTCTCCGGGAAATAGGCGCGGCGCCGGCCCTTCACGCCGCCGATGGCGGGCGTCGTCGCGGCCTTGGGTAGCGTGACGTGCGGGGCCCCCGCCGAGGCCGACAGCTTCCACGTCACGACCTCCACCGGCTCGGCCGGCTGCGCGTAGCCGTACCGGGCGGCGTAGATCTCGTCGAACGACGCGCGCACGCGCGCCAGCGCGCCGGCGTCGAGCGCGCCCGCCGGCACCGGCACCGTGAGCTCGTACCCCTGCCCGACGTAGCGCGCGTCCACCGCGCGCGTCACCGTGACGGTGGCGCCGGCGGCCGACTCGCGCACGACCGCCATCGCCTGGGCCGCCATCTCGGCGTACATCCGCTCGAGCTGCGCGGGGTCGAGCGCGTCGAGGCGGCGCACGTAGGTGCGGGCGACGTCGAAGCGCACCTCGGCGGCGAGCAGCCCGATCGCCGCGGTGACGCCGGCCGCCGCCGGCAGGATCACGCGCGGGATGCCGAGCGCCTGGGCGAGCCGGCAGCCGTGCACCGGCCCGCAGCCGCCGAAGGCCACCAGCGTGAGATCGCGGGGGTCGCGCCCGCGCTCGATGGACACGACGCGCGTGGCCAGCTCCATGTTCGTGTTCACGATGGTGTGGATGCCCCACGCCGCCGCCTCGAGCGACAGCCCGAGCGGCCGCCCCACCCGCTCCTCGATCGCGCGGGCGGCGACGCCCGGCGTCAGCCGCAGGCTGCCGCCGGCGAAGTAATCGGGGTTGAGGTAGCCGAGGGCGAGATTCGCGTCGGTGACGGTGGGCTCGACGCCGCCGCGCCCGTAGCAGACAGGCCCGGGGGTGGACGACGCGCTCTCGGGCCCGACGGCGATCACGCCCAGCGCCGCCCGTGCGATCGAGCCGCCGCCGGCGCCGATCTCCACGAGGTCGAGCGCCTGGATGTTCATCGGCAGCCCGCTGCCGGGCGCGTTGCCCACGCGGTGCAGCTCGAAGGACGTCGTCGTGAACGGCCGCCCGTCCTCGATGAGGGCGAGCTTGGCGGTGGTGCCGCCCATGTCGAAGGCGATCAGGTCGCGGTGGCCGGTCAGCTCGCCGTAGACGGCCGCCATCAGCGCGCCCGCCGCCGGGCCCGACTCGATCATGCGCACCGGGTAACGCTCCATCGCCTCCGCCGTCGCCACGCCGCCGGAGGACTGCATGACGAAGAGACGCCCGCGGTACCCGCGCTCGCCCAGCGCCGCCTGCAGTGACCGCAGATACGTCTGCACCGCCGTCATCACGTAGGCGTTGACCACCGTCGTCGAGGTGCGCTCGTACTCGCGGAAGGTCGGCGAGACCTCGTGCGAGAGCGTCACCGTCATCCCGGGCGCCTCCTCGGCGACGAGCGCAGCCAGCCGCCGCTCGTGGACCGGGTTCAGGTAGGCGTGCAGCAGGCACACCGCCAGCGTGGTCACGCCGCGCGCGGCCAGCGCGCGGATGGCGCGGCGGGCGTCCGCCTCGTCGAGCGGCTCGCGCACCGAGCCGTCGGCCAGCACGCGCTCGCTGACCTCGCCGATGAGGCGGCGGGGGACGAGCGGCCGGGGCTTCTCGATTTGCAAGTCGTAGACCTGGTAGCGCTTCTCGCGCCCGAGGATGAGCACGTCGCGGAAGCCGCGCGTGGTGAGCAGCCCCACGCCCTGCGCCTTGCGCTCGATGACGACGTTGGAGCCCAGCGTGGTGCCGTGCACGGCCTGGCCGAGGTCGGCCCACGACACGCCGGCGCGCTCGACCAGCTCGTCCAGCCCGTCGAGACAGGCGGCGGAGGGATCGGGGTACGTGGTCAGCCGCTTGCCGGTGGTGAGCTCGCCGGAGGGCGCCTGGAGCACGAAGTCGGTAAACGTCCCCCCCACGTCGAAGCCCACGCGGTACGACACGGACCCCTCAGCTCCGGCGCTCGGAGCGGGAGAGGCCGACGCGATAGGGATAGCGGCGGCCCGTCTGGTACGTGAGCGCGTACTCGACCGGCTCGCCGGTGGCGGCGAAGTAGATGCGCTCGAAGAGCAGCAGCGGCGAGCGCGGCCGCAGCTGCAGCAGCTCGGCCACCGAGCGCGGCGCCAGCGCGGCGTCCACCGTCTGCTCCAGGAACTTGATCTGGCTGCCGAGGTTGCGCTCGATGAGCCCGAGCAGCGAGGTGTTCGACAGGTCCTCG
Organism: Methylomirabilia bacterium; assembly: GCA_041497115.1. Classification (GTDB taxonomy): domain Bacteria; phylum Methylomirabilota; class Methylomirabilia; order Rokubacteriales; family CSP1-6; genus AR5. Next base: position 5,661 of record JBGQFW010000087.1, read on the forward strand.
TCGGAGACGCTGGCGCCGATCGCCGGCGGCAGCCACACCGTCACGTGCTGGAAGGGCCCGGTGTCGGCATGACGGATGCCGGAGATGCGGTACGCGCTGGAGCCCGGTGGCAGCCGCAGCGCCTGGGCGATGTTGGCGGGCACCGGCGCCATCTCGCGGCTGATGAGCTTGAACCAGGTCTCGCCCCCGAGCGCCATCATGTCGTCGATCGAGCCGATCACGCGCAGCCGCCGATCGCCGCCGGCGGCCGCCGTCGCGAAGGTGCCGCGGCCGGCGTGACGGTAGAGACGCCCCTCCTGCACCAGCACGTCCAGGGCCTGCCGCACGGTGGGCCGGCTCACCCGGAACTTGGCGCAGAGCGCGTGCTCGGAGGGGATGCGCTCGCCCTCGCCCTTGAGGTCGCGGCGGAGCGCTTCGGCGATCTGCAGATATCGAGGGATTCCGGGCCGGAAGTTCACCGTCGACGTGGCCTCCTGTTGTCAGGATGTCTGGACATCTAACACCCTTGGCCGGGCGAGGTCAACGGTGGAGGAGGTCGCGGGCGATCACCACGCGCTGGATCTGGTTGGTCCCCTCGTAGATCTGTGTGATCTTGGCGTCGCGCAGGAAGCGCTCCACCGGGTACTCGCGCGTGTAGCCGTAGCCGCCGAAGACCTGCACGGCGTCGATGGCCACGCGCATCGCGGCGTCGCCGGCGAAGCACTTGGCCATGGACGCCTCCAGCGCGGTGCCGGTGACGCCGTGGTCCACGAGGCCGGCCGCGTGGTGGACGAGCAGGCGCGCCCCGTGCACCTGCATGGCCATGTCGGCGAGCATGAACTGGATTCCCTGGAACTCCGCGATGGGCCGGTCGAACTGGCGGCGCTCCTTCGCGTAGGCGACGGCGGCGTCGAGCGCGGCCTGGGCGATGCCGACCGCCTGGGCGCCGACGGCCGGGCGCGAGCGATCGAGCGCGCCCAGCGCCACGCGGAACCCCTCGCCCTCCGCGCCCAGCCGGTTCTCCACCGGCACCTCGCAGTCGGTCAGGTGCAGCGCGACGGTCGGCGAGCCGCGGATGCCCATCTTGCGCTCGGCCTTGCCCACCGCGAAGCCGGGAAACGTGGGCTCGACGAGAAACGCCGTCACGCCCTTGTGACCGCGCGCGCGGTCCACGGTGGCGAAGAGCGTGAGGACGCCGGCGTGGCTGCCGTTGGTCACCCACATCTTGGTGCCGTTGAGCAGGTAGCGGTCGCCCCGGCGCACCGCCGTCGTCGTCATGGAGGCGGCGTCGGAGCCGGCGCCCGGCTCGGAGATCGAGAGCGCGGCGGTGATCTCGCCGGCGGCCAGGCGGGGCAGGTAGCGGCGCCGCTGCGCGTCGGTGCCGTGCGAGACGATCGGGTAGCCGGCCGCGTACTGCACGAGATAGAGCACCGCGGTGGCCGCGCACCCCCACGCGATCTCCTCGACGGCCAGGCAGAAGGCGAGCGCGCCGAGCCCGGCGCCGCCGTACGCCTCGGGGACGTAGAGGCCCATGAGGCCGGCCCGGGCCAGGTGCTCGAGCGACTCGGCGGGGTACCGCTCGGCCTCGTCCACCGCGGCGGCGCGCGGCGCGATCTGCTCGCGCGCGAGCGCGCGGGCGAGGTCGCGCGTCTGCCGCTCGTCGACGGAGAGGTGGAAGATATCGCGCATCCGGGCCATTATCCCCCCTGAGGAGGCCTCCATGCCCAGCGTCCGGATCAAGAAGCGGTTCCTCGCCCTCGTCACCGTCGTCGTCGCCGTGCTCGCCGCCGGCCTGTACGCGCTCGCCCAGCAGCCCTACGAGCTGGCGCCGATGGACGAGGCCAGGCGCGACCGCGCGGTGGCCGTCGCCGGCGGCAAGTACCACGTGCTGCCCGCCACGCAGGCCACCACCCAGTGGGGCTGGCTCGACCCGGCCGAGCCGCCGAAGCTCACGATCAACTCCGGCGACACCGTCGCCGTCGAGACGATGATGCACGCCCACAACGCCATCCAGCCCGGCTCGACGATGGACGACATCGTCAAGCTCCGGCTGGCCAACCCCGGCGGCGGCCCGCACTCGGTGACGGGCCCCATCTACGTCAACGGCGCCGAGCCGGGCGACACGCTGGAGATCCGGATCAAGAAGATCGTCCCCAAGGCGTTCGCCACCAACTTCCACCTGCCGGGCAGCCAGTTCCCCACCGTCGGGCTGCTGGCGCCGGAGTTCCAGCAGGGGTTCGTGCGCTACTACTACCTCGACTGGGAGAAGCGGCAGGCCGAGTTCAAGCCGGGCGTGATGATCGACCTGCAGCCGTTCCCCGGCACCATCGCCGTCGGGCCGGATCCCAACGAGCCCAAGGAGAAGGCCGGCCCGCCCATCAAGGACGCCAAGGGACGCACGAGCACGCTGCGGCCGTGGAAGAACGGCTCCAACATGGACGTGAACGAGCTGCAGGAGGGGTCCACGCTCTACCTGCCGGTCTTCGTCAAGGGCGCGCTGATCTGGACGGGCGACTCGCACTGCCGCCAGGGCAACGGCGAGGTCAACCTCACCGCGCTGGAGTGCGCATACCGCGAGATCGTGCTGCAGCCGGTGGTGCACAAGGGCATGAAGACCGAGTGGCCGCGCGCCGAGACGGCCACCCACTGGATCATGATGGGCTTCGACGAGGACCTGAACGAGGCGATGAAGATCGCCACCCGCGAGACGGTGAACTTCCTGGCCGCGCAGAAGATGGTGGTGATGAGCCGCGACGAGGCGTACGCGCTGACCTCGATGGTGGGCGACTGCCGCGTCAGCCAGGTGGTGGACATCCGCAAGGGCGTGCACTGCATGATCCCGAAATCGATCTTCGCCAAGAAGTAGCCGTGCTCCGCGCGGGCGTCGCCGCCGTCGCGCTCGCGCTCGCGCTGGCCTCCGCCCCGGCCCCGGCCCGGGGCGGAGGCCCGCTGCCCGTCGTCACGACCACCACCGACCTCAAGGCGCTCGTGGACGCGGTGGGCGGGACGCTGGTGTCGGTCGAGAGCCTGGCCCCGCCGCTGCACGACCCGCACGCGGTCGACGTGAAGCCCGGCCAGCTCGCGCAGCTCCGCACCGCCGCGCTGCTCGTGCGCGTCGGCCTCGACCACGAGCCGTGGCTGCGCGGCGCCCTCGTCGCCCTCGGCGACGCGGCGCCCCTGCCCGGCGGGCCGCGCGATCTCGACCTGTCGCGCAGCGTGACGCTGCTGCAGACCGAGACGGTGCGGCTGCGCGCCGACGCCGCGCCCCACGTGCACGGCTTCGGCAACCCGCACTACTGGCTCGACCCCGAGAACGCGCGACCGATGACCGCGGCGATCGCCGAGGCGCTGGGGCGGCGGTTGCCGGCCGAGCGCGCGCGCGTGCAGGCGCAGCGGCGGCGCTTCCTCGAGCGTCTCGACGCCGGCCTCCTGCGCTGGCGCGCCGCGCTGGCGCCCTATCGCGGCGCCCGGCTGGTGACCGTGCACGACACGTGGCCGTACTTCGCCGCGCGCTTCGGCCTCACGATCGCCGCCACCGTCGAGGCGGTGCCGGGCGTGCCGCCCTCGCCCGCCGCGCTCGGCGCCCTCGTCGAGCGCATGCGGGCGGCCGGCGTGCGCGTGCTGGTGGCCGAGCCCTACGCCGATCCCGCGCTCGTGCGCGGCATCGCGGCCCGCTCCGGTGCGCGCGTGGTCACGCTGGCGCCCTCGGTCGGCGGCGAGCCCGAGGCCGCCGACTACCTCGCCCTGTTCGACCTCGACGTGGCCCGCCTGGCGGCGGCGCTGGGCGGCGCGCCGTGACCGATCTGCTCGCGCTGCCGTTCCTCGCCTGCCTCGTGCTCACCGGGATCCACGCCTGGCTCGGCCTGCACGTGCTGGCCCGCGGCGTCATCTTCGTGGACCTGGCGCTGGCCCAGGTGGCCGCGCTCGGCCTGACCGTCGCGCTGCTGGCCGGTCACGCGCCGGGCAGCGCGGCGGCCTACTGGTACGCGCTGACGTTCGCGGTCGGCGGCGGCCTGCTGTTCGCGGTCACGCGCGTGCGCCGCGCGCCGCTGCCGCAGGAGGCGATCATCGGCATCGTCTACGCGGTCTCGGCGGCGCTCACCGTGCTGGTCGTGGACCGCGCGCCGCAGGGCGCCGAGCGGATCAAGCAGCTCCTCGTCGGCTCGATCCTCACGGTCACCGGGGGCGACGTCGCCGCGCTGGCCGCGCTCTACGCGGTGATCGGCGGCGTGCACTGGCTGGTCCGCCGCCCGCTCGCGGCGATCTCGTTCGGCCGCGCGGAGGCGGGCGGCGCGCGCGCGGTGGCGTGGGACGCGCTGTTCTACGGGTCGTTCGCGCTGGTCGTCACCAGCTCGGTGCGCGTGGCGGGCGTGCTGCTGGTCTTCTCCTATCTCGTCGTGCCGGCGGCGATCGCCGCCCTGCTCGTGCGCGGCGTCGGCGCCCGCCTGGCCGTGAGCTGGGCGGTTGGCGCACTCGTCAGCGCTACGGGCCTGGTGGCGTCGTACCGATGGGACCTGCCGACGGGCGCCGCCGTCGTCGCCGCCTTCGGCGCCGCGCTGGCGGCGACGGCGGCGGCGCTCGGCGCCGGCGCCGCGACACGGGCGGGGAGAGCGCGCGGGCTGAGCGCGCTCCGGCCGGGGGCGCTCGCGGCGGCCGCGCTGGTCGCGCTCGCCGGCGCGCTGCTCGCGCTCTTCCCCGCGATGGACCACCCCTGGCTCGACGGGCTCGAGCGGGCGGCGCCCTCGCTGCAGGAGACGTTCCTCACGGGGGCCGAGCGCGGCGTCCGCCGCGACGCCGTCGAGGCGGTGGCGCGCGGCGAGGCGCAGCTGGCCGAGCTGCGCGCGCTCCAGCAGGACGTGCAATGGGGGACGCGGGTGCTCGACGCCGAGCGGCAGGAGCGGCTGCGCCAGTTCCTCGCCGGCCGCGGCGAGATCACCGCCGGCGATCGCATGGTGCTGCGCACGCTGCGCGCGAAGGCGCGCGAGCGCCAGCGCTACTGGCTGGGGGTGCCGCTGGCGGGGCTGGGCGCCGCCGCCGCGCTCGTCCTGGCGCGGCGGCGGTGACGGCGGCGGGCCGGCGGGCTACTTCGCGTCGTAGGTGTAGAAGCCGCGGCCGGTCTTGCGGCCGAGCTGGCCGGCCATGACCATGCGCTTGAGCAGCGGCGGCGGCGCGTAGCGCGGCTCGCGGAACTCCTCGAACATCACCTCGGCGACGTACATGGCGGTGTCGAGGCCGACGAGGTCGAGCAGCGTGAACGGCCCCATCGGGTAGCCGCAGCCGAGCTTCATCGCCGCGTCGATGTCCTCCAGGGAGGCGAGCCCGCCCTCGTAGACGCGGATCGCGTCGAGCAGGTAGGGCACGAGCAGCCGGTTGACGATGAAGGCCGTCGCGTCCCGCGCCTGCACGGGCACCTTGCCGACGCTGCGCACGAACTCGGTCGCCGCCTTCGCCACCGCCTCGTCGGTCAGGATCGTGCGCACCACCTCGACCAGCTTCATGAGCGGCACCGGGTTGAAGAAGTGCATGCCGACCACCTGGCCGGGCCGCTTGGTGGCCGCCGCCAGCGCCGTCACGTTGCACGACGACGTGTTGGAGGCGAGCACGGCGTGCGGCGGGGCGATCCGGTCGAGCCGGGCGAACGTCTCGTTCTTCAGCGCCTGGTTCTCGGTCATCGCCTCGATCACCAAGTCGCACCCCTTGAGGTCTTCCAGCCGGGTGGTGCCGGCGATGCGCCCGAGGGCGGTGTCCTTTGCAGCGGCCTCGATCTTCCCTTTCGCGGCCAGCCCCTCGAGCGTGTCGCGCAGGCGGCCGAGGCCGCGCTTGACGAGCTCGTCATTGGCCTCCACGAAGAGCACCTCGTAGCCGGCCTGGGCGGTGACCTGCACGATCCCCGACCCCATCAATCCGCAGCCGATCACCCCGACATGCTTGATTGCCACACTCAGTTAAATGGGGGCCCCGAGATGGCCCCCAAACCCCCCTCACGTTCGTCGCGCCCCGGCGGAGCCGTGGCGCGTCTCTATCGTCTTCTTCTACCGCCGGCGGCCGGGCAGCGGCGGCGGCTCGTAGAACTCCCCGCCGGGTGGGCAGTCGTGCCGGATGATGATCGTCGTGTCGCCGTAGCGGTAGCTGCCGTCGGGCTGCTGCTTCCACTGGTCCTTGCGGTTCGCGGGCGCCGGGCCCTCGTGCTTGATCGACTCGTCGTACGCGCGCCCCGCCTGGGCGGTCGGCGGCGCCGTCATGTCGAGGATGACGTTGCTGTCGATCTTGGTCTTCGCCTCTTCGTGAGCCGCCGCCGGGGTCGCCAGGGCCAGCATGACTGCCGCGCCGATCCATGCCTTCATTGCCGCACTCCTAGTCGTAGACGATCATCGAATGAAGCGGGTAGTTCTTGAGCTTCTCGCGCCCCTTGAGGAAGCCCAGCTCGATCATGAACGCCACCCCGACCACGCGGCCGCCCAGCTGCTCGATGAGCCGCAGCGTGGCGCCCATGGTACCGCCGGTGGCGAGCAGGTCGTCCACCGCCAGCACGCGCTGCCCCGGCCGGATGGCGTCGTCGTGCATGGCCAGCGCGTCGCGCCCGTACTCCAGCTCGTACTCGACCTCGATCGTCGGTCCCGGCAGCTTGCCGAGCTTGCGCACCGGCACGAAGCCGGCGTTGAGCTGGTGCGCGATGGCGCCGCCGAAGATGAAGCCGCGCGACTCGACGCCGACGACGACCTCCACCCCGGCCTGCTGATAGTGGGCGGCGAGCGTGTCCACCGCGAAGCGCCAGGCCGGCCCCTCGCGCAGCAGCGTGGTGATGTCCTTGAAGAGGATGCCCTCGGTCGGGAAGTCCTTGATGTCGCGGATCTTGGACCGCAGCTCGGCGACGTCCATGCCCCGCATACTAACGGACGCGTGGCGCACCGCGCAACTTCAGGCGGTGTCGAGCTGGGCGATGGCGTCGGGGAGGGCGGCCAGGCTGGGGACGACGGCGTCGGGACGCTGGGCGCCGAGCGCCTTCAGCGAGGCGCTCGTCACCTGGATCACGCGCAGGCCGGCGGCGCGGCCGCCGTGGACGTCGAGGATGGCGTCGTCGCCGACGTGCACCGCGGCGGCCGCCTCCACCCCCAGCGCGCGCAGCGTGAGGGCGAAGATCTCGGGGGCGGGCTTGCGCACGCCGACCTCGTCGGAGAACGTCGTATGGGCGAAGGACGCGAGCAGCCCGTAGCGCTCGAGCAGCCGGCGCAGCGCCGAGCCCGGCGTGCGCATGGTGTTGGACAGCAGAGCCAGCGCGATCCCCTGCCCGCGCAGCCGCTCGAGCGCCACGCGGGCGCCGTCGTCCACCGCCGGCGGCACCATGAGGATCGGTCGCGCGTAGGCGTCGAGCAGCGCGCTCATCACGTCGGCGGGCACCCGCGCGGGCAGCCCGGGGTCGAGCGCGCCGAGGATCGTGCGCACGTGGTCGACGACCGGCACGTCGCGGTTCTTGGCCCACACGCGGCCCAGGTACGAGCCGCACTCCTCGTAGGCGCGGTCGAGCGCGGCGGCGGACACCTTCACGCCCAGGCCGCTCAGGATCGTCTCGAAGTCCGCCATGCGGCGGCGCTTGTAGCGGTTGTCGCTGGACGGGGGATCGAAGAGCAGCGTCCCCCAGAAGTCCACGGTGACGGCCCGGATCTTCAGCGCGGCTCTCCGAAGCGCGGCGCCCGCTTCTCGAGAAACGCGGCGGCGCCCTCGCGCGGCTCGTCGGTGGCGTACGCGCGCCCGAACGCCGCGATCCCCGCGCGCACGGCCGCCCGCAGATCGGTCTCGCGCCAGCGGATGATGAGCTCCTTCTGCAGCCGCACCGCGCCCGGCGCGGCGGCCACGATCGCGCCCGCCGCGGCCTCCACCGCCGCCGGCAGGTCCGCGGCGGGCACCACGCGATTGACCAGCCCCCATCCCAGCGCGGTCGCCGCGTCCACCGTGTCGCCGGTCAGGAGCATCTCGGCGGCGCGGCCGGGGCCGATCATCGGCGGCAGGAGCGCGGCCTGGATCACCGACGGCACGCCGACCTTCACCTCCGGCAGGCCGAAGATCGCCCCCTCGGCGGCGACGCGCAGGTCGCACGCCAGGGCCAGCTCGAAACCGGCGCCCAGGCAGGCGCCGTGGATGGCGGCGATCACCGGGAACGGCGCCCGGTGCACGGCGTCGATCGCGTCGTGGAGCGCGGTGATGAGCGCGGTGGCGGCGGCCGGGTCGAGACCGCGCAGCACGCGCACGTCCATGCCGGCGGTGAAGGCGCGGCCGGCGCCGGTGACGACGGCGACGCGCACGGTCGGGTCGGCGGCCAGCGTGTCGAAGGTCGCGCGCAGCGAGGCGATCACGCCGGGCTCGAGCAGGTTCAGCGGCGGACGGTCCAGCACGCACCGCACGACGCCGCCGCGCCGCTCGACGCGGACCGCGGCGTCGGCCATCAGTAGCGGCGCATCCCGGGATCGACGGCGCGCGCCCAGAGGTCGAGGCCGCCGGTGAGGTTCCGCACGCTCGTGAAGCCGAGCGAGCGGAGGTACTCGGCGACGGCGGCGCTGCGCACCCCCTGGTGGCAGTAGACGACGATGTCGTCCTGGGGGTTGAGCTCGCCGGTGCGGAGCTCGAGCTCCTCGATCGGGATGTGCACGGCGTTGGGCAGCCGGCAGAGGCTGGTCTCCCAATCCTGCCGCACGTCGAGGAGCAACGGCGGCTCGTTGCGGTCCAGCCGCGCCTTGAGGTCCTGGGGGCTGATCTCGTTCATCAGCGCGGGGCCGGCCGCCCGATGAGGAACTCGGCGAGCCAGCCGTTGACGGCCTGGGCGTGCTCGAGGTGCGGGAAGTGGCCGCAGGCGTCCACCCAGCGCAGCGCGGCGCGCGGAAAGCCCGCCGCCGCCTCGGTGGCGTGCGCCGGGGGCACCGCCGGGTCCTGGCGCCCGTGAACGAGCAGCACCGGCAGATCGAGCGTGGCGATGGCGCGCCGGTAGTCGGCGCGGTGCTGGACGAAGTCGGCGCGGATGTGGCGGGCGGTGGCCAGCCACGCCGCCCGCGCCTCCGGGCACGTGCGCTCGGCGTAGTCGTGCTCGACGAGGAAGTCCACATCGGCCCGCCGCGGCGCGTGGAAGCAGCGGGCGATGGCCGCCTTGAAGAGCGGCGCGCGCCCGCACAGCGCCAGCGCCTCGCCCAGCACCGGGACCGTCAGCAGCCGGTAGCCGAGCGACACCGGGAAGCCGAACCCCGGCACCAGCGACGCCACCAGGGCCACGCGCTCCACCCGCGCGGGATGCGTCAGCGCGTAGGTGACCGCCACCGCGCCGCCCAGCGAGTGGCCGACCAGCGAGGCCGGCCCCACGCCGAGCCCGTCGAGGAAGGCGTGGAGCGCGCGCGCGAAGTAGCCGAGCCGGTAGACGGCGCGGGGCTTGGTCGAGCGGCCGAAGCCGGGCAGGTCCACCGCGAACACGGTGGCGCGGCCGGCCAGCGCGTCGATCGTCGCGCGCCACGACTCGCCGAAGCCGCCCAGCCCGTGCACGAGAACGACGGCGGGCCCCCGCCCGGCGACCACGTAGTTGAGGGTGAGTCCGTCGACCTCGCCGCCACGCAGCGTGAGCTCCGGCATGGGACTGCGATTCTACCAGACGGCGGCGTCACTGAGGCGGCTGAGCGCGTCGCGGAACGGGAAGACGCTGAACACGCCGCCGGTGTGGATGAAGCACACGCGGCGGCCGAGGCTGCCCGGCTCGCGCTGCAGGCGGTCGAGCAGCGCGCCGAACGCCTTGGCGGTGTAGACGGGATCGAGCACGAGCCCCTCGCGCCGGGCCACGCGCAGCACCATGGCGAGGTCCTCGTCGCGCACCGCCGCGCGCCCCACCCCCTGGTAGCCGTCGAGCAGCCGGATCTCCTCCGGCACGCGCACCCCCAGGCCGTAGCGCCGGCGGGCCTGCTCGATGACGTCGCTCACGTAGGCCCGCACGCGCGCCGCCTCCCAGGCGATCGGGATGCTGACGATCTCGGCGCGCAGGCCGGTGAGCTGCTTGGCCATCAGCAGGCCGGCCTGGCTGCCGCCGCTGAACGCGGTGATCGCCACCGTGTCGAACTCCGGCGCGCCGTGACGGACCTGCTGGGCCAGCTCCTGGCCGCACGCCAGGTAGCCGAGCGCGCCGGCCACGGTGGCCCCGCTCTCGGGAATGACGTAGGGCGCGCGCCCGGCAGCCCGCGCGCGACCGGCCATCTCCTGCATGACCTCGTCCACCCGCGCCCACTCCGCGTCGGTGCAGTAGCGGATCTCGGCGCCGAGGAGCCGGTCGAGGAGCAGGTTGCCGTCGTACTCGGCGGGGCGCGCGCCCTTGAGGGCGAGGACCGCGTGCAGCCCCAGCCGGGCGGCCACCGCCGACACCGCGCGACAGCAGTTGGACTGCAGCGTCCCGCAGGTGATCAGCGTGTCGGCGCCCTGGCTCAGGGCCTCGCCGACGAGGAACTCCAGCTTGCGGATCTTGTTACCGGTCTCGAGCAGGCCGGTGAGGTCGTCGCGCTTGACCCACAGCTCCACGCCCAGCTCCGCCGATAGCCGCTCGAGCTTGAGCAGGGGCGTGGGGACGTACGCGAGCTCGACCCGCGGGATCGGCGGCGCCGAGGTGGCCATCGCCGTCACTATCTCAATTGAACAGGTCCGGGTGCAAGGAATCGTCGCGCGCGGGCTGGCCGAGCAGCCGGCGGAGGGCCCGCGCGTTGCGGACGGGGTAGTCGCGGTTGTTGTTGTTGAACGAGACGAACACCTCCTCGCTCTCGCGCTCCAGTGCCTCGACCTCCGGCACCAGCGCGGCCAGCTCGGCCTCGCTGTAGAGGTAGTCGTACTTTTCCCGGACGGCGGGCTCCTCCCCGCGCAGCTGGCGCAGCCACCCCTCGGTGTTGCGCCCGTGCAGGCGCACCACCGCGGTCGGCGCGGTGACCGCCGTCACGTGCGGCATGGCGCCGGCCACCGCGGGGGCGTCGGCGACGACGTGGGTCAGGCGGGCCGCCCGCAGCGCGCCGAGCGTCTCGTCGGCGTGGTCGGGGAACCACGAGCGATGGCGGAACTCCACCGCGACGCGCCAGCCCGGCAGCCGCGCCGGCAGCGAGGCGAGATAGTCGAGGCGCCGCGACTCGTAGTGCACCCAGGGGGCGAACTGGAAGAGGACGTAGCCGAGCTTGCCGGCCGCCGCCAGCGGGGCCAGCGCCGCACGGAAGAGGCGAAACGACGCCGCCAGCGCCGCGGCGGGAAACTCGTCGGCCAGCACCTCGCCGCGGCGGCTGCGCCGCGCGCGCGGCGGCAGCGCGGCCTGCACCTCGGCGGGCAGCGCCTGCGGCCGCGGGTGGTGGCCGGTCATGAGGCTCCACGCCTTGACGTGAAAGACGAACCCGGGCGGCGTGCGCTCGGCCCAGCGGCGGACGGTGAGGACGTCGGGGATCGCGTAGTAGGACGCGTTCACCTCCACGACGTCGAACACCGAGGCATAGAAGCGCAGCCGCGCCTCGGCGCTCATGGACTTGCGAGGATAGAACGCGCCCGACTCGATGAGCGCGGGATCCGCCCACGCGCAGATGCCGACGCGCGCCATCGTCCTACTTCGA
>JBGQFW010000088.1:0-16825 GCA_041497115.1 Methylomirabilia bacterium
AGAAGCACCGTCACGAGCTGACCCGCAAGGAGCGCCGCTTCGAGCGCGAAGTGCCCGACGGCCGCATCACGTGGGCGACGAGCGCCGACGGCGTCGCCGCCCGGCTCGACGACTTCGTGGCGCTCCATCGCCGCTCGCGCGAGGGCAAGGCCAAGTTCATGGACGCCCGCATGGAGCGGTTCTTCCGGTCCGCCGTCGTCGCGCTGGCCGCCCGTGGGGGCGCGCGGCTGGCGTTCCTGGACACTGCCACCGGGCCCGTCGCCGGCTTCGTCACGCTGGAGTGGGACGACACCGTCGGCCTCTACAACTCCGGCTTCGCTCCCGACCGGGCCGCGCTCTCGCCCGGCCTCGTGCTGCTGGCCGGCGTGGTGCGCGACGCGCTGCAGCGCGGGCGTCGCCGCTTCGACTTCCTGCGCGGCGAGGAGCGCTACAAGTACGAGTTCGGCCCCTCGCCGGAGGCCGTGTACCTGGTCACGATCGAGGGCCGGCCGTGAGCCTGCGCGTCGCCATGCTGAGCGTGCACACTTGCCCCCTGGCCGCGCTGGGCGGCAAGGAGACAGGTGGCATGAACGTCTATGTGCGGGAGCTGGCCCGCGAGCTGGCCCGCATGCGCATGAGCGCCGACATCTTCACGCGCTCGCAGAACCCGTCCATCCCGCGGGTGGTGACGCTGGCCGAGGGGGTGCGGGTCGTCCACCTGCCGGCGGGGCCGCAGGCGCCGATGGCGCGCGAGCGCGTGCACGACCACCTCGACGAGTTCGTGGACGGCGTGGAGGGGTTCCGCATCGCCGCCGGTGTGGACTACGATCTCATTCACGGCCACTACTGGCTGTCGGGCGCGGTCGGCCTCGCGCTGCGCCACCGCTGGGGCGTGCCGCTCGTGCAGATGTTCCACACGCTGGGCCGGCTCAAGAACGGCGCCAACGGCGGCGAGCGCGAGCCGGCGCTGCGCATCGCCGAGGAGGCGCGCATCGTGGGCGCCGCCGATCGCCTGGTCGCCGCCACCGTCGTCGAGCGCGCGCACCTCGTGAGCGAGTACGGCGCCGACCCGGCGCGCATCGCGGTGATCCCGTGCGGCGTGGACACCGACCTCTTTGCCCCCGGCGAGCCGGCGGATGCCCGCGCCGCCCTCGGCCTCGACGGCGCGCCGCGGCTCCTCTACGTCGGCCGGCTGGCGCCGATCAAGGGGCTGCAGACGCTCCTCGACGCGCTGGCGCGCCTGCGCGCCGCCGGCACCCCGGCGCGGCTGGTGATCGTGGGCGGCGACGCCGACGAGACGCTCGACGGACACGAGGGCGAGCTGCGCCGCCATCTGGCGCGGCTGGCGCTCGGCGACGCCGTCACGTTCGTCGGCGCCCAGCCGCAAGACAGGCTGCCCGCCTGGTACGTCGCGGCCGACGCCACCGTGCTGCCGTCGTATTACGAGTCGTTCGGCATGGTGGCGCTGGAGGCGATGGCCTGCGGCAGCCCCGTGGTGGCCTCGCGGGTGGGCGGCCTGCAGACCACCGTGCGCCACGGCGTGACCGGGCTGCTCGTGCCCGACCACGACCCGGCCGCCCTCGCCGAGGCCCTCGGCCGCCTGCTCGACGACGCCGACCTGCGCTGGCGCCTCGGCCGCGAGGGCGTGCGGTGGGCGGCGCAGCACCGGTGGCCGTGCGTGGCCGAGGCCGTCTGCCGCGAGTACGCCGCCCTCGTGGAGCGCGCGGCAGGGCACCTCGACTCCGGCCGCTGTCACGAGCTACCTTCCCGCGTATAATCCACCGCGTCCGAGCGGCGGCTTTGCCGCCGCAATCCTGTTCTAGGGGGAGGCAGGGAGGAGCGCGCCGCAAGGCGCGCGACGACCGCCGGAAGGGGGACGGAGTCCCCCTCCGGGTGACGATGTGAGCACGCTGCTGGATGTTCGCAATCTCCAGACGAATTTCCTGACGCGCGGCGGGGTTGTCCGCGCGGTCGACGGCGTGTCGTGGGACGTCGCCGAGGGTGAGACGGTGGCCCTCGTCGGCGAGTCGGGCTGCGGCAAGTCGGTCACCGCGCTCAGCATCATGCGGCTGGTCGCGCCGCCCGCCGGCCGCATCGTCGGCGGTCAGGTGCTGTTCAAGGGCCGCGACCTCCTCACGCTCGGCGAGGAAGCGATGCGCCGCGTGCGCGGCCGCGAGATCGGCATGGTGTTCCAGGAGCCGATGACCTCCCTCAATCCCGTGCTGACCATCGGCCGTCAGGTCACCGAGGGGCTCGAGATCCATCTCGGGCTGTCGACCGCCGACGCCCGGCGGCGGGCCGAGGAGCTGCTCGTCATGGTCGGCATCTCCGATCCGGCGCGGCGGCTCAAGCAGTACCCGCACCAGTTCAGCGGCGGCATGCGGCAGCGGATGATGATCGCCATGGCGCTGGCCTGCAATCCCTCGCTGGTGCTCGCCGACGAGCCCACCACCGCGCTCGACGTGACGATCCAGGCGCAGATCCTCGAGCTGATGAAGGATCTCTCGCGGCGGCTGGGCGTGGCGATGCTGATCATCACCCACAACCTGGGCGTCGTGGCCCGCTACGCCGACCGCGTCAACGTCATGTACGCCGGGAAGATCGTCGAGCGGGGCACCGCGCGCGCGATCTACAGCGCGCCGCGTCACCCCTACACGCTCGGCCTCCTGCGCTCGGTGCCGCGGCTGGACGAGCCGCGCCGCGCGCGGCTGGCGCCCATCGAGGGGCAGCCGCCCGATCTCACCCGGCTGCCGCCCGGGTGCGCGTTCGCGCCGCGCTGCGGGTTCCGGGTCGAGCGCTGCGCGCGCGAGGTGCCGCCGCTGACGGCGGTGGACGGGACCGGCCACGTGAGCGCCTGCTGGGAGGCCGCGCGGCTGGAGCGGGCGTATGAGCCCGTCCGCTGAGGCGACGGCGGCCCCCGGCGTGTCGGCCGCCCCCGGCGCCGACGCGCTCCTCGAGGTGCGTCACCTCGTCAAGCACTTCCCGGTCGGCGGCGGCCTCTTCGGCGGGCCGCCCGGTCTCGTGCGGGCGGTGGACGACGTCAGCTTCTCGATCCGCCGGGGCGAGACGCTGGGGCTCGTCGGCGAGTCGGGCTGTGGCAAGACGACGACCGGCCGCTGCATCCTGCAGCTGGAGCGTCCCACCAGCGGGCAGGTGATCTTCGAGGGGCGCGACCTCACCACGCTGGACGCCAACGCGCTGCGGCCGGTGCGGCGCCGCATGCAGGTGATCTTCCAGGACCCGTACTCGTCGCTGAATCCGCGGATGACGGTGGGCCAGATCCTGGCCGAGCCGATCGCGGTGCACCGGCTGGCCCCCGACGCCGCCGCCCGCCGCGCGCGGGTGCGCGACCTGCTCCACCGCGTCGGGCTCCTGCCGCAGCACGCCGCGCGCTACCCGCACCAGCTCTCGGGCGGCCAGCGCCAGCGCGTCGGCATCGCCCGCGCGCTGGCCGTCGAGCCCTCGCTCATCATCTGCGACGAGCCGGTCTCGGCGCTGGACGTGTCGATCCAGGCGCAGATCATCAACCTGCTGGAGGATCTCCAGAGCGAGCTCGGGCTGACCTACCTTTTCATCGCCCACGACCTGGCGGTGGTCCGCCACATCTCCGACCGGGTGGTGGTGATGTACCTCGGCCGGATCGCGGAGGTGGCGGACCGGCGCGACCTCTACGAGCGGCCGCTGCACCCCTACACGAAGGCCCTGCTCGCCGCCGTCCCGATCCCCGACCCCGCCGTGGAGGCCCGCCGGCCGCGGACGGTGCTGGGTGGGGAGGTGCCGAGCCCGCTGCGGCCGCCGCCGGGCTGTGTCTTCCACCCGCGCTGCCCGATCGCGGTGGACCGCTGCCGTGGCGAGGTGCCCCCGCTCCGGGAGGTCGCCCCCGGTCACTTGGCCGCCTGCCTGCTCGCTTGACACGCTGGTCGGACCAGAAGTAAGGTGCCCGCAACCTTTCGTCAACGCGGTCCGTTTCATGCGCACACTGTGGAGGTGCTTCATGCGTCGACGTCCGACCCTGACCCTGATCGCCCTGCTGCTGACCTTCGTCCTCGCCGGCGCCTGGCCGGCCACCGCCCAGGACAAGCCCCGCTCGGGCGGTGAGCTCGTCTACGTCGTCCCCTCGGAGCCGCCGTCTTACGACGCGCACCAGGAGGAGACCTTCGGGGTGATCCACCCGATGGCGCCCCACTACAGCACGCTGCTGCGGGTGGACCCCTTCGACCGGACCGGGACCAAGCCGGTCGGAGACCTCGCCGAGTCGTGGACGATCTCCAAGGACGGCCTGACCTACACCTTCAAGCTGCGCAAGGGCGTGAAGTTTCACGACGGGGCCGAGATGACGTCGAAGGACGTCAAGGCCTCCTACGACAAGATCATCAAGCCGCCGGCCGGCGTGAAGTCGCTGCGCAAGGAAGCCTACTCGTCGGTCGTCTCGGTCGACGCCCCCGACCCGCACACCGTTGTCTTCAAGCTGAAGTGGCCGGAGTCCTCGTTCCTGCTCAACCTGGCGTCGCCCTGGAACTGGATCTACCGGGCGGAGCTGCTCGCCAAGGATCCCCACTGGTACGAGACGCACGTGGACGGCACCGGGCCCTTCAAGTTCGTGGAGCACGTGAAGGGGTCGCACTGGGTGGGCAAGAAGAACCCCGACTACTGGGACAAGGGCAAGCCCTACCTCGACGGCTATCGCGCGATCTTCATCAAGTCCTCCTCGGCCCAGGTGGCCGCGATCCGGGGCGAGCGCGCGATGATCCAGTTCCGTGGATTCACGCCGGCCGACCGCGAGAGCCTCGTCTCGGCGCTGGGGCCCAAGGTCACCGTGCAGGAGAGCCCGTGGGACTGCGCGCTGATGGTCGCCATGCACCACGAGAAGAAGCCGTTCAACGACAAGCGGGTGCGCCGGGCGCTGACGCTGGCCCTCGATCGCTGGGAGGCCTCCAAGACGCTCTCGAAGATCGCGATCGTGCGTGACGTCGCCGGTATCCAGGTGCCGGGCACGCCGTGGGCGACGCCGCCCGAGGAGCTGGCGAAGCTGGCCGGCTACGGCCACGACATCAACGCCGCGCGCGCCGAGGCGCGGCGGCTGCTGAAGGAGGCGGGGGTGCCCGAGGGCTTCTCGTTCACCTTCAAGAATCGCGGGATCCCGCAGCCCTACGAGCCGCTCGGCATCTGGCTCATCGACCAGTGGCGGCAGATCGGTCTCAACGTGAAGCAGGAGATCGTCGAGGCCTCCGCCTACTATCCAATGCTCAAGCGGGGCGACTTCGAGACGGCGATGGACTTCCAGTGCGGGTTCATCGTCGAGCCCGACCTCGACCTGCCCCGGTTCGTCAGCCACTCCGACGCCAACTACGGCAAGCACACGGACACGGTCATCGACGACCTCTACTCGCGGCAGGCCCGCTCCACCGACCCGGACGAGCGCAAGAAGATCCTCCGCGAGTTCGAGAAGCGGCTGCTCTCCGACGAGGTGCACGTGCTCTACACGCTGCAGTGGCACCGCATCGTGCCGCACCTGTCCAAGGTGCACGGCTGGACGATCACGCCGAGCCACTATCTGAACAACCAGCTCGACACGGTGTGGCTCTCGGAGTGACGTGTCCAAGTACCTGATCAAGCGCTTCCTGTTGATGCTGCCCACGATGCTGGGGGTGGCGCTGGTGACGTTCATGCTCATCCGCGTCATCCCCGGCGACGTGGTGGAGCTGCGATACTCGGGTGACCGCGGCTCCGTCTCCCAGGAGGTCCTCGACCAGGAGCGCCATCGGATCGGGCTCGACCAGCCGGTCTGGCGCCAGTTCCTGACCTGGATCACCGGCGTCGTCCGTCTCGACTTCGGCACCTCGATGTGGACGGGCGCGCCCATCTGGGAGGAGATCAAGCTCCGCTTCGCGCTCTCGCTGCAGGTGGCCGTCATGGCCACGATCGTGGCGGTGGCCCTGGCCATCCCCCTCGGCGTGCTGGCCGCGCTCAAGCAGGACAGCTGGGTCGACTACGCCGTGCGCATCTTCTCCATCGCCGGGCTCTCGATGCCGTCGTTCTGGCTCGGCATCGTGATGATCCTGGTGATGCTGGTCGTGTTCAAGTGGCTGCCGCCCATGGTCTACACGCCGTTCTGGGTGAGCCCCAGGGAGAATCTGGCCCAGCTCATCTGGCCGGCGCTGGCGGTCGGCTATCGCTACTCGGCGGTCGCCACCCGCATGACGCGCTCGGCGATGCTGGAGGTGCTGCGCGAGGACTACATCCGCACCGCCCGCGCCAAGGGGCTCATGCAGAAGCTGATCCTGTCCCGGCACGCGCTGAAGAACACGATGCTGCCGGTGATGACGGTCGTGGCCATCGAGTTCGCGTTCCTCATCGGCGGCCTCGTCGTGACCGAGCAGGTCTTCAACCTCAACGGCATCGGGCTGCTGTTCGTCGAGGCGGTGGCCCATCGCGACTACACGCTGCTGCAGGCCCTAGTGATGCTGGTGGCCGGCCTGTTCATCCTGGCCAACTTCGCCATGGACGCGGCGTACGCCTGGCTCGACCCGCGCATCCGGTACCGCTGAGATGGCGCTGAATCCGCCGTTCGACCAGGTCCCCGAGCTGGCCGCGGCGCCGGCGCAGGACGAGTGGACCACCCTCGCGCGCCGCTTCTGCGTCGAGCGGCCGCTCGGCGCCATCGGCGCCGCCGTGATCGCGCTCATGTTCGCGGTGGCGGCGTCGGCGGCGCTGATCGCGCCCTACGACCCTGTCATCAACGACTTCGGGGCCATGCTGATGGCGCCCTCGCGCGGCCACTGGCTGGGCACCGACGCCTTCGGCCGCGACGTGCTCTCGCGGCTCATCTTCGGCTCGCGGACGGCGCTGATGGTCGGCTTCGGCTCCTCCGTCCTGGGCGCGACCCTCGGCGCCGTCCTGGGCGTGGCGAGCGCGTACTTCGGCGGCCGCGTGGACCTCTACCTGCAGCGGGTGATGGACGTCTTCCTGTCGTTCCCGCTCATCATCCTGGCGCTGGCGCTGGTGACGATCCTCGGCAACACGATCCCCAACCTGATCCTGGCGATCATGGTGCCGATGATCCCGCGCGCCGCGCTGGTCATCCGCGCCTCCGCGCTGGCGATCCGCGAGATGCCGTACGTGGACGCCGCGCGCGCGGCCGGCTTCGGCCACGGCCGCATCATCATGCGCCACATGCTGCCCAACGTGATGGCGCCGTATCTGATCATGCTCACCGCGTTCCTCGGCCAGGCCGTGCTGGCCGAGTCGTCGCTGTCGTTCCTGGGGCTGGGCGTGCAGGAGCCGATCGCGGCGTGGGGGCTGATGCTGCGCGGCGCCGCCGTCGAGTTCGCCGAGACGGCGCCGTGGATGGCGATCTTCCCCGGGCTGGCCATCAGCCTGTCCGTCTTCGCGTTCAACCTGTTCGGCGATTCGCTGCGCGACGCGCTCGACCCGCGGCTGCGGACGCAGTAACCGACCGTCGTGCTTGACACCCCCGGCGCGGCGCGCTACAAATTGCAGGTCCGACCAGCGAAGAAGCGCGCCGACGCGCGAACGATATCGGGAGGTTTCAGATGCCCTACGTGATCGCCGAGCCCTGCATCAACGTCAAGGACAAGGCCTGCGTCGAGGTGTGCCCCGTGGATTGCATCTACGAGGGGCCCACGCAGCTCTTCATCCATCCCGACGAGTGCATCGACTGCGGCGCGTGCGAGCCCGTGTGTCCGGTGAAGGCGATCTTCGCCGAGGACGAGACGCCGGACAACTGGAAGAGCTTCATTCCGCTCAACAAGCAGTTTTTCGTGGACAACCCCGGCGTCAAGCCGGCGACCAAGTCCTAACGGCGTCGCCGTCCGCTCGATCGGTAGCGGTGGGCCCTCGCGCGAGGGCCCTTCGTTTTGTGCATCGCCGCCCCGGGCGCAGGGCAGTTCGCGCCGCGGACCCGCGCGGCGCCGCCGGGAAATCGCGGTCTTGACGCGTGGCACGGCCGTTGCGACCTCGGGATCGGCATGAATGCGATCCCCGAGCCCCGAGCCGCTTCCGCTGTCTGTCCCGGGTACCACGGCGCGGTCTGTGACTTCAAACGCCGGCTGATCGAGGCGACGCTGCACCAGATGCGCGGCAACCGCACCCACACCGCGCGCGCGCTGGGGCTGCAGCGGACCTATCTGCTCCGGCTGATCCGCGACCTGGGCGTGGCCGCGCCGCCGCCCCCGCCGCGCGGCCGGAGCGCCGCCGGCTGACGCTCCGGGGCGCGCCCGTCGCGTGAAAGTGACGCGGCGACCCGCGCCGTTCGTGAATAATACGAAGCATGCGGGACGTGTTCGTCAGCGGCGTGGGCATGACCCGGGTCGGGCGGCGCGGCGAGCCGTTGCCCCAGCTGATCGCCGAGGCGGCCCACGCGGCGCTGGCCGACGCGGGGCTCGAGACGCCCGACGCGATCGTGCTCGCCGCCATGAACCCCGAGGAGTTCACCGGCGACGGCAACTTCGCCTCGCACGTCGCCACCCAGATGGGCTTCGCCGACGTGCCGGCCCTGCGGGTGGAGACGGCTACCTCCTCGGGCGCCGCCGCCTTCTACGCAGGCTTCGCCCAGGTGGCCGCCGGGCTGCGCCACGCGGTGCTGGTCGTCGGCGGCGAGAAGATGACGCACCTGGCGACGCCCCGCGTCTCCGAGCTGATCGGGCGCTCCATCGATCCCTACGAGCGGGCCTACGGCGCCACCATGCCGGCGCTGGCCGGCCTCGTCACCCGCGCGCTGATGGGCCGCACCGGGGTGACGGCGCGCGAGATCGCCCAGGTGGCGGTGAAGAACCACGCCAACGGCGCCCGCAACCCGCTCGCCCACTTCCAGCGGCCGGTGACCGTCGCGGAGGTGCTCGAGAGCCGGATGGTGGCCGACCCGCTGCGCCTGCTGCACTGCTGTCCCATCTCCGACGGCGCCGCCGCCGTCGTGCTCGGCGCCGGCCGCGGGCCCGTGCGGGTGGCCGGCATCGGCCACGGCACCGACACGCTGGCCGTGCGCCACCGTCGCGAGCTGACGGCGTTCGCGGCGACGCGGGCGGCGGCCCGCGAGGCCTACGCGATGGCGGGCTTCGGCCCCGAGCAGGTGGACGTGGCCGAGCTGCACGACGCCTTCGCGCCGTTCGAGCTGATCTCGCTGGAGGATTTGGGTCTGTTCACGGTCGGCAAGGCCGGCCGCGCGACCCTCGACGGCGAGACCGCGCTGGACGGGCGGCTGCCGGTGAATCCCTCCGGCGGCCTCAAGGCGCGCGGCCACCCGCTGGCCGCCACCGGGCTCGCCCAGATCGTGGAATGCGTCTGGCAGCTCACCGCCCGCGCCCACGGCCGCCAGGTCATGGCCCCCCACCGCGCCCTCGCCCACTCGATCGGCGGATTGGCGACGAACAACTGGGTGACCCTCCTGGAAGCAACATGATTCCGAGCATTGTCGCGGGCGCGGAGCCGGCATCCTTCTATAACAGGCCACCCACGTGTCTATCCGTGCTCGCGCCACCCGCTACAACAATACAGCCATGATCGCCGAGAGCATCGCGGCCTCCCGCTGTCCGCGCTGCGACATGCTGGTGGCGCCGCCGGCCATGTACTGCCCGCACCATCCGGTGGCGATGACGCCGGCCACGCTGCCCGGCGTCGGCGAGGTGGTCTCGTTCACGACGCTCCACGACGCGCCGACCGGGTTCAAGTCGCCGCTGCACATCGCGCTGGTGGAGCTGGACGGCGGCGCCCGCTTCGTCTGCCACGGCGCCGACGTGCGGGGGCTCAAGCTCGGCGCCGCGGTGGCGATCGAGGCGATCGACAACATCTACTATTTCTCCCACCTGGGCGCGCTGGACCGCGCGCGGCTGTTCTGGCGCCGTGCCGGCCGGGCGGGCGATCGCGTTAACGCGATCGCGCGCAGCGTCGCCAAGCGGGTGTGGAAGGGGAGGGGCCGTGCCGCGAGCTGAGCGACCGCTGTCGGGGGTGCGCGTGCTGGATCTCACGAGGGTGCTGGCCGGCCCGTTCTGCTCGATGATCCTCGGCGACATGGGCGCCGAGGTCATCAAGATCGAGGAGCCGGGCAAGGGCGACGACACGCGCTCGTGGCCGCCGTTCGTCGGCGGCGAGGCGACGTACTTCCTCGCCGTCAACCGCAACAAGCAGAGCCTCACGCTGAACCTCAAGGCGGCCGAGGGGCGCGACCTGCTCAAGCGCCTCGTGAAGAAGAGCGACGTGGTGCTGGAGAACTTCCGCACCGGCACGATGGAGCGGCTCGGCCTCGGCTATCGGACGCTGGCGCGCGTGAATCCGCGGCTCGTCTACTGCGCGATCTCCGGCTTCGGCGAGTCGGGCCCCGAGGCGGCGCGGGCCGGCTACGATTTGATCGTCCAGGCCGAGTCGGGGCTCATGGACATCACCGGCTTCGAGGACGGCCCGCCCGTGAAGGTGGGGACCTCGATCGCCGACCTGGTGGCCGGCATGTCGGCCGCCCACGGCATCACGCTGGCGCTGCTGGCGCGCACGCGCACGAAGAAGGGGCAGAAGGTCGAGATCGCCATGCTCGACGCGATGGCCGCGCTGCTGACCTACCAGGCGGGCATCTACTTCGGCACCGGGCAGAAGCCGAGCCGCCGCGGCAACAAGCACCCCTCGATCGTGCCCTACGAGGTGTTCAAGGCCGCCGACGCCTACCTCACGCTCGGGGTGGCGAACAACTCGCTGTGGGAGCGCTGCTGCGCGGCGATGGAGCGCCCCGACCTCGTCAAGGACCCGCGCTACGCCACCGAGGCGGCCCGCGTGCAGCATCGCGACACGCTCGTGCCGCTGCTCAACGGGGTCCTGGGCGGCCGCACGGCGGACGAGTGGATGAAGCGCTTCGAGGGCGTCGGCGTGCCGGCCGGGCGCATCCGCACGGTGGCCGAGGTCTGCGAGAGCGAGCACCTCAAGGCGCGCGGGATGATCGTCACGCTGCCGCACCCCAAGGCCCGGAGCCTGCGGGTGCTCGGCGTGCCGATCCGGCTGCACGCCACCCCCGGCCGGGCGGCGACGGCGCCGCCGCTGCTCGGCCAGCACACCGAGCGCGTGCTGCGCACCGTGCTCGGGCTGGGCCGGGCGGAGGTGGCCCGCCTGCGCGCCGGCCGCGTCGTCTGATGGACCTCACGCCGGTCACGCTGGCCGGCGCCCACCTGCGGCTGGAGCCGCTCGAGGAGCGGCACGCGCCCGACCTGTTCGCGGTGATGCAGGACGAGGAGGTCTGCCGCTACCTCGCGTGGCCGCCGCCCCGGCAGCTCGAGGAGACGCTGGCCCTGATCCGCGACGCCCGGGATCTCATGGCGCGCCGGCAGTCGATCGTGTACGCGCAGGTCTGGAACGCGACCGGCCGCGCCATCGGCTCCACGCGCCTGATCGACGTGCGCCCGGCCGACCGCCAGGTGGAGATCGGCTCGACGTTCCTCGCCCGCGAGTACTGGCGCACCCTGGCCAACACCGAGGGCAAGCTGCTCTTCCTCACCCATTGCTTCGAGCGGCTCGGCTGCGTGCGGGTGGCGCTCAAGACCGACGGCCGCAACCTGCGCTCGCAGGAGGCGATCGCCCGGCTGGGGGCGGTGCGCGAGGGGGTCTTGCGCCGGCACATGAACGTCCGCGGCTACCATCGCGACACGGTCTACTTCTCGGTCCTCGCCGAGGAGTGGCCGGCCGTGAAGGCGCGGCTCGAGGCCCGGCTGGCCAAATCTTGACACCCCCGCGGCCGGCGGAGGATGATGCGGAAATGCGCCGTGTGATCAAGATTTACGACACGACACTGCGGGACGGCACCCAGGGCGAGGGGGTGTCGTTCTCGATGGAGGACAAGGTCCGGCTGGCCAGCCGCCTGGACGCCTTCGGCATCCACTATATCGAGGGGGGCTGGCCCGGCTCCAATCCCAAGGACCTGCGCTTCTTCCGCCGCATGCAGGACATTCCGCTCAAGCACGCGCGGCTCGCCGCGTTCTCGATGACCCGCCGCGCCGGCGGCGTCACCGAGAGCGATCCCAACATGCAGGCGATCCTCGAGTCGGGCGCGCCGGTGGCGACGATCGTGGGCAAGGCGTGGGACTTCCACGTGACGCACGCGCTGGAGACGACGCGCGACGAGAACGTCGCGATGATCCGCGACTCGATCGCGTATCTGCGCCCGCGGATGGACGAGGTGCTGTTCGACGCCGAGCACTTCTTCGACGGCTTCCGCGCCAACCGCGAGTACGCGCTGGCCACGCTGAAGGCGGCGGCCGAGGCGGGCGCCCACTGGCTGGTGCTGTGCGACACCAACGGCGGCACGCTGCCCCCCGACCTGGTGGCGATTATCCAAGTGGTGAAGAGAACGCTCCCGACCCCGCTCGGCATCCACGTGCACAACGACGCCGAGTGCGCGGTGGCCAACTCGCTGGCGGCGGTGCTGGAGGGCGTGGACCAGGTGCAGGGGACGATGAACGGGTTCGGCGAGCGCTGCGGCAACGCCAACCTCGTGTCCATCATTCCCACGCTGGTGCTCAAGATGGGCCTCGATTGCGTGCCCGTCGCGCATCTGAGCGAGCTGCGCGACCTCTCGCGCTTCGTCTCCGAGCTGGCCAACCGCAAGCCGTGGTCGTCGCAGCCCTACGTCGGCGACTCCGCGTTCGCCCACAAGGGCGGCATGCACGTCTCCGCCGTGCAGAAGCACCCCGACACCTACGAGCACGTGGATCCCGAGGCGATCGGCAACCATCGCCGCGTGCTCGTCTCCGAGCTCGCCGGCAAGTCGAACATCCTCTGGAAGGCGCGCGAGTACGGCATCGATCTCGACCGCGACACCCCCGACTCGCGCCGCATCCTCGACCGGCTCAAGGCGCTGGAGGACGAGGGGTTCCAGTTCGAGGGCGCCGAGGCCTCGTTCGAGCTGCTGATGGAGCGGGCGCTGGGGCGCCACCGGCCCTACTTCGACCTCGACGCCTACCGGGTGATCGTGGAGGAGCAGAGCGGCGACGAGGAGCCGGTGGCCGAGGCCACCGTGCGCGTGCGCGTGAAGGGGATCCTCGAGCACACCGCGGCGGCCGGCAACGGCCCCGTCAACGCGCTCGACCACGCGCTGCGCAAGGCGCTCGAGGAGTTCTATCCGAACCTCCGCGAGCTGAAGCTGCTCGACTACAAGGTGCGCATCCTCGACGAGTCCAAGGGCACCGCCGCCAAGACGCGCGTGCTCATCACCTCGGGCGACGGGCGCGAGACGTGGGGCACCGTCGGCGTCGCCGACAACATCATCGAGGCCTCCTGGCAAGCGCTGGTGGACTCCGTGGAGTTCAAGCTGCGCGCCGACGAACGACGGAGCAGGGCGTGAGGATCGTCGTGGTCGACGACGAGCCGACGATCGTCCTGATGTGCCGGCGCGTGCTGGAGTCGCAGGGCCACGCCGTCCACGGCTTCACCAACGTGCAGGCCGCCCTCGCCCAGCTCGAGGCGGAGCCGGCCGACCTGCTGGTGGTGGACTACAAGATGCCCGAGCTGAACGGGCTGGAGTTCATCCAGCGCGCGTGGGCGGTGCGGCCGGGGCTGCGGGTGGTGATGATCACCGCCCACGGCACCCGCGAGGTCATCGGCAAGGCCACCCAGAGCGGCGTGCAGTCCATCGTGCTCAAGCCGTTCACGCCGAGCGAGCTGGCCAAGGGCGTGGCGGACGCCGTCGAGCGGATCGACAAGCCTCCGACGTCCGACTGACCCGCCGCCGGCCGCTCAGATCCCCCGCGCCCCGCGCCAGGCGCGGATCTGCCCGCCGTGCTCGCGGTAGTGGTGGCCGGCGCTCCCGTCGAAGATCTTCCACGCGGTCTTGCCCGGCTGGAACCGCTCGGCCGGCACCGCGGCGGCCGCCTCGAGGAAGGCGGCGTGGGTCCGGTCCAGCTCGAGCAGGACCTCGGCGACCGGTGTGCCGCGCCGGGCGGCGGTGAAGCGCGCGTTCCAGCCGTCGAAGTCGTCGTACGAGACGCCCTCGGCGATCGGCCGCTCGCCCCGCGCGAGGCGCTCGAGCGCGGGCCCCATCTCGCCGTGCCAGCCGGCCATGTGAGCGACGATGTCCTTCACCGACCAGGTGCCGAGCCACACCTCGGTCAGCTGCGACTCGTTCAGCCCCTGCAGCGCCTCGTGCAACGCCGTGTACTCCCGGGCGGCCTCGGCGAGCAGCTCGTCCTTCGTCGTCGCGGCCACGGAATCCTCCCGCTGTGGATTCTCTCACCGCCTCCCGGGTCCCGCCACCCGCACCCGCTCATGCCGGCGGGCAAGGGCGGCGAGGACGAGCCGGCCGACCCAGTACGCGTGGGAGCCGAGCGCGACGATCACGAGGAACCACCCGAGCGCGGCGGGAGCGGCCGCGAGCAGCGTCACGAACACGATCAGCGTTCCGTAGAATCCGTCGCGGGTGCCGAGCCGGTTCAGGACGGCGCCGAGGCGACCCGGTGCCGGGGCCGCCACCTTCGTGAGGGCGGCGCTTGCGACGACACCGAGGGCACCGAGAATCCCGAAGACGGTTCCCCCCGGCCACGCCTGGCCCACGGTCAACCCCACGGCGACGACGAGCAGCGCGTGGACGACCGTGTCGTTGGTGAGGTCCAGCCACTCGCCCAGCCGGGACTGCGAGAGCGTCAGCCGCGCGACCTCGCCGTCGGCATGGTCGAGGACGACGGACGCGGCGTAGAGCGCCAGGCCGAGGGCCGCTGAGCGCGGTGTCGCGCGCCAGAAGCCGGCGACCGCGCCGAGCCCCAGCGCCAGGCTGGCCAGGGTGACGGCGTTGGCCGGAATCCCCCACGCGACGGCGGCGCGGCTGATCGGGCGAGACAGGCGACGATGCACCACCCGATCGAGCGCCGTGTCGATCGCGGTCCCCGAATCGTCGGGCAGCGAAGGCGACGTCGCCGTCCAGACCCCGGCCGCGCCGCCGTGGCCGGGACACGGCTCGAGATCCTTGGCGATCCGAAGGAGCTCGGAGATCACCGGCAGCCCGGCGACGAGCGCCGGCGCCAGGTCGGTGACGACGGCCGCCGGCGCGGTCATGAACACGACGCCCGAGTCCTCGGGCGTGGCGAGCACCGCGGGCACCGGCATCGCCAGGAGCCGACGGAGGTCGTCGACCGTCACGAACGCAAGGGCGGGGACGAGGAGCGCCGCGGCGGCCGGCAGCGTGGCCCTGGTGGCGACCCAGCGCACCGCCGTGTCGAGCGCCGGCCGCGCGGCCAGCGCGTGCGCGACCGCCGGCGTCCGCAGCACGTCGGGCACGATCACGGCCTCGACGCCGGCGCTCCGCGCGGCGGCGATCGCCCTGACGACCACGGGGACCCCGCTCAACGCCCGGGTTGCCGCGCCCAGGTCGTCGGCGGAGCCGAGGTAGACGATGGCCGTCTCAGGCGGCAAGGCGCCCCCCGAGGTACGACACCCGCCAGCACTCGAAGGCCACCAGGGCCCAGAGCACACGCGCGTGGTTCGCGCGGCCACCGACATGATCGGCCACGAGCCGCTGCACGGTGACGGGGTCGAACACACCGCCGGCGCGAAGCTGCTCGCCCGACAGGATCTCGCGGAGCGCCGGCGCCAGCGGGCCACGAAACCACGTCGCGAAGGGGACGCCGAACCCCTGCTTGCGGCGCGCCAGGATCTCCGGCGGCAGCCGATCCGCCAGCGCCTGCTTCAGCAGCCACTTCAGCCGGCGAAGCCCCCCCGCCTTCAGCGACGACGGCACGCGACCGAGCAGCTCGACGAGCGCGTGGTCGAGGAAGGGTGCGCGCAGCTCCAGCGCGACGGCCATGCTGGCGCGGTCGGTGTTCGCGAGATTCTGCCCGGCGAGGTACATCTTGCAGTACTGGTAGATGAGCCGGGCGGTCGGCTCCTGCGCGCCGCACGAGGCCATCGCCCGGCCGATGTCGTCGTAGGGATCGAAGACGCCCAGCGCGGCGCGGACGTCGGCCGCGAGCAGACCCCGATGGCGCGAGGGCGCCAGCCCTCCCAGCAGCGTCTGGTTGCGCGCCTCGGGCCGCTCGTCGAGGGCGACGAGGAACCGCCGCAACGGCTCCGGCAGCACCGGCGCGCGGCCGGCGCGGGCGAGGAGCGCGGTCAAGGGGACGGGCAGCGCGGTGAACCGCCGGTGCCACGCGTCGGCGACCATCGTCGGATAGCCGGCGAACAGCTCGTCGCCGCCGTCGCCGGTCAGCGCGACGGTGACGCTGCGCCGGGCCGCCCGGGCGAGCAGGTAGAGCGGGACGAAGCTCATGTCGGCCAGCGGCTCGTCGAGGAGGTCACCGAGCCGGCGCAGGACGGCCCCGGCGTCCGCCGGGCCGACCTCGACCTCCTCGTGCGTCGTGCCGTATCGCGCGGCGACGAGTCGCGCCCAGCGCCGCTCGTCGTGGTGGCTGTCCGCGTAGCCGACGGAGAACGTGCGCAGCCCGGGGTGGCACCGGGCGGCGGTGGCGGCGACGGCGGTGGAATCGATGCCGCCGCTCACGAAGCAGCCCAGCGGCACGTCGCTCGACATCCGCGATTCGACGGCGCGGTCGAAGCCGTGTCGGATCTGCTCGATCCACGCCCCGGCGTCGAGGCTCGGGTCGGCCTCGAACCTCAGGTCCCAGTACGACGTCACCCGGAGCCCGGCCTCGTCGGCGGCGAGGGCATGGCCGGGCGGCAGCTTCCGGATGTCCTCGAGCATGGAGTTCGGGTCCGGCACGTAGTCGAAGGCCAGGTAGCGGGCGACGCTGGGCAGGCTCAGGCGCGCCGCCACGCCGGGATGGGCGAGCAGGGCCCGCAGCTCGGAGCCGAACACCAGCGTGCGGCCGGCCAGCGTGTAGTACAGCGGCTTCTCGCCCATCCGGTCCCG
>JBGQFW010000089.1:0-16667 GCA_041497115.1 Methylomirabilia bacterium
ATGACCTCGCCCGACTTCAGCGCCAGCGCCTCCACGGCGTCCGTCTCGCGCCGGCGGAATGCCTCCTCGCCGTCCTCGCGGAAGATCTCGGGGATGGGGCGGCCGTCGCGGGCCACGATCATGTCGTCCGTCTCCACGAAGCACCGGCCGAGCCGGCGGGCGAGCAGCCGGCCGCACGCGGACTTCCCCGCGCCCATGAACCCCACCAGAATGACGTTATCCGCCGCCATATTCGGATCATCCTATCATTTGAATTGGGCACGGGCCCCCGGGCTTCGCCACGCCCGTGCCCCGCCGCGATCACCCTGGCTGGTCGATATCTCGCGCGATCAGAGGTGCGACCACCGCGTTCGCCACGCCCGTGCCCCGCCGCGATCACCCTGGCTGGTCGATATCTCGCGCGATCAGAGGTGCGACCACCGCGTTCGCCACGCCCGTGCCCCGCCGGAATCACCCTTGTCGTTTCATCGATCGCGCGATCTGAGGTGTGACCGCCGGCTTCGCCACGCGCGTGCCCCGCTGCGGTCAGGGGGTGCGGCGGGGGTCGACCCAGAGGGTGCGGACGATCTCCCAGAGACCGGCCAGGAGCGGCACGGCGACGAGACCGCCGACGAGCCCGGCGAGGTGAAAGCCGGCCAGCAGGGCCACGAGCACGACCAGAGCGTGCAGGCCGGTGGCGCGCCCGACGAAGTAGGGTGCCAGGAGCTTGCCCTCTATCGTCTGGCACCCGACCATCACGGCGAGGGCGATGCCGGCCAGCACGACGCTCTCGTTGAGCGCCGACAGCGTGGCGAGCACGGCGGCCACGGTGGCGCCGACGAACGGCACGACGTTGAGGACGGCGGCCAGCGCGCCGATGAGCAGCGCGTACTTGACACCGAGCAGCGACAGCGCGAGCGCGATGAGCACCCCGACGAAGAAGCTCGAGACCAGCTGGCCGCGGACGTAGCCGCCGATCCGGTCGAGCACGGCCGGCGCCAGCCGGGTGGCGGTGGCGCGGTGCTCGCGCGGGAGCAGTGCCAGCAGCGTGTGACCCACCTCGCGCGCGTCGATCACCAGATAGGCGGCGATCACGAGCACCGCCAGCAGCTCGAAGACGAGGCCGACGGCGCCCGTCGTCACGCGGAGCGCGTTGCCCACCAGGACCCCGGCCAGCCCCTGCACGTTGTCGGCCCCCGGCGCCGGCAGCGAGGCGCCCCAGCGTCCGAAGAAATACTGCAGGTCGCCGACCCAGCCCTTGACGTTCTCGACCAGCCGGGGAAGCTGCTCGACGAACTGGAGCCACTGCTCGCTGAGCGCGGGCCACAGCAGACGGGCCATGAGCGTGAACACGCCCAGCACCACGGCGTAGACGGCGAGCACGACGACCCCGCGCGGCACGTGCCGCCGCTCGCCGAACCGCGCGGCCGGCAGCATGGCCGCCGCGAGGATGAGCGCGGTGAAGAGCAGCATCCAGACCTGCCAGGTCGCGATGACCAGCCACACGGCGGCCGCGACCCCGAGCACCTGGAAGGTCATCGGCCACGGCAGGCGGGAGGGCATCGGCTCAGCGATGGACGGTGTGCCGCGCGGGCACGCGCCGGAACGCGCACTCGCGCATCCAGCAGCGGGCGCACTGGCTGAAGTAGTGGTCCACGCGCGCGTCGGGGCCGGCGCCGACCAGCAGCGAGATGGACTTGCCCGGCGTCATCACGCACGCGGCATTCAGCGTGACGCCGATCGCCGCGCCGGGACAGAGCCGGAAGAGGTGCGGCTGCTCGGCCACGTCCCAGTCGGCGTAGCCCGGGCTGATCCGGTTCGTCACCTTGAGCGAGGGCAGCCCCTGCTGGCACAGCAGATCGTTGACGTACTCGGCCAGGCTCTCGACGGCGCCGGAGCCGACGCTGTCGAGCATCGAGGCCAGCGGCAGCTCGCGCGCCTCCCACAGCTCGCCCACCCGCCGCTCGAGCGCGTCGCCGATCGTGACGAACGCCACCGCGGCGTGCTCGACGGGCCCCCACCGGCTTCCGATGCGCGGAATGGCCAGCCCCTCGCCCTCGACCTCGAGCCGATCGTCGCCCGCGCGCGTCACCCGCGCCCAGCGCGCGACGGCGCGGGGCGCCATCAGCCGCCGCCCCTCGGCCAGCGCCTCGTCGAACAGCGCGGTCACGTCGGGCCCGGGAACGTCGCGGTCCTTGCGGTACCCCTGGAAGCGGAGCACCTCGGCGGGGTCGATGGCGAGAGGCAGGTCCGTGAGGACCTGGAGCCCATCGGGCAGCGTCACTGTGGGCGGCGGCGGGCGACCTGGGCGATGAGGCGGATGTGCTCGGGGTTGGAGCCGCAGCAGGCGCCGATGATGTTGCAGCCGGCGTCGAGCAGCGCCGGGTACTCGCGCGCCATCGCCTCGGGCCCCAGCTCGTAGGTCACCGTGTCGCCGGTGGTGATCGGCAGGCCGGCATTGGGATAGGCGATCAGCGGCGCGTCGGTGGCGCTGCGCATCTCGCCGATGATGACGATCGCGCGGTCGGGACCGCGGCCGCAGTTCATCCCCACGACGTCGGCGCCGGCGGCGAGCAGGCTCTTGGCGACGTCGGCCGGGCTCTCGCCCCACATCGTGCGATCGCGGTCGTTGCCCTCCTCGTACTGGAAGAACATCGTCGCCATCACCGGGCGGTCGGGCGCGACGGCCCGGCACGCCCGCACCGCCGCCGTCGCCTCCTGCGGAAACATCATCGTCTCGACCGCGAAGAGGTCCACCCCGCCGTCGGCCAGCGCCTCGGCCTGCTCGCGGAACGTCGCCTCGTACTCCTCGTCGGTCACCCCGTTGTCGAGCGCGTAGTCCAGCGGCAGCCGGCTGGTGGGGCCGATGGACCCCGCCACGTACCCGCCGGGGGGGGCCACCGAGCGGGCCAGCCGCGCGCCCTTGACGTTCAGCTCGCGCGTGCGGTCGCCGATCCGGTACTCGTCCAGCTTGAGGCGGGTGGCGCCGAACGTGTTCGTCTCCACGATATCGCTGCCGGCGTCGAAGTAGCCCTTGTGGATCCCGGCGACGACGTCGGGATGGGTGTCGTTCCACAGCTCCGGACAGGCGCCGTTGAGGAGGCCGGCGGCGAACAGCATGGTGCCGTAGCCGCCGTCGAAGACGAGCGTCTCGCCGGCCTTGACGCGGGCGAGGACCTCGTGGCCCCGCCCGCTCATGTCGGCACCGGCACGCCCATGAGCTGCTTGGCCTTCACCACCGCCAGCGTCGAGTCCCTGGCGTAGCCGTCGGCGCCGATCTCGTCGGCGAACGCCTGGCTGACCGGCGCGCCGCCCACCATCACCTTCACGCGCTCGCGCAGCCCCGCCTTCACCAGCGCGTCGATCGTGCGCTTCATCCCCGGCATGGTGGTCGTCATCAGGGCCGAGATGCCGACGATGGTGGCGGCGTGCTCCTCGACGGCCGCCACGAACTTCTCGGGGGCGACGTCACGGCCGAGGTTGTGCACCTTGAAGCCGGCCCCCTCCAGCATCATCGCCACCAGGTTCTTGCCGATGTCGTGCAGGTCGCCCTGGGCAGTGCCGATCACGACGACGCCGTAGTAGTCGCCGCCGGAGGCGGAGGCGGTGATGAGCGGCTTGAGCAGGTCGAGCCCGGCGTACATCGCGCGGGCCGAGAGCAGCACCTGGGGGACGTAGTACTCGTTGCGCCGGAACTTCTCGCCGACGACGTCCATGCCGGGGATGAGCCCCTTGAAGACGAGGTCCTTGGGGTCCATCGACAGGTCGAGCCCCTCGCGCGTCTTGCGGGCGACGGTGTCCTTGTCGCCCAGGATGAGGGCACGCGCCATCGTCGGATAGTCGAAGGTGTCAGCGCTCACGTGCTCACGCGTGTTCTAACACACGGGCGGTGGAGCGGCAACCTCGCGGCCACCTTGGCGGGCGATGTATTCCGCCACCACCGGCGCGGTCTCGGCCGGCAGCTCGGTGAAGGTGACGCCCGCCTGGTCGTCGCGCCGCCAGGCGACGACCCCCTCGGCGGTGAGCGGCGTCGGCAGCAGCCCGCCCTCGCAGCGGATCTCGACCTTCGTGCCGACCTTCCACTCGTCGGGGACGCCGGCCAGCGCCACGCCGCCCTCGCTGATGTCGCGCGTGGTGACCGTGCACGTCCCCGCCCCGCCCGCCATGACCAGCGTGGCGGCCGCCTCCAGCGCCACCCGCGGATGCTTGCGCAGGCTGGCCGGCAGCACCGCGAAGATCTTCACCGGCTGGCTCTTGCCCTTGACGGTCACGTCGCCCAGCTCGCGCGTGAGGAACTCGTCCCCGAGCAGCTTGCGCGTGAACTCGCTGATGATGATGCCGACGTGATAGTCCTTGGTGATCGACTCCAGCCGGGCGCCCAGGTTGATGGTGTCGCCGATGGCGGTGTACTCCAGCCGCTGGCGGGAGCCCAGCGTGCCCACCACGGCCTCGCCGGTGTTGATGCCGACGCCGTTGCGGATCTTCACGCCGAGCTTCTCCTCCCAGCGCTTGGAGACCTCCAGCGTCTTCTCCTGGAACTCCAGCCCGGTGCGCACCGCCTTGG
Source organism: Methylomirabilia bacterium (assembly GCA_041497115.1). Classification (GTDB taxonomy): domain Bacteria; phylum Methylomirabilota; class Methylomirabilia; order Rokubacteriales; family CSP1-6; genus AR5. The sequence goes on from JBGQFW010000089.1 coordinate 4,544, forward strand.
CCGCGTGGTCGGGATCGGGGAAGGGCACGTTGTAGAGCGCCATCACGCAGTCGCCGATGTACTTGTCCACGGTGCCGCCGTGCTTGAAGACGATCTCGGTCATCTCGGTGAGGTACTCGCGCAGCATCTCGGCGACCTGCTCCGGCTCGAGCCGCTCGGAGAGCGTCGTGAACCCCCGGATGTCGGAGAAGAGCACGGTGACCAGCCGCCGGGTGGAGCCGAGGCTGTTGTCGTCGCGATGGCGCACGACCTCGCGCAGCACCTCCGGCGAGAAGAACTGCGACAGCCGCCGCTTCTCGCGCTGCTCGCGCACGAAGTTCTCGACGACCGTGACGCCGTAGCCGAGGCCGAGGGCCAGCGTCCCGGCCATCCCCCGCATCCACACGTCGAAGTAGAGGAAGCCGACGTAAGCGAACACGGCGAGGACGAACCACAGCAGGGCCGCCGTCAGGAACGCCCGCCCCGCCTGCAGGCGCACGACGAGGGCGGCGCCGAGCAGCGCGGCGACCACCGCCAGCACGGTGGACACCACCGCCGGCACCTCCCGCACGTAGTTGCCGCGCACGTACGTCTCCACCACGTTGGCGTGGATCTCCACCCCCGGCATCTGGTCGTCGCCGCGGGCGAAGGCGGTGGGGAAAATGTCGTGCATGAGCTTGCTGGTGGGGCCGATCAGCACGACCTTGCCGTGGAAGTACTCGGCGGGCACCTCGCCCTTGAGGACCTGCGAGTACGACACCCACGGGAAGGTGCGCGGCGGGCCGTTGAAGTTGACGAGGATCTCGTCCCGGTCGGGCAGCGGCGCGACGGCGACGCCGGTCGCCTTGAGCCGCTGGTGGATCTGGGCGTCGAAGGCCAGCTCGTACTTGGGCGGCACGAAGACCCGCAGCGGGGCACGCCGCACGTGGTCGTCACGCTCGGTGTCGAGGTTGACCGGCCCCACCCCCGCCGCGCCTCGGCGGATGACCGGCAGCGGCAGGTTGGCGTCCACGCGGTCGTACCGCGCCTGCCGGTCGATCTGCGGCGCCGAGCCGAGCACGACGTTGCCGGCGCGCGCCACCGCCGCGCCGAGCGCCTCGTCGTCCTCGGCGCCGCGGCGCGACGGGACGTCGAAGATGAGGTCGACGCCGATGGCGAGCGGCTTGGCGGAGGCCAGCGTCTGGATGAGCTGGGCGTGCATCGCGCGCGGGAAGGGCCACTGCTCGTTCAGCTCGATCACCGAGGACTCGTCGATGCTGACGATGACGATCGGCGTCGTCGGCTGGCGGGCGCCGCGGATCTCGAAGAAGCGCTCCAGCGACCAGTACTCGATCGACTCCAGCGAACCCAGGCTCACCAGGACGAGCACGATGGCGGCGGCGCCGACGCCGCCGAGATACCGCTTCGCGAACGCGAGCCACCGGCCGAACATCACCGTCCACTGTATGCTAGGATGACCTGATAATGAAGATCCGAGTGCTCGGCGCCTATGGAGCCGAAGGACTCGCCCAGCGACCGTCCGCCTTCCTCGTCAACGACACGATCCTGATCGACGGCGGCACCGTGGGCGGCGCGCTGGCCAGCGAGGAGCAGGTGCGCATCGAGCACGCGCTGATCTCGCACTCCCATCTCGATCACATCGCCGGCCTCGCCTTCCTCACCGAGACGCTGGCGCTGTGCGAGGCGCCCAAGCCGCTCACCATCTCGAGCCTCGAGCCCGTCGTCAAGGCGCTGCGGACGGCCGTCTTCAACGGCACGGTGTGGCCGGACTTCTCCCAGCTCCCCACCCCCGGCAAGCCGATCGTGAAGTACCGCACGCTGCCGGAGGAGACCGAGCAGCCGGTCGGCGACCTCTGGGTGACCCCGGTGGCCGTCAACCACACCGTGCCGTGCAGCGGCTTCATCGTGCACGACGGCACCAGCGGCATCGTGTACTCGGGTGACACCGGCCCCACCGACGCGCTCTGGAAGGCGGCCCGCCGGCTGAAAACCCTGCGCGCGGTCATCCTCGAATGCGCGTTCCCGAATCGCCGGGGCGCGCTCGCCGACATCGCCAAGCACATGACTCCCGAGAAGATCGGCCGCGAGCTGGACAAGATGCCGGGCGACGCGCCCATCCTCATCTTCCACGTGAAGCCGCAGTTCCACGACGAGATCGGCGAGGAGCTGGGGCAGATCGCGGGCCACCGCATCTCGTTCGCGGAGCAGGACCGCACCTACGTGTTCTAGCCATGCCCGCCGGCGGGCACGATGACGACCGTGTCGCTGCTGGTCTCGATGCGGACGCGGTCGCCGACGCGGAAGATCCGGTCGCCGAGCGAGCCGGGAAGCTCCACGCGAACGGGCTGGCCACCGCCGATGTCCACCTCGTAGAGGTGGCGCGCCCCCTCGAAGACCCGCAGCGTCACCGTGCCGGGCAGCCCCGGCCCGCGCGCCTGGGACGCCTCGGTGAGGGCCAGCAGCTCCGGCCGGAGCACGAGCAGCCCGCTGCTGCCGTTGCCGTAGCCGCCCACGCCGGCCACCGGCAGGCGGTGGCCGCCGGCGGTCTCCACCACCACGCCCAGGTCGCGCACCTCGACCACGCGCACCGGCAGGAAGTTGGCGGGGCCGAGCGCCTCCGCCACCGCCCGGCTGACCGGATGCTGGTAGACGTCGGCCGGCTCGCCGATCTGCTGCACGCGCCCGTCGTGCAGCACGGCCAGCCGGTCGGAGAGGGCCAGCGCGTCGGCGGCGTCGCGCGTGGCGTGGATCGTCGTCACCGCGAGGTCGCGATGGAGCTTCGCCAGCTCGATGCGCAGCGTCTTGCGCGTGAGCGGGTCGAGGTGGGCCAGCGGCTCGTCCAGCAGCAGGACGCGCGGCTCCACCGCGAGCGCCCGGGCGAGGGCCAGGCGGCGTCGCTCGCCGAGATCGAGCGCGGGCGGGCGGCGGCCGGCGCACTCGGTGAGGCCGAGGCGGCCCAGCACGACGCCCACGCGGCGCTCGACGTCGGCCGCGCTCATGGCCTGCTGCTCGAGGCCAAAGGCGACGTGCTGGCGTACCGTCATGTGCGGCCACAGGGCGCCGTCCTGGAAGACGTAGCCGGTCGAGCGGCGGCCCGGCGGCAGCGCGCCGATGTCCTGCCCGTCCACGAGCACGCGGCCGCCGGTGACCGGCATGAACCCGGCCACCGCCCTGAGCACGTCGGTCTTGCCCGAGTGCGGCGGCCCCAGAAAGGTGAAGAACTCGCCGTAGCGCACGTGTACGGACACGTGGTCGAGGCCGGGCGGCCGCCCGCCGCGCGTGCAGAGCGCCTCCAGCCGGATGTCGACGAGCGCGCGGGTCATTGTAGCGAGTGGCGCGAGGCCGGCTTGAAGCGTGGGTGGCCTGACTTAGAAGGGCGCGGCTGCGTTCGTACCCGCTTCATCTCGCTGCCGCGGGAATGTGGGCGCGCATTGCAGACAGGGGGAGGCAGGCGAGACCGATGATCCCCAGCACCACGTAGAGGACGGGCGAGGAGCTCGACGCCAGCATCGACGTTGCGACCACCGGCCCGACGAAGGACGCCCCGATGCGCGCCGCGTTGATCACGCCGATCGCCTCGCCGCCGGCGGTGTGCGCGATGCGCGCCACGACGATCGGAAACACCGGCGCGATGCACAGGACCTGCACGAAGCGCAGCGCGCCGTAGCCCCAGACCCCGTGCGCGAAGGCCATGGCGCCGACCGCCAGCGAGGCGACGGTGAGGAGCCCGGCCACCAGCCGCCGCTCGGGCAGCACCTCGGCCAAGCGGGGCGCCGCCATCGAGCCCAGCGCGGCGGCCGCGCCGGAGGCGAAGATGATGATGCCGCCGATCTCCAGCGTGCGGTCGGGCGGCACGCCCAGCTCGGCCATCACCTGCGGCAGGATCGAGGTGAGGAAGAAGATCTGGGTGGAGGCGCCCAGCACCAGCAGCGCGACGATGGCGACCTCGCGCCAGTGACCGCGTCGCCGGACGGCCTCGCGCGGCGGCGCGGCCGTCGAGGCGTCCACCCCCCACTGCACGAGCACGCCGCACGCGCAGAGCACGACCGCCCCCACCAGGAACGAGGCGCGAAATCCCATGCGCGCCGCCGCGATGGCGCCGCACAGCGGCCCGATCACCTGCCCCACGGTCATCCCCGACTGCATCGCCGCGATCTGCCGTCGTACCTCGCCGGCGTCGTCGGCCCGGCCGGCGCTGATGAACGCGAAGGTCGACGCGGCGCCCATGAACCCCAGCACCAGCCGGGCCAGGAACATCTCGGGCAGCGTGCGGGCCAGCGCCATCCCGACGAACGCGAACCCCTGGAAGTACTGCGTCGCCACGAAGTAGGTCTTGGGATTTCCCCGGCCGGCGAAGCGGCCCCACAGGGGCGCGGTGGCCACCGTCGCCAGCGGCGAGATGCCGAGGATCCATCCCGTCCAGCGCAGCGTGGCGACGGCGTCCCACGAGGACATGCGCTGGATGTGGAAGGGCAGGCTGACGTAGACGAACGACCACGCAAACGATCCGAGGAACATCGCGAGAGGCAGGACCCGCGTCCCGCCGAGCAGCCGGGCGCCGATCAACGGGTCAGACGCCGTCGACGACGATGAAATTGCTCTTCGACGCCTTGAGCCGCATCGCCTTCAGCGGACGGTACTCGTCGGAGTCGTACCACCGCCGGGCCGCCTCGACGTCGGGAAACTCCAGCAGCACGAGACGCTTCGGCTGCCAGCTCCCCTCGAGCGTCTCGAACGTGCCGCCCCGCACGATGAAGCGGCCGCCGTACTTCGCCACGGTGGCCGGGACCTGCTTGCGGTACTCCTCGAGCCCGGCCGGGTCGTGGATGTCGATGTCGACGACGATATAGGCGGACATGGGGCCCCCTAGCGCAGGACGCAGAAGCCCTGGGCTTCGATGCCGAGCGCGACGTTGAACTTGCTGCGGAAGTTCTCGAGCGCGACGGCGGCGGTGAGCTCGACCACCTGGGCCTCGTCGAAGTGCTTGCGCACGCGCGCGAAGAGGTCGTCGGAGACGCGCTGGCCGGTGACCGTCATCGCCTCGGCGTAGGCGAGCGCGGCGCGCTCGACGTCGGAGAACAGCGGGCTGGTGGCGGCCTCGGCCACCGCCCTCACCTTGTCCTCCGTCGCCCCCGTTTGCATCCCCCGGGATGCATTGATGTCCATTCAGAACGGACAGCCGTTGATCGTGGCGACGCGCAGGTAGACGAGCGCCAGCAGCTGCGGCGGCAGCAGGCCGGACTTCTCGAGGGCCGCCGAGAGCTGCTTGGCCGCCTTCATGATGCCGGGCGTGTGGGCCTGGATCTTCGTCGGGTTCAGGACGAAGCCGAAGAGGTCCCGCTCCCTTGCCCACGTCTCCTTCAGGATGGGATCGTCGCCGGGCTCGTCGATCTCGCGTAGGCGTGGCATGAGCGGATTATACTCACCGGCCGCCGCCTTCGCGCGAGAGGTAGTGCTCGACCGACGGCAGCGCCTCCAGCAGGACGTCGCCGACCACCGCCAGGCTCTGCGCCGAGACCTTGTCGAGCGTGTCGTCGGCGGTGTGCCAGGGCGGGAAGTCGAAGTCGATCAGCAGCGCCGCCGCCACGCCCAGCTTCAGGAACGGTACGTGGTCGTCCTCCACCGGGATCGTGTCGCGCAGGAAATGGCGGCCGTACCCGAGCCGGCCGGCGGCGTCCCAGACGATGTCGGTCAGCCACGGCGCCGAGTACGCCTCGCGGCGGATGGCGAGATCGCGGTCACCGATCATGTCCACCAGGATCATCGCGCGCGGCAGCCGCCGGGCGCGGGCCAGCTCGGCGGCGAGCCGGCGCGAGCCGTACAGGCTGTCGCGCTCGGTCCACGCCTCGCGCGCCTCCTCGCCGTCGAACCACACCAGCCAGTACGTGTAGTCACGCGGGCCGGCCGCCAGCCGGCGGGCGGCCTCGAGCAGGAGCGCGGCGCTGGAGCCGCCGTCGTTGGCGCCCACGAAGCGGAAGGTCGTGAAGAGCTTGGTGTCGTAGTGGCCGGCCAGCATGATGACGTCGGCGCGCCGCCCGGGCAGCACCGCCACCACGTTGGCCATCTTCACGCGCCCGTGCGGCGTCTCGGCCTCGAACGGCTTGACCTCGACCTGCGCGCCCTTGAGCTTCCGCAGCTCGCCGACGATGTACTCGCGCGCCTGCACGCCCCCCGGCGACCCCGCCACCCGCGGCCCGATCGCCACCAGCCGCTCCAGGTGTCGGAGCGCCGCCCCCCCGTCGAACTTCTCCCCCGCCCTCGCCGGCGCGATGCCGCCGGCCGCCACGACGGCGGCGATGACGAGCGCGACGAGACGTCTCATCGCGGCTTGACGCCGACCGCGCCGTAGTAGGTCAGCGTGAGCACGAACGCCCCCGCCGCGACCAGCGCGGTGAACCCGTCGAGCCACGTCTGCGCGATCGTCGCGTCCACGAGCCCGAACCGCACCGCGTACTCCGCGCGCCGCTCGAGAAACGTCTTCGTCCACGGCTCGAGGGTGGTGTCCTGGAAGAAGTCGGTCAGTACGCGCACGTGCGCGAGCCCCGCCTCGCGCAGCAGTCCCGGCAGGCGGCGGCCGCTGTACGGCTCCTCGTAGAGGTGGCGGACGACGCCGCGCAGGATGTGGTCGGTCAGGTCGCGGTCGGGATGGGTGACGCCGAGCATCCCGAAGTCCTGGTCTTGCAGACCGACGCGGCCGCCCGGGCGGGTGACGCGCGCCATCTCGGCCACGACGGCGGCGGGCTCGGCCACGTGCAGGATCACCGTGATGCCCAGGGTCACGTCGAAGCGGTCGGCGGCGAACGGCAACCGGGCGCCGTGGGCGTGACGGAGCCTGATGCGGGCGCCCGACGACCCCCGGCACAGCCGCCGCGCCGCCGCCAGGATGGTCCGGCTCGCGTCCACGCCCACGACCTCGCCGCCGCGCCCGACCAGCGGCGCCAGGTCGCGCACCACCACGCCGGTGCCGCAGCCGACCTCGAGCACGCGGTGGCGGCGGCGCACCGGCACGAAGCGGAGGAAGCGGCGGCGGAGGCGGGCCTGCGCCGCGGTGCCGCCGCGCGCCTCGAGCCCGGCGATCATCTTCTCGACGTCGGGTTGGGCGTCGAGCGTCCGCCACGGATCGCGCTCGGCCACGGCGGGAGGGGTCAGCCGACGAAGCGGCTGGCGCAGTCGGCGCTGCAGAAGTAGCGCGGGCCGCCCGTCGTCTGGCGGCTCACCGCGCGCGAGCGCACGATGTACGTCTGGCAGACCGGGTCCTTCACCAGCTCGTCGGTGGGAAGCGGGCGGCGGGGCGGCGTGGGCAGCGCGCGGCCGCGCAGGACGGGGACGAGCGCGACGAGCAGCAGCACGGCCCACAGCACGAAGGCGGCGACCCGCACGGCTCAGCGCTCCGGCTTGATGGATACCGCGCGCAGGAACTCCTTGTCCTGCGCGGTCAGCTCGGCCGAGAAGGCGCCGCGGCTCTTGGCCCCCGCGAAGAAGATGCCGGTGTCGGCGCCGCGCTTGAGGATCTCCTGCACGGCGTCGCGCGCCGCGTCGGTCGCCGTCAGCGAGGCCCCGATCGTCTGCACGAGCTTCTTCAGGAGCGCGTCGACGTGTCGTTCCTTCGGCATGGGGCACTACGATACCATACGGGCGCGATGGGCTCGTGGGCGCCGCTCGACTCGTCGGTGCGCTACACACGCGGCAAGGTCGCGCTGCGCGAGGACGCCTGGCGGCTGCCCGACGGCTCCGAGCGCGTCTACCCCGTGCTCGTCGTCGGCCCCTGCGTGGCCGTGCTGCCGCTCGTCGAGACCGATCGCGTCCTGCTCGTCCGGCAATACCGTCACCTGCAGCGCGCCCTGTCGTGGGAGCTGCCCGGCGGCGGCGTCCTGCCCGGCGAGGAGCCGATCGCCGCCGCCCAGCGCGAGCTGCGCGAGGAGGGCGGCTACCGCGCCGGCCGGCTCGAGCCGCTGACGCACTTCCATCCGGCCAATGCGTACCTCGACGAGATCGGCTACTGCTTCGTCGCCAGCGAGCTCACGCCCGATCCCCTGCCCGCCGACGACGACGAGTTCTTCGAGCGCCGGATCGTCCCGCTGGCCGAGGCGATCGGCATGGCGCTCGCCGGCGAGATCACCGAGTCGTACTCGAAGATCGCGCTCCTGCAGTACGCCCTCACCCGCCGCTGACGCTCACGAGGTCGTCTCCCTATCCCAGCGCCTGGACGAGATCCTCGATCAGGTCGTCGGGGTGCTCGAGGCCGATGGACAGCCGCAGGAGGTTGTCGGGCGAGCGCGTGGCGGTCCCCTCCACCGAGGCGCGGTGCTCGAGCAGGCTCTCGGTCGAGCCGAACGACGTCGCGCAGGTGAAGATCCTGACCTTCGCCTCCACCGCGAAGGCCGCCTCGCGCCCGCCCCGCACCTGCACCGAGAGCATGCCGCCGAAGCCCGTCATCTGCCGGCGCGCGATCGCGTGCTGCGGGTGCGAGGCAAGGCCGGGATAGTGCACGGTCTCCACGCGCGGATGCGCGGCCAGGAACGTCGCCACCCGCATGGCGTTGTCCGAGTGGGCGCGCATCCGCCACGGCAGCGTGCGGATGCCGCGCCGCACCAGCCAGCAGTCGAACGGCGACGGGATCGCGCCGCCCGAGGCCTGGATCGCGCGCACGCGGTCGAAGAATGCGTCGCGCCGGCCGGCCACCACGGCGCCGCCCATCACGTCGCCGTGGCCGCCGAGGTACTTGGTCGTCGCGTACACGACGAGGTCGGCGCCCAGGGCGAGCGGCCGCTGGAGCACGGAGGTGGTGGCGGTGTTGTCGCAGACGCAGCGGGCGCCCGCCGCGCGGGCCAGCGCCGACACCGCCGCGATGTCGGTCACGCGCCAGAGCGGGTTCGACGGCGTCTCCACCCACACGAGCTTCGTGGCGGGCCGCAGCGCCGCCTTCACCGCGGCGAGGTCGGTGAGGTCCACGAAGTCCACCGCGAGCCCCCAGGGCACGAACGTGTCGCGCAGCAGCTTGCCGGTGCCGAAGTAGGCGTCGAGCGGCGCGATCACGTGATCGCCGGGCGACAGCGCCTGGACGACGGCGGCCGTCGCGGCCGAGGCGGAGGCGAACGCCGCCGCCCCCGCGCCGCCCTCCAGCTCGGTGAGACACGCCTCCAGCCCGTCGCGGTTGGGGTTGGCGTTGCGGCTGTAGAGATAGCCGCGCGGGTAGGTGCTGTCCGGCTCGTGCTCGAACGTGGTGGCGGTGTGCAGCGCCGGCGCCACGGCGCCGGTCGTCGGGTCCGGCCGGATCCCTGCGTGCACCGCCACGGTCTCGATTCTCATCACTGCCTCCTCACCCGCGCAGCCGCGCGCCGGTCGGGTCCACCCACGGGCGCAGCGAGGCGGCCGCCGCCACGCGCGTCCCGGCGATGTCGATCTCGTAGCGCGCCTCCAGCAGCGACCCGCCGGTCACGCCGGCGGCGCACGCCACGTAGCCCATCGCCACCGGCCGCCCCAGCGTGTGGCCGTGAGCGGCCGAGGTCAGCGTGCCGACGACGCGGCCGCCGGCGTAGATCGGCTCGTCGCCCCACGCCACCGCCTCGGGCTCCTCGAGCGCGAAGAGCAGCAGCCGCCGGCTCACACCGCGCGCCCGCTGGGCGAGCAGCGCCTCGCGCCCGACGAAGCCGCCGGGCTTGTCCCAGCGCACGGTGAAGCCCAGGCCGGCTTCGAGCGGCGTGTCGTCCGGCGTCAGCTCGCGCCCCCACGCCCGGTAGCCCTTCTCGATGCGCAGCGCGTCCAGCGCATAGTATCCCGCCGGCGTGACGTCGCCGGCGGCCGTCAGCGCGTCCCAGACCTCGGGCGCGCGCGCGGCCGGCGCATAGAGCTCCCACCCCAGCTCGCCGGCGTAGCTGACGCGGATCGCGCGCACGCTCACGCCGGCGACCGCGATGTCCCGCACGCTGCCGTAGGGGAACGCCGCGTTGCCCAGGTCGGCGGGGCTGACGCGGGCGAGGACGTCGCGCGCGCGCGGCCCCATCAGCCCCAGCGTCGCCCACGCCTCGGTCACGTCGGTGAGCGTCACCCGCGCGCCGCCGGCGTGACGGGCGACCCAGTCGGCGTCGCGGACGCGCTGGGCGCTGCCGGTGACGAGGAACCACGCCTGGGCGCCCACGCGCGAGATCGTCAGGTCGCTCTCGTAGCCGCCGCGCTCGTTGAGGAACGGCGTGTAGACCGTGCGGCCGACGGGAACATCGAGGTCGTTGGCCGCGAGGCGATCGAGGAGCGCCTGCGCGTCGGGCCCCTCCACCAGCAGCTTGCCGAACGACGTCTGGTCGAAGAGGGCCACCCCCTCGCGCGCCGCCCGGTGCTCGCGGGCGGCGTGCGAGAGCCAGCCCGGCCGGCCGAACGAGTACTCGGCGCGCGGCGCGGCGCCGGGCCCGGCGAGCCAGTTGGCGCGCTCCCATCCCATTTTGGTGCCGAAGCAGGCGCCGGCGGCGGCCAGTCGCGCGTGCAGCGGCGAGCGCAGCAGGTCGCGGGCGGTCGTGGGCTCGCGGTTGGGCCACGCGACTGCGTAGTGCACCCCCACCACCTCCCGCATGCGGGCGACGAGGAAGTCGGCGTCGCCGTGACGCGGCAGGAAGCGGCGGGGGTCGTAAGCGGTGAGGTCCAGCGTCGGCGCGCCGCCGGCGATCCACTCGGCCAGCGCGCGCCCGGCGCCACCCGCCCCCGCGATGCCGCCCGAGTTGAACCCGGCCGCGACGAAATACCCGCGCAGCCCCGGCGCCTCGCCGAGGATGAAGTTGCCGTCGGGCGTGAAGCTCTCCGGTCCGTTCAGCAGCAGCTGGATCTCCGCCGTCTCCAGCGTCGGGATGCGCTCGACGGCGCCGCGCATGAGGACCGCGAACTGGTCCCAGTCCTCCTTCAGCAGGCCGAACGCGAAGTCCGGCGGGATCGCGTCGCCGGTCCACGGCTTGGCGAGCGGCTCGAAGCCGCCGAAGAGCAGGCCGCCGACCTCCTCGCGGACGTAGACGCAGCCGTCGAGGTCGCGCAGGACGGCCAGCTCGGGCGTCACGCCGGCGAGCGGTCGCGTCACCGCGTAGAAGTGCTCGACCGGCCACACCGGCACCACGACGCCGGCCTGGCGCCCCAGCGCGCGCGCCCACATGCCGCCGCAGTTGACGACCGTCTCGCAGGCGACCGTGCCCTCGGCCGTCTGCACGCCGGCCACCGCGTCGCCGCGGCGGACGAAGCCGGTGACGCTGACGTCCTCGCGGATCGTCGCGCCGCCGGCGCGCGCGCCGGCGGCCAGCGCCTGGGTGACGTCGGCGGGAATCACGCGGCCATCGTCGGGGATCACCATCGCGCCGGCGAGGTCGTCGGCTCGGCAGAGCGGCCAGAGCCGGCGCACCTCGTCGGCGCCCACCAGGTGCGCCTCGATGTCCACCGCGCGCCCGAGCGCGACGGTCCGGCGGAGCTGGTGCAGGCGCTCGGCCGTGCGCGCCACCACCAGGCTGCCGCAGCGCCGCCAGCCGGTGGCCTGCCCGGTCTCGGCGGGGAGCCCGGCGTAGAGCTCGGCGCTGTAGGCCACCAGGCGGCTGGCGGTGCGCGAGCCGCGCAGCCGCCCGACGAGGCCGGCGGCGTGCCAGGTCGTGCCGCACGTGAGCGCCCGCCGCTCGAGCAGCAGCACGTCGCGCACGCCGAGCCGGGTCAGGTGGTAGGCGACGCTGGCGCCGATCACGCCGCCGCCGATGACGACGACGCGCGCGTGGCCGGTCATGCCGGCGGGGCCAGCTCGTGGGCGGCGATGGTCCACGCCTGCGTGCGCCGGGTGACGCCGCGCAGGAGGGCCCAGTACAGCAGGCGCACCAGCAGGCCGATACCGATGATCAGCACCGACATCGCGGTCGCCTGCGCGCTCTCGCCGGCGTCGTCGAGGAGCAGCACCGCCACCGCGGCCAGCTCCGTCCCCGGCGCGACCAGGAACACCACCGCCGACAGCGTCACCATCGCGTTGAGGAAGAAGTACATGCTGATGGCGACGATGGACGGCAGCGCGATCGGCATCGTCACCCGCCAGAAGGTCCGGTAGAACGGCACCTTGAGCGAGGCCGACACCGATTCGAACTCGGCATCGATTTGCTTCAGCGCGGTCGTCGCGGTGAGGTGGCACACCGTGTAG
>JBGQFW010000090.1:0-16642 GCA_041497115.1 Methylomirabilia bacterium
CGGCGCGCTGCTGACGATGGCCGAGCGCGCGGAGGAGGCCGGCTTCGACTCGGTGTGGATCGGCGACTCGATCACCGCGCGGCCGCGCCACGAGCCGTTGACACTGCTGGCCGCCGTCGCCGCCCGCACCCGCCGCGTGAGTGTGGGCACCGCCGTGCTGCTGCCGGCGCTGCGCAACCCCGTCGTGCTCGCTCATGTGATCGGCACACTCGACCGCGTGGCCGAGGGGCGCGTCATCCTCGGCGTCGGCATCGCCGCCGACACGCCGGCTATCCGGCGCGAGTTCGCCGCCGCCGGCGTGCCGTGGGACCGCCGCGTCGGGCGCTTCCTCGAGACGCTGGCGATCTGCCGCGCGCTCTGGGCCGGCGACGGCGTGTCGTTCGCGGGCAAGCACTTCACGCTGAGCGACGTCACCGTGGAGCCCAAGCCGCACCGCAAGGGCGGCCCGCCGATCTGGATCGGCGGCAGCGGGCCGACCGCGCTGCGCGAGGCGTCGCGCCGGGACGCGTGGTTTCCGACGGGGCCGAGCGTGGAGTTCTTCGAGGAGCACTTCCCGAAGATCCAGGCCGCCGCGCGCGCCGCCGGTCGCGGGCCCGATGCCGTGACCGGCGCCGCCTACATCACGCTGGCGCTCGACGCGGATCGCGCCGCCGCCGAGCGGCGGCTGCACGGCTTCCTCGAGGACTACTACGCGGCGCCGGCCAAGGCGGTCCTCGCCCGTCAGGCCGCCTACGCGGGCCCGCTCGAAGGGTGCGTGGAGTGGCTGCGGCGCTGGATCGCCGCCGGCTGCCACCACCTGATGTTCCGCTTCGCCGGCGGCGACCAGGTCGTCCAGCTGGACGAGACGGCGACGCGGCTGCTGCCGCGGCTGCGCGCCTGAGCGCGGGCATGGCGAGATTCTGGCGGGTCTACAGCGGTTCCGACGGGCGGTCGCACATCGCCGAGGCGCCGCCCGCGCTGAAGCCGTTCGCCGACGTCGAGGGCGCCCACGGCGAGGGGAGCGCGATGCAGACGGTGTCGGGGCTCGCGTTCCGCGTCGCGCCGCCCGGCTACGTGCTGGACTGGCACTGCGCGCCGCGCCGGCAGTACTCGATCTCGCTCTCCGGCGCCGCCGAGATCGAGGTCGGCGACGGCACGGTGGTGCGCCTGGGCCCCGGCGACGTGGTGCTGGCCGAGGACCTCACCGGCCAGGGCCACATCACCCGCGTCGTCGGCGACCAGCCGCGCCTCTACGCGATCGTGCCGCTGGCGTAAGCCTCCGGCGTCGCGGTCAGTCGATCACCTGGTCTGCCTGTAGCAGCACCGAGGGCGCGATCGCGAGGCCGAGCGTCTTGGCGGTCTTGAGATTGACGATGAACTCGAACTTGGTGGGCTGCTCGACGGGAAGGTCCGCGGGTTTGGCGCCCTTCAGGATCTTGTCGACGAAGACGGCCGCGCGCCGCACCATTCCGCGCAGGCTCGGCCCGTAGGACATGAGCGCGCCGTCGTCCACGAACTCGCGCACCTCGAACATCGCCGGCAGCCGATGCTTCGCGGCCTGGTCGATGACGCGCCGGCGCTGCCCGAACGTGAGCGGATCCGTGAGCACCACGAAGCCGCCGAGATGCTCGCTCGCCATCGTCGCGATGGCCTGATCGAGCTGTTCGGGCGTTCGCACTTCCATCGAGCGGAGTGTCGTGATGCCCAGCCCGGGCGCGGCGGCCCGCATCGCCTCGTAGCCGAGGACGCCGCCGTGGCTCTGTGGATTCCACAACACACCGAAGCTCGATGCGCGCGGCACCGCTTCCTTCAGCAGCCCGAGGAGCTTGGCGTCCATCTCGGGCAGGAGCGACGAGAGGCCGGTGACGTTGGCGCCCGGCCGGGCGATGCTGGCCACAAATCCCGAGCGTACGGGATCCCCTCCCGCGACCATCACGATCGGGATCGTGCTCGTCGCCTTCTGCGCGGCGGCGACCGCACGATCTCCAACCGCGACCATCACATCCGGTTTGAGCGCGACCAGCTCGTTCGCCAGATCGGCCGGGTTCAGCTTCCCGAAGGCGGCGAAGCGAAACTCGAGGATGATCGTCCGGCCCTCGACGTACCCGATCTCGCGGAGCCCATCGCGGCCTGATTGAAGGTACGGCACGGCGTACTCGGCGCTGACGGTCGAAATCACGCCGACGCGCGGCACGCGAGGCTGGGCCCTGGCCGCAAGGGGCGCGGTGAGGATGGCGACCGCCAAGAGCAGGATGACGCCCAGCGTTCTCGGTGCGGAAACATCAGGGATGGGTCGTGGCATGCCGGACACTCTACCACGCGCCATGCATGCGACGAGACGTGCCGCCTGCGGCAGCGTTCGGTTCGGTGTCCACGCGCCGAGGGTCACGCGATCGCGCGCAGCCGGCGCGAGGTGAGGAGCAGCAGCGCGTTGGCGGCGACCATGGCGCCACCGAAGGCCACCGCGAAGCGCGCGTTGACGGCGGCGGCCAGCACGCCGCCCAGCAGGCCGCCGAGCGGCAGCAGGTTCCAGCAGAGCGAGTAGATGCTGAGCACGCGGCCGCGCAGGTGGTCGGGGACGTTCTGCTGCACGAACGTGCTCACCTGCGTGAGATAGAACGTGTTGCTGTAGCCGACGAGGACCAGCAGCGCCAGCGCCACGCCCATGACCGGCGCGACCGCGAACGCCATCAGCGCCACCCCCATGCAGGAGGCGCCGGCGAGCAGCACGACGCCGGGGCGGCGGATCAGATGGGCCAGCGTCGCCACCGTCAGCGTGCCGCCGAGCGCGCCCACGCCGTGGGCGGCGTTGAGCCAGCCGAAGCCGCGCGGGCCCGCCTGGAAGTACCAGTCGGCGAAGATCGGCAGCAGCGTGACGTAGGAGAGGCCGAAGACCGCGTTGAAGAGCGCCAGCGCGATGAGCCCTGCGAAGACGAAGTTGTGACCGACGAAGCTCAGCCCTTCCGCGATCTCGCCCAGGACGTGACGGCCCCCGCCGCCGCCGGCGGCGGCCCTGACGTGCAGCCGGCTGTAGAGCCCCAGCGCGGTGGCGGAGGCGACGGCGGCCAGGCCGAAGCCGACGGTGGCGCCGAAGGCCGCGATGAGGATGCCCGTGATGGACGGGCCGATCATCCGCCCGGCCTGCCAGGGGATCGAGCCGAGCGCGATCGCGTTGGGCAGCCGCTCGCGCTCGACGATCTGCGGGATGAGCGACAGCCGGCTCGGCTCGTCGAACGCGCGGAAGGTGCTGCTGAGCGCCGCCAGCGCCAGCAGGTGCGCGACGCTCACCGCGCCCGTCAGCGTCAGCGCGAAGGCGATCGCCAGCGTGAGCGCGGTCAGCGTCTGCGTGCCGATCAGCAGCCGCTTGCGATCGACGCGGTCGGCGAGCACCCCGCCGACGAGCTGGAAGGCGACGAGCGGCACCCCCTGGGCGAGGCCGAGGTAGCCGAGGTAGAGCGGATCGTGGGTGACCGCCCAGACCATCCAGGCGAAGGTGACGTACTCCGCCCGGTGGCCGAGGACGTAGCAGACCAGCCCGAGCCAGTAGAAGCGATAGTTCCGCGATTTCAGCGCGGCGAACGTCGAGCCACCGGTTCCGTTGCGCAGGGTCGTCTCCGTTGACGTGCCAGGCTGTCGGCGGTCAATTATGTCGAATCGGGGGGCCGTCGGCGTCGTAATAGATGAGTGCGAGCGGGGATGGTCCCAGAACCGATGACCGAAGCCGACCTTGGGCGTACCACAGGGCGTATCACAATTTGCTCACTTGACAGAGCCGCGAAGCGACGGTGGCGGCGCGCCGGAAGCGCTCGCTGCATGGCCGCTGAGGGGCGCGCGGCTGGCCGCTGTCGCGGCTTTGCCGCCCCTTCTCCCGAAAAGCGTGACTCGCGTCGTGATCGGCCCTCGGTGAGGCGCCCAGGGCCTCTCGAAATCCGGGGTTAAAGTTTCCGCGAGGAGACTCGCATGGAGACGCCGCGGATCCCCGAGACCGACGACGTGCAGCGCCTGGGTGATGAGATCGCCGAGCTGTCCGCCCAGATCGAGGTGGCCGGCGCTCGGCTGCTCGATCTCATCCGCGACTTCGACGCCCGCGGCGGCTGGGGTCATGGCTTCAGGTCGTGCGCCGAGTGGTTGTCCTGGCGGGTGGGCCTCGACCTCAACGCCGCGCGCGAGCGTGTTCGCGTGGCCCGGGCACTGCCCAATCTCCCGCGCCTGGCCCGGGCACTGGCGCGTGGCGAGCTGTCCTATGCCAAGGTGCGGGCGCTGACGCGCGTCGCGACGCCCGAGACGGAAGAGCGACTCGTGATCGTCGGCAAGGCCGGCACCGCGGCCCACGTCGAGCGGCTGGTCCGGGCCTGGCGCCGGGTCGACCGCAACGCTGAGAGCCAGCAGACGGCCCAGCGACAGAAGAGCCGGTCGCTCCACGTGTATCAAGACGAAGACGGCATGGTGGTCGTCCGCGGTCGGCTCACCCCCGAGGTCGGCGCGGTGCTCCGTCAGGCGCTCGTGGCCGCGTGCGACCGGCTGTACGCCAAGGCCCGGGTGAACGACCCCGAGGGCGACCCGCCGACGATGGCCCAGCAGCAGGCGGATGCGCTGGGGATGATCGCCGAAGCCGCGCTGCACCACGACCTCGATCCGGGCGCCCCGGGCGAGCGGTACCAGGTCGTCGTCCACGTCGACGGACCGGTGCTTGCCGACCCCGATCAGTTGGGCCAGTCGGTCCTCGAAGACGGCGAGCACATTTCCGCGGAAATTTCCCGTCGCCTGGCGTGCGATGCGAGCCGGGTGGTGATGCGGCACGGCCCGGATGGCCGCGTGGTGGAGCTCGGTGCCCGAACGCGCACGATTCCGCCGGCGCTCCGCCGGGCGCTGCACCATCGGGACCGCGGGTGCCGCTTCCCGGGCTGCGGATCGCGGTTCACGCAGGGGCATCACATCCAGCACTGGGCTGCGGGCGGGCCCACGACACTGTCGAACCTGGCGTTGCTGTGCCGACGCCACCATCGCTCGGTGCACGAGGACGGATTTCAGGTCGAGCGGCTGGCCGATCGAGAACTGCAGTTCAGGCGGCCGGACGGCCGGGTGCTACCGGAGGCGCCGGCCTTGCCCGACGTGGCGGCGGACGCCGAGGCAAGGTTGCGCGCACAGAACGCCGGCGTTCACGTGGATGCCGGCACCCTGCGTCCGTCGTGGTCCGGCGAGCGCTTCGACGTTGGCTACGCGATCGACGTCCTGCATCCGCTGGCCCAGCCGCTCACGGCCTGATCAGCCGCGGCGCGCGGCGAGGATGATGCCGCTCGACCAGTCGAGCCTGACGACCGCGAGGTCGGGACGCGCGGCGAGGTTGCGCTCGAACGCGCGCATCGTCTCGGCGCGGCCGTCCTCCTGCAAGAGGTGCTGGCGCAGGTCGTCGCCGATGTAGACGGCGCCGGGGCGGAGCAGCCGCAGGGCGGCGTCGAGATCGCGCCCCTTGCCGGCGCCGCCGTCGGCGAAGATCAGGTCGAAGCTCGCGGCGGCCTGCGCCTTGATGAACTCGGCGCCGTCGCCGGTGACGAACGTCACGCGGCGGTCATCGCCGAGGTGCTTGCGCGCGACCTCCTGCACGTCGGCGTTGCGCTCGACGCTGGCCAGCCGGGCGCCGGCGTCCATGCCGTCGAGGAGCCACGACGTCCCCACGCCGGTGCCGGTGCCCAGCTCGAGCAGCCGTCCGCCCGGCTTGGAGGCCGCCAGCATCCGCAGCAGCGGGCCGAACTCGAGGTTGGACGCGAAGACGAAGCGCAGCGCCCGGGTGGCGTCCGCGATGGCCGGCAGCGCGGCGGGGAGGCGGAGGCCCTCGACGGTGTCCATGGCCTCAGATCATGGCCTCAGATCATGGCCTCAGATCACGCCGTCGCGGCGGAGCGTCTCGAGCGCGGCGGCGTCGTAGCCGAGCAGCGCGCCGTACACGGCGGCGTTGTGCTCGCCGAGCAGCGGCGCGCGCGTGACTTCCGTCGGCGAGTCCGACAGCCGCACCGGGTTGGTGGGCATCGGGTACGTGCCGCGCCGCGGGTGCTCGAGGTCCACGATGAAGCCGCGCTGGCGCAGGTGCTTGTCGGCCAGCACCTCGGCCGAGTCGAGCACGGCGCCGGCGGGGACGCCCGCGCCGGCCAGGGTCTCGAGCGCCTCGTGCTTGGTGCGCTTCTCGGTCCACGCCTCGATCATCGCGTCGATCTCGTCCATGAACTGCACGCGGTCGCGGCGGTCGGCGTAGCGCGGGTCGTCGCCCAGCTCGGGGCGGCCGACGATCGTGGTGAGCGTCTTCCACATCTCCGCGGTCGCGCAGTGCACGAACACGTAGTCGTTGGGGCCGAATGGCCGGCACCGATAGAGGTTGGACGGTGCCGCCGCCGCCGAGCGGTTGCCCTGGCGCGGCGCCGGCTTGCCGCTCACGTAGGTCTCGCGCAGGTGGATGCGCAGCAGGTTCACCACCGCGTCCTGCTGGGCGACCTCGAGCTGCTGGCCCACGCCGGTGGCCTGGCGCTGGATGATCGCGGCCAGGATGCCGATCGCGGTGTGCAGCCCGGCGCCGGTGTCGGCGAGCCCGCCGATCGCCTTCGTCGGCGGGCCGTCGGGCGCGCCGGTCATGCTCATGGCGCCGCCCATCGCCTGCGCGATCCACTCGAACGACTTGTAGTCGGAGTACGGCCCGCCGCTGCCGAACCCCTTGACCGAGGCGGCGATGATCCGCGGATTCAGCCGCTTGAGCGCCGCGTAGCCGAGGCCGAGGCGGTCCATCGCGCCGGGGCCGAGGTTCTCGACGACGACGTCGGCGGTCTTGGCCATCGCCTCGAACATCGCGTGGCCGCGCGGCGACTTCAGATTGAGGGTCACCCCCTTCTTGTTGGAGTTCAGCAGCAGGAAGAACCACGCGTCCTCGCCGCGCGTGTCGGAGAGCGCCACGCGGCCGGCCTCGCCGCCGGGCGGCTCGATCTTGATGACCTCGGCGCCCAGCCACGCCAGCATCTGCGTGCACGCCGGCCCCGCCTCGTACTGCGTGAGATCGAGAACCCGGATCCCCTCGAGCGCCTTCGGCATCGGCTCGTCCTCTCCGTACGTCAGCCGCGCGTGGCCGGCGTGTGACGGAACGGCAGCACGTGGTAGCGGGCGCGCTCGAGCTCGACGACCAGCACGACGCGCTGGTCGGGATTGGCGCGCATCGGAAACGGGGCGTTCGTGTACTTGAGCGAGATCCGGTCCATCACCGCGAAGTCGCGGTCGGGGCGGCGCTCGACGACGCGACCGCGCAGCTGCGCCTCGCGGTAGGGATTGTCCATGGCCACGATGGACAGTGACACGCGCGGATCGCGCTTGGTGTTCCGCGCCTTCAGCGACCCCTCGCCGGCGGCGACGAGGATTCGATCGCCCTCCACGCCGACCCAGACCGGCGCCGACTGCGGCGAGCCGTCGGGCAGCAGCGACGCCAGGTGCGCAAAGTTCGGCTCCTCCAGCAGCGCCCTCACGTCCGGCGACAGTGGAATCGCCATCGCTAGGTCGTGTACGCGGAGAAGCGGACGGTTTGCGCGCGCGCCTTGCTGTCGGTGATCACGTTGACCACGGCCGGCTTGCCGGAGGCGAAGGCGCGCTCCAGCGCGGGCCGGATCTCGTGCGGCTTCTCCACGTACTCGCCGTGGGCCCCCAGCTCCTGGGCGACCCTGTCGTAGCGCGTGTGGCCGAGGTTGCGCCCCGGCTTGGGCAGCGGGCGCGTCCACGGCGCGTCGGCCGTCCACCCGCCGTTGTTGGAGATGACGACCACGACGGGGATCTTGTGGCGCACCGCCGTGTCGATCTCCATCGCGTTGATGCCGTAGGAGCCGTCGCCGTGCAGCACGACCACCTGCGTGTCGGGCTTGGCCGCCTTGGCCCCGACGCCGAACGGCAGCCCCACGCCCATGCAGCCGAACGCGCCGGAGTTCAACCGATGGCCGGGCACGAAGGTCGGGATCGCCTGGCGGCCGTAGTTGAGGATTTCCTGGCCGTCCACGACGAGGATCGCGTCGCGCTTGAGGAAATCGCGCACCTCCTTGCAGAGGCGCAGCGGGTGGATCGGCGTGTTGTCCGTGCTCATCGCCTTGTCCTGCTCGGCGCCCTTCTCGGCGTCCAGCACGCGCAGCTTGCCGGTCCACGACGCGTAGCGCCTGGGGTCGATCGTCCCGGCGGCCTCCGCACGCAGCTGGTCGAGTACCGCGCGGGCGTCGCCGACGATCGGCACGTCCGCCGCGCGGTTGTGGCCGAGCTGCGCCGGGTTGACGTCCACGTGGATCACCTTGAGGTCGGCGGCGAAGCGCGGCGGGCGCCCGAACTGGATGACCCAGTTGAAGCGCGTGCCGACCGCCAGCACCACGTCGGCCTCGGTGAAGGCCTTGCTGCGCGCGTTGAGGAACGCCAGCGCGTGGTCCTCGGGGATGAGCCCGCGCGAGATCGGCGTCGTGTAGAACGGAATGCCGGTCGCCTCCACGAATGCCTGCAGCGCGCTGGCGCCGTCGGACCACCACACGCCGCTGCCGGCCAGCACCACCGGCCGCTCGGCCCGCGCCAGCAGCGCGATCGCCTCGCGGACCGCCGCCGGATCGCCGAGCGAGCGCGGCGCCGGCCGACCGGGGCCCGGATAGACGATGCTCTCCTCCTCGACCTTCTCGCCGAGGATGTCACCGGGCAGGTCGAGGTAGACCGGACCGGGGCGCCCCGTCGTCGCCTGGCGGAACGCGGTGGCGACGACGTCGGGAATGCGCTTGGCGTCGTAGATGCGCGCGGCGAACTTGGTGACCGGCTGGAAGACCGCGACCTGGTCGATCTCCTGGAAGGCCTCCATCCCGAGGAACACGCGCGGGCTGGCGCCGCCGATCGCCACCAGCGGCGCGCAGTCGGTGAACGCGTTGGCCACGCCGGTCAGGAGGTTCGTCGCGCCGGGGCCCGAGCACCCCATCGCCACGGCGGGCCGGCGCATGACGCGCGTCCACGCGTGGGCCGCGAGCGACGCCGCCTGCTCGTGGCGCGTGTCGATCGCGCGGATGCCGAGCTGGATGCAGGCGGCCTCCGTCTCCAGCATGGGCCCGCCCATCACGTAGAACATCGTGTCGACACCCTGCGAGCGCAGCGACTGGGCGAGGACTTCCGAGCCGGTGATCGTGGCCATGGTCGATCCTTTCCGCTACGAGAATACCGCCTTGAGGTCCTTCGTCGGCACCGCGCGCCGCACCCAGGTGAACCCGCCCTGGCCGGCCATCTCGCGCGCGCCCTCGAGGAAGGCGGCCAGCGCCAGCCGCGAGAGGGCGCCGCCGACGCTGATGCGCTTGACGCCGGCCTCGGCGAGCTCGGCCAGCGTCAGCGAGGGATCGGCGGCGCTCATGACGACGTTGAGCGGCCGCTTCACCGCCGCGGTGACGGCGCGGATCGCGGTGAGGTCGCGCAGCCCCGGCGCGTAGAGCACGTCGGCGCCCGCCTGCTCGAAGGCCTGCAGCCGCTTGATCGTGTCGTCGAGGCCGCGCCCGTGCAGCAGATTCTCGGCGCGCGCGGTCAGCACGAAGCTGAAGGGCAGAGATCGCGCAATGTCCACGGCGGCGTATACCCGCTCGACGGCGTGCTGGAAGTCGTAGATCGGCTTGGCCGGGTCGCCGGAGGCGTCCTCGGTCGAGCCGCCCACCACACCCGTCTCGGCGGCCAGGCGGATCATCTCGGCCGCCGCCTTCGGCTCGTGGGCGTAGCCGTTCTCCAGATCCGCGTTCACCGGCAGGTCGGTCGCCGCGGCGATCGCGCGGCAGTTGTCGAGCACCTCGGCGCGGCTCACGGCGCCGGTGCCGTCGGCGCGCCCGAGGCTGTTGGCCAGGCCGAGGCTGGTGGTGGCCAGCGCCTCGAAGCCCAGCGAGGCGAGCAGCTTCGCGGTGCCCGCGTCCCACGGGTTGGGAATGATGAACGCGCCCGGCCGCTCGTGCAGCGCCCGGAACGCCGTCGCCTTCTCCGCCTGGGTGCGCATGGCCTTACCTCTTCTCGAAGTCGATGCGCTCGTCCACCGGCTTGTTCTGAAGATAACGGCGCAGGCAGTCGAGCCCCATCTCGACACCGCCCAGCCGGACCCACTCGCGTCCGCCGACGATGCGGCTGCGCCGCGAGGCGACCTCGCCGTCGGCGGCGATGGCCAGGCACACGCTGCCGCCGAACTCGATGCGCTCGGGCCCCTCGTCGGGCGCGATCAGCACGGCCAGCGCGTGGCTGGCGCCGGTGGCCTTGACGGCGGCGCGCGCCACCACCTCGGCCGTCTCGCGCGTCAGCTCGCCGGCGGGCGGCGGGCCGGCCAGGCCGACGGCCGCGTAGATCTCGCCGAGGTCGCGCGCGACGACGCCGCGCCGGAAGACCGTCTCGGCGCCGGGCAGCGGCGCCACGCGCCCGGCGATCGCGCCGCCCGTGAACGTCTCGACGATCGTGAGCGAGGCGGCGCGCCGGGCCAGCTCGGCCAGCACCACGCCCTCCAGCGTCTGGTCGTCCTCGGCCAGGATGAAGTTGCCCAGCCGCCGGCGCACCTCGACCTCGACGATGGCCAGCTTGCGCCGGATGTCGTCCATGTCGCGGCCGCGCGCGGTCAGCTTGGTCTCGAGCTGCGGGTAGTGGGCGCGGAAGCCGAGCTTCACGCTGCCGTCCTCCACCAGCGCGTCCACGCCGGCCAGCAGCGCGTCCACGTGCGACTCGCCGAGGCCGTAGGAGTGGAAGCGCTTGAGGTGGATCGCCGTCTGCAGCCCGCTCCGGGCGAGCAGGCGCGGGACGATCTGCTCCTCCAGCATGCGCCGCAGCTCGCGCGGCACGCCGGGCGTGAAGAAGAAGCGCGCCTTGCCGATGTCGAGCGCGAAGCCGCACGCGGTGCCGATGGGGTTGTCGAGGATCTCCGCCGTCGCCGGCAGCATCGCCTGCTTGCGGTTGTTGGGCGGCATCACGCGGCTGCGCCGCTGGAAGAAGCTCTCCATCCGTGTCAGCCACTCCTCGCTCAGCACCAGCTCCACGCCGGCCGCCTGGGCGGCGACCTCCTGCGAGAGGTCGTCCACCGTGGGGCCGAGGCCGCCGTTGACGATGACGGCGTCGGCGCGCTCGGACGCCTGCGCGAAGGCGCGCAGCAGCGCCTCGCGATCGTCGCCGACGGTCGTGCCGCAGCGCACCGACAGGCCGACGTCCTCCAGCGTCTGGCTCATGTAGCTGAAGTTGCTGTTGACGATCTTGCCGGTCAGCACCTCGTCGCCCGTGCAGATGATCTCGATCCGCATCGTCATCCCATCAGGAGGGCGCCGGGCACCGCGCGCCCCATGATGTCGATGTCCCCGCGGCTGATGCCCTCGGCCATGAGCCCCGCCACCAGCATCTGCAGGCCGTCGGGCGGCGTCGGATTGCCCGTCTGGCCCAGGTCGGTGCCGAGCACGAAATGGCGGGCGCCGACCGCCCTCACGCACGCCGCCGTCACCGGTGCCGGGACGCGGGTGGCGTGGCGCATCCACTCGAGCGGCGCGTCGGGGCCCACCAGCAGCAGCAGCGCACACAGCTCGATCTTGGCGCCGAGCGCCGCCGCCTCCTTCATCTGCGCCTCGGTCATGCCCACCACGTCGAACTGCGCGTGGGTGACGACGATGCGGTCGCACCCTTCCTCGCGCGCGGCGGCGATGAGCGCCAGCGCCTGCGCGGCGGAGGCGTGGCCGGTGTGCACGACGAGGCGCTGGCGGGCGCAGATCTTCAAGATCGCGCGCACCGCCGGCAGCACCTGGCCGTGCGCGTCCACCACGCCGATGCCGGCGGGCGCGGTGCCGGCGCGGCGCACGTGATGGTCGGCGTCGAAGGTCGGGAACCACACGACCCGGCCGTAGCCGCCCTGCATGCGCCACATCCACTCGACGGCCTGTGGATTCAGGCCGCCGACAGCGCCGTTGAGGACGATGCCGCCGAAGACCTTGACGCCGGGGACGCGCTTGCGCGCGAGCCACGCGCGGTCGGCGGTGAGCGCGACGTGGTTCTTGAAGACGATGGCTTCCATCTCGCGCGCGGCCGCCAGCGCGGCCAGCTCCTCGTCGTCCACCGCGCGGCCGAAGACGTCGGGGGCGGCGTGGGTGTGGAAGTCGATCAGCCCCTTGATCGGGCTCACGCGCGGCGGCGGCGGCGAGTAGCCCTGCACGCCGGCGCTCGTCGCGGGGGCGGCGGGCGCGTGGCCGGCGGGGCCGCGGCGACCGTGCGCGGCGGGCGGCGGCGTGCGCCCCGCGCCGCGCCGCGTGGCGAGCGCGGCGGGCGCCAGCGCGGCGGCGTCGCAGCCGCAGAGAGGGCGAGGTGCCACAGCGGGCTCGGGAGTCATCGGGACAGCATCATACACGCGCCGGTCAGTCGGCGAACAGCCGGGACCCCCACGCGCGGTGCGCGTCGGCGTCGGCGCGCAGGAAGTGAAAGCCCGCGCCCGTCGCATAGCGCTCGTCCACCTCGGTGTCGCCGATGTGGTAGTAGGCGGCCGCCGCGAACCGCGCGCGCACGTCCGCCAGCCGATGCTTGAGCACGGTGAAGTCGGCGGCGATGCCCAGCCGCTCCCAGAGCGCCTGCTGGAAGGTGATTGGGCGATCGGAGCAGGAGCCGATCACGTAGCCCAGCCGCTTGGCCCGCGCCACCAGCGTGACGGGCACGATCCCGGGCGGCTCGCCGACCTCCAGCGTGCCGTCGATGTCGAAGCTGACCAGCGTCACGCGGCTGGCGGCCATCGCTCAGATCAGGAAGGCGAGGTTCGGCAGCGGCTCGGCCGCGTTCACGAGGACGACCGTCTTGCGGCTCATGCGCAGCGCGCCGTCCACGCGGCGCAGCCGGTGCGTCGCGCGGCCGACCCACCAGTGCATCGTGTGCCGGGCCTGGATCGCCATCTCGGCGATGAGGAAGTTGGAGCCGACGACCAGCTCGCCGCCCGTCGCCGTCGCGACCTCGATGTTGGAGACGAGCCGGCGCATGAGCGAGACCGGCTCCTGGCTGTAGCGGTGGCCGGTCTGCAGCATGCGGATGCGCGTCTCGAGCCGCGCGCGGTTGTCGTAGATGTGCGAGACGTGCCGCTCGGGATCGGCGGCGGGATCGGTCGTGGCCGGCACCCAGTAGACCGCGTCGTCGGTCCACAGCGCGAGCCACTCGGCGTAGCGCGCCTCGTCGGCCAGGCGGGCCTCGCGATAGAGAAACTCGACGGCGTCATGCTGGTCGATGTCGCTCACGCGCCCGTCATCACGGCCCGGTAGTGGCGCCAGAGCGCGCGGTTGATGGTCTCGTCGGTGACGTGCGAGACCGTGCGCCCCTCGGCGTCCACCGACTCGCGATGCAGGCCGCGGCGCAGCTCGAGCCACTCGGCGTGGCGCGCGTGCAGCCCCTGCTGGTTGCGCGCCGCGACGGCCAGGTCTTCCGGCATGAGGAACGACGCCGGCCCCATGCCCGCCTCGCTCTGCCGCAGCAGCCGGCCGTCGAACTCCGGCACGCCCGCCAGGAACATCGGCGTGTGCCAATGCACGCACGTCTCGACGTCCACCGGCTGCACGATCGCCACGTTCGTCTCGCCCAGGAACAGGTTGGGGAAGATCAGCGCGTGGGCGGGCCCCTCGAAGACGCGCCGCCGCGCCTCGGCGGCGCCCCAGCGGCGCTCCATCGCGGCGACGTAGCGGGCGACCAGCGCGTCGGAGGCGCCGCCGAACCACTCGAAGGGCTCCTCGTACCCCGGCGCCCAGTCGATCTCGAGGTGGCCGCCGCCCCAGTCGCGCACGACCGCCTTGATGGCCCGCTCGTCGCCGACCACCCGCTGGTACTGCGAGCGCACCGTCGCGAACAGCGCGCGGTGCACGAAGCCCAGGTGGTAGCCGTCGCTGTCGTTCTCCGGCAGCATCTTCCAGTTGGCGGCGGCGCGGTGCTTCACCCAGCCCGCGCCGAGGGCGATCTCGCCCTCCGGCGACAGGTCGCACGAGCGGTCGATCAGCGCGGTGGCGCGGCCGAGGTGCTCGACCAGCGAGGGGCCGTCGGGGGCGAGGCTGGCGAAGACGAAGCCGCGATAGTCGGCGACGCGCGGCGCGCGCGTGAGGCCGTGCTCGCGCTTGTCGAAGGCGTCGTCGTAGCCGCCGGGGTAGGGAACGCCGAGCAGCGCACCGTCGATGTCGTAGGTCCAGCCGTGATAGGGGCAGGCCCACGTGCGCGCGTGCCCCTGCGCGGCCGGGCAGAGCAGCGTCCCGCGGTGCGCGCAGCGGTTGAGCAGCACCGAGACCGCGCCGTCGCGACCGCGCACCATGATGACCGGCTGATCGCCGAGCGGGCGGGTGACGAAGTCGCCCGGCTGCGCCACCTCGCTGGCGTGGCCGACGAAGACCCAGCCGCGGGTGAAGATGCGCTCCATCTCGTCGGCGAAGATCTGCGGGTCGGTGTAGAGCGAGACGTGGATGCGGTCGTCCTGCACGAGCCGCGCGTAGTCGATCATCGACCTGGTACTCTACGGGCCGGCCGGGCGGTTGTCGAGGCGCCCGCGCCGGGGAGGCCGGCATGTTCTTCGAGCTCAGGCAGTACCACGTGCGACCGGGGCAGCAGGCGGCGTGGGTCAAGTGCATGGAGGAGGAGATCATCCCGTTCCAGGTGAAGATGGGCATGGTCATCCTCGGCAGCTTCGTCGGCGAGGAGGACCCGAGCGTGTACGTGTGGATCCGCCGCTTCGACAACGAGGGCGAGCGCAAGCGGCTCTACGACGTCGTCTACCAGAGCGACTACTGGAAGAACGAGATCTCGCCCCGCGTGGGCACCATGATCGACCGCGAGCAGATCAAGGTCACGCGGATCGTCGCCACGCCGCATTCGGTCATCCAGTAGCCTCTGCCCATGACCCCACTGGATGCCGCCCGCAAGCTCGCGCCGATGATCCGCTCGAGCGCCGACGAGATCGACGCCACCCGTGAATTGCCGCGCGCGCTCTTCGAGGCGCTCGCCGACGCGGGGATGTTCCACCTGGCCGTGCCGCGCTCGCTCGGCGGCGCCGAGATCGACCTGCCGTCCTACGTCCCGGTGATCGAGGAGCTCGGCCGCGCCGACGCCAGCACCGGCTGGATCGTCAACCAGGGGGCGATCTACGCGACCTACGCCGCGCGCATGCCGCGCGAGGCCGCGCGGAAGATCTGGATGGACCCGCCGCGCGCCGTCGTGGCCAACACGCCGGCCGCCACCGCCAAGGCCATCGTGGTCCCCGGCGGCTATCGCGTCACCGGCCGCCAGGGGTTCAGCACCGGCTGCCGCCACGCGACGTGGGTCGCCGCCCACGCGCAGGTGATCGACGGCGGCCAGGTGCGCCTCGACGTCGCCACCGGCCGCCCCGAGGAGCGCTATCTCTACGTGCCGGTGACGGAGGCGCAGCTGCTCGACACCTGGCACACGCGCGGCATGCGCGGCACCGGCACCCATCACTTCGCCGTCAACGACGTCTTCGTGCCGGCCGAGCGCACCGTGCTCTCCTCGACGGCGCCCGCCCTCGAGGACGGGCCGCTCTATCGCATCCCGCGCACGCTCTGCTTCGCCTCCGGCGACGCCGCGGTGGCGCTCGGCATGGCGCGCGCGTGCCTCACCGCGTTTCTCGAGCTGGCCGGCGCCAAGCAGCCGCGCGCGATGGAGTCGCTGCTGCGCGATCAGTCCATGGTGCAGGTGATGGTCGGCCAGGCCGAGGCGACGCTGCGCGCGTGCCGCGCGTTCCTGACCGAGGCGGTGCGCGACATCTGGACCGCGGCGGTGGCGGGCACGATCACGCTCGACGACCGCGCGGCGCTGCGGCTGGCGACGACCCACGGCATCCGCCAGGCCGCGCAGATCATCGACTCGATCTACAACTTCGCCGGCGCGACGGCGATCTACGACGGCCACCTCCTGCAGCGCTACTTCCAGGACGCCCACGTCATCACCCAGCACCTGCAGGGCCGCCCCGCCCACTACGAGCTCGTCGGCCGTCACTGGCTGGGGCTGAAGGTCGAGGAGGGGCGCCTCTAGCCCTTCCGGGCGCGCTGCCAGAGCGCGCGGGCCGCCTCGCCGGCCGCCCGTCGGATCTCGGCCTCGTCGACAAGAGTCGCACGGCCCTCCTCGACGACGACGCGGCCGTCCACGATCACCATCTCGACGTCGCGCCCCTGCGCGGTGTGCACGAGGTTGCCGAGCGCGCTGGTGCACGGGGTGAGATGAGCCCGCCGGAAGTCCACGACGACCAGGTCCGCCTTCTTGCCGGCGACGAGGCTGCCGAGGTCGTGGGCCATGCCCATCGCGCGCGCGCCCGCGAGCGTGGCCATGTGGAGCGCGGTGTGCGGCTGCCAGTCGTCGGTCACGCGCCCCTCCTGGATGCGCGCGATGGCGAGCGCCCAGCGCATCACCTCGATCATGTCGGCGTGCATGTTGTCCGTGCCCAGCGCCAGGCGGGCGCCGGCGCGGCGCAGCTTCGGCGTCGGGGCCATCATCCCGCCGGTGGCGTTGCCCTTCGGCACGTGCGCGACGGTCATGCCGCTGCGTCCGATTCGCTCGATGTCGCGGTCGTCGAGGAACAGGCAGTGCGCCGCGATGAGGCGATCGTTCAGCAGACCGCACTCCTCGAGGAGCTCGGTCGGCGTGCAGCGGCTACGCTCGCGCACCCGCTCGA
>JBGQFW010000091.1:0-16513 GCA_041497115.1 Methylomirabilia bacterium
GGACAGCGTGGCGGGCTGGTCCCCTGGGATCACCGTCCCGCTAGGGACGACAAGTAGCTCCTTCCCGAACGTCATCCGGTCCTGTGGAATGGGGGCAGACGTCGTAGGCGTGAGTGCCGCCTCCGGCATGATCGTCAGATCGGGACTGATCTGCGGCGTCTCGTTCCGCGTCATGGTGGTCGTCATCGCGCATCTCCTGGGCGTCTCCAGAATGTCTGCCAGTCTTCGGCACCGATTTGCAGCTGATTCAACACCTGTTGTGGCACCTGGATGTTCACTCCGAGGTTCTGTTCATGCTGGAGTATCTGGCGATACAAAATGAACCCCAGTAGCTTGATGTTCTCTAGGCTCAGCCGCACGTGGACCAGGGGTTCCATCCGCGGTGGGGTCCCGGGCGCCGGCGGCATGGCGTTTGATAGAGAGAAGTTGATCGTCCCCGCCCACGGGTTCGTGCTGACCTGGTACGTATCGACGTAGACATCCAGCGGCTCTGGCAAAGCACCCTCTCCGTCACACAGAAGTCATGTAACAGCCCGTTTTCATAGTACAAGATTGCCCGGCCCGCGCCAAGGCGATTGACACGTCCCAGGCCGGGCTAGACTCGGCCCCATTCGCGCCCCTGTCAAGGCCCTCATGTAGTGGCCGGAACGCCTGTTGACATCGGGGATAGAGTGAAACCTTCGTCGAGGGGCCAACCCGTCAAAGTGAACATCATGCTTGACTAGTATTCGGGGGTTCAGTATGCTGCGAGCTATGAACAGGCTCCCTCTTGAGCGCCGCGCCCAGATCATCGGCCTGCTGGCGGAGGGCAACAGCCTTCGCGCGGCGAGCCGTCTGGTGGACGTGTCCATCAACACCGTGACCAAGCTCCTGCTGGACGTGGGCGCGGCCTGCGAGGAGTACCAGGACAAGACGCTGCGCGGGCTCAAGAGCAAGCGTATCCAGTGCGACGAGATTTGGTCGTTCGTCTACGCCAAGACCAAGAACGTCCCCGAAGCCCACAAGGGCGAGTTCGGCTATGGCGACGTGTGGACGTGGACGGCGCTCGACGCGGACACCAAGCTGATCCCGTCGTGGGCGGTCGGGCGGCGCGACGGCTTCACGGCCTCCGCGTTCATCCGCGACCTGGCCGACCGGCTCGCCAACCGGGTGCAGCTAACCACGGACGGCCACAAGGTCTACCTAGAGGCGGTCGAGGGCGCGTTCGGCTCCGAGATCGACTACGCCATGCTGGTGAAGATGTACGAGGGCGACAGCAGCAAGGGCGCGACCGCCGAGCGCCGCTACAGCCCCGCCGTCTGCACGGGCTCACGCGAGCAGACGATCACCGGCAACCCGGACCCCGACTACATTTCCACGAGCTACGTCGAGCGGCAGAACCTCACGATGCGGATGAGCATGCGGCGCTTCACGCGGCTGACCAACGCGTTCAGCAAGAAGGTGGACAACCACAAGGCGGCCGTGGCGCTCCACTTCATGCACTACAACTTCGCGCGGGTCCACAAGACGCTCCGAGTGACGCCCGCGATGGAGGCTGGCGTGGCGGATCACGTGTGGTCGCTGGATGAGATCGCTAAACTTGCTGCCTGATTGGGGGCGAATCATGGGACGACACGGGGCGATGATCCTGCTGGCCTGCTCATGGATTCTCTGGGGGAATAGCGTCAGCACGCGTGCAGATGTATGGGTACCGGCGGACTCTTATGAGCGACTAGATGAGTGTAAGCGCGGCGCCGAGCGGTTTCAAAAGAATGCCGATAATAGGAAGAGCGACAGACTGATTAGCTATGTCTGCCTGCCCGATACCATCAACCCGATGGCCACGAAGTCAAACTGAGACACTACCGGCGGCCGGGCCGCCGGGGCTATGGGAATCGCGGGCTTAGAGCCGGCCGCCCGCGAGCTGGGGCGTGGCGCTCTCGACCTCTTCGAACGCCACGCGCAGGACCTCGGGAATCGAGTCCACGAGGTGGAACGTCATCGCGTTCCGCACGCTGGCGGGCACGTCCTCGAGCAGGCTCTTCTCGTTCCGGCGCGGCAGGATCACGCTACGCACCCCGGCGCGATGGGCCGCCAGGATCTTCTCCTTGATCCCGCCCACCGGCAGCACCCGCCCGGACAGGCTCACCTCACCGGTCATCGCCAGCGCCGCGCGCACGGGGCGTCCCGTCAGGAGCGACACGAGCGCGGTCGCCATCGTCACCCCGGCCGAGGGCCCGTCCTTGGGGATCGCCCCCGCCGGAACGTGCACGTGGATGTCCGAGCGCTCCCAGAAGTCGGCCGGAATGCCGAGCTCGGCCGCGTGCGAGCGGACCCACGCCAGCGCCGCCTGCACCGACTCCTTCATGACGTCGCCGAGCTGCCCGGTGAGCGTCAGCGTGTGCGTGCCCGGCATGCGGGTGGCCTCGACGAACAGGATGTCGCCGCCGGCGGCCGTCCACGCCAGCCCGGTCGCCACGCCCGGCACCCGCGTGCGCTCCTCCAGCTCCTCGAACTCGAACCGCGGCGTGCCCAGGAACGAGGTGACCGCGTCGGGCGTGATCCGCGCAGGCTCCGTGCGCCCCTCGGCCCGCCGGCGCGCCACCTTGCGGCAGACGCTGGCGATCTCGCGCTCGAGGTTGCGCACGCCGGCCTCGCGCGTGTACCCGCGGGCCAGCAGCCGCAGCGACTCCGGCGTGAACTCGATGTCCTCGACGCCCAGTCCGTGCTCACGCGCCTGCTTGGGCACGAGGTGGCGCCGGGCGATGGCGATCTTCTCCTCCTCGGTGTAGCCGGCCAGGTGGATGACCTCCATCCGGTCGCGGAGCGCCGGCGCCACCGTGTCGATCACGTTCGCGGTCGTGATGAACAGCACCCGCGAGAGATCGAAGGGCACGTCCAGGTAGTGATCGCGGAACGTCCCGTTCTGCTCGGGGTCGAGCACCTCGAGCAGCGCCGAGGCGGGATCGCCGCGGAAGTCCATCCCGAGCTTGTCGATCTCGTCGAGCATGAGCACCGGATTCCGGCTGCCCACCCGCCGAAGTCCCTGCGCGACCTGGCCCGGCAGCGCGCCGATGTACGTGCGCCGGTGGCCGCGGATCTCGGCCTCGTCGCGCATCCCGCCGAGCGAGATGCGGTGGAACTTCCGGCCGAGCGCGCGGGCCACCGAGCGGCCGAGCGACGTCTTGCCGACGCCGGGCGGCCCGACGAAGCACAGGATCGGGTCCTTGCCGCCGGGCCGGATCTTCTTGACCGCGAGGTACTCGAGGATCCGGTCCTTGATCTTCTCCAGCCCCTCGTGGTCCTCGTCGAGGATCGCCGCCGCCCGCGCGAGGTCCACGTCGTCGGTGGTCTCCTGGCTCCACGGCATCGCGACGAGCCAGTCGATGTAGGTACGGACCACGGTGTACTCAGCGGCCGCCGGCGTCATCCTGCCGAGCCGGTCCAGCTCGCGCAGCGCCTCCGTGCGCGCCTCGTCGCTCATCCCGGCCGCCTCGATCTTCTGGCGGAGCGTCTCGATCTCCTGCGTGCGCTCGTCGGTCTCGCCGAGCTCCTTCTGGATGGCCTTGAGCTGCTCGCGCAGGAGGTACTCGCGCTGCGTCTTGGAGACTTCCGACTGCACCTCGGACTGGATCTTCGAGCCCAGCTCGAGGACCTCGGCCTCCTTGGCGAGCATCGCCGCCAGCTTCTGCAACCGCTCGCGGACCTCGATGGTCTCCAGCAGCTCCTGCTTGCGCTCGTTGGCGAGCGTCGGCAGCGAGGCCGCGATGAGGTCGGCGAGCGCACCGGGCGCCTCCGCGCTCTCCACGACGCTGACCAGCTCGCCGGGAAGGCCCGACGAGAGCGCGACGACCTTCTCGAACAGGGTCCGCACGCTGCGGACCAGCGCCTCCAGCTCGACGTCGGTGGCCGGCGCCGGCTCGGCGATGGCCTCGATCCGCGCGCGCAGGTAGGGCTCGCCCTCGATCACCTCGAGCAGCCGGAAGCGGCCGAGCCCCTGCACGATGAGCCGCAGGTTGCCGTCGGCCTGCTTCACGGCCTTATGGATCACCGCCACCGTGCCGACGCCGTGCAGCCCCTCGAGACCCGGCACGTCTTCCTTGGGATCACGCTGCATCACCGTACCGACGAGCCGCCCGGACTGGACCGCCTCCTCGATGAGGCGGATCGACGAGGGCCGGCCGGCGCCGAGCGGCAGCACGGCGTTGGGCATCAGGACCGTGCCGCGCAGCGGCAGGATGGCCAGGATGTCGGGAACGACCTCGGTGCTGCGGTCCCTCACGTCACTCATCTCGACGTCGTCTCTTTTCTCAGAACAGATCGACGGGCTTGAGCTGGTTGGCCGCCGCTCGCACGAGCGCGTCGCGCGGAGGGGCGCCGGCGCCGGGCGCCTCGCCCCCGGCGTCCCGAACGTAGGCCAGCAGGTCCTCGATCTGTCGCTGCATTTCCACCATGCGCCGTCTCATCTTTAGGATGATCTCGATACCGGCAAGATTCACACCGAGATCGCGGGTGAGGCGGAGCAGCCGCTCGATGTCCTCCACGTCCTCGGCCGAGTACATGCGCGTCTGTCCCTCGGTCCGGCTCGGCTTCACCAGCCCCTTCTTCTCGTAGAACCGCAGCGTCTGCGGATGCACCTTCACCATCTCGGCGACGACGCCGATCATGTAGAGCGGCTTCGCTCGATCGTTCACGACGCTCCTCCCTGGAAGCGCGCGAGGTCCGCGCGCGACGGGCACGGCAGGAGCCGCTCGAGCTCGCGAATCAGCTCGTCGGTCCGGGCGTCGAGCCCGGTCGGAATCGCGATCCGCACGGTCACGTAGAGATCGCCCACGGCGCCGTCGGCCAGCCGCGGCAGCCCCTGCCCGCGCAGGCGGAACACCTGCCCGCCCGCCGTGCCCGCCGGGACGACCAGGACCGCCTCGCCCAGCGGCGTCGGCACCCGGAGGCGCGCGCCCCGCAGGGCCTCCCAGACCCCGAGCGGGATCTCGCAGTGCACGCTGTCGCCCTTGCGCGCGAAGAACGGATGCTCACGCACGCGCGTGCTGACGACGAGATCGCCGCGGGCGCCGCCGAACGGCGCCGCGCTGCCCTCACCGGCCACGCGGATCTGCGTGCCGGAGTCCACCCCGGCCGGAATCTCCACGGTCACCGCGTCCGCGACACGCCGCACACCGCGCGCCTGACAGGCCGGACACGGCCGACCCTCGCGACGCCCGCTGGAGGCACACTCCGCGCACGGCGAGAATCGCGGCACGCTCACGCGAAGGACCGCCCCCCGGGTCACGGCGGCGAACTCGAGCTCGACGGTGACGTGGACGTCGTCACCCCGGCGCCCGGTCCCGAGCGCCTCCGCTCCCACGACGGGGCCGAAGCGGTCGTACATCGTGCGGGCCTGGGGATCGCTGAGCACGCGGTAGGCCTCGGCGATCTCCTCGAAGAGCACCTGGGCGGCCGCGTCCCAGAAATTCACGTCGGGTGAGTACTGCCGCGCGAGCCGCCGGTACGCCTGGCGGATCTCGCGCGGCGCCGCGGTCGCCGCGATGCCGAGGACCGCGTAGTAGTCGCGTCGCATCGGGGGACCCCGCCTACTTCTTCTCGCCGAGGTCCTCGAACTCCGCGTCCACGACTTCCCCTTCCTTGGGTCCGGCCGTCGCGCCCCCCGCCGGCTGGCCGGCGCCGGGCGCGCCCGAGGCCTGCTGCGCCTCGCGGTACATGATCTCGGCGAGCTTGTGCGAGGCCCGCGTCAGGGTCTCCTGCGCCTGCTTGATGCGCTCGATGTCCTCGCCCTTGAGCGCCTCCTTGGCCCCGGCCAGCGCCTCGTCGATCGCCTTGCGGTCGGCCTCGGCCAGCTTGGCGCCGTGCTCGGCCAGCGTCCGCTCGGTCGAATAGACGAGCGAGTCGGCCTGATTGCGGGCCTCGATCTCCTCCTTGCGCTTGGTGTCCTCGGCGGCGTTGGACTCCGCCTCCTTCACCATGCGGTCGATGTCGTCCTTGGTGAGCGTGGACGATGCCGTGATCGTGATGTTCTGCTGCTTGCCCGTCGCCTTGTCGCGCGCCGACACGTTGAGGATGCTATTCGCGTCGATGTCGAAGGTGACCTCGATCTGCGGCATGCCGCGCGGGGCGGGCGGGATCCCGACCAGGTGGAACTTGCCGAGGGTGCGATTGTCCCGCGCCATCGGCCGCTCGCCCTGCATCACGTGGACCTCGACCGAGTCCTGGTTGTCGGCGGCGGTGGTGAACGTCTCGCTCTTCTTCGTCGGGATCGTCGTGTTGCGCGAGATCAGCGTCGTCATGACGCCGCCCAGCGTCTCGATGCCAAGCGACAGCGGCGTGACGTCGAGCAGGACCACATCCTTCACCTCGCCGGTGAGAACAGCCGCCTGCACGGCGGCGCCGACCGCGACGACCTCGTCGGGATTGACGCCCTTGTGGGGCTCCTTGCCGAAGAGCTGCTTGACGACCTCCTGCACCTTCGGCATCCGGGTCTGGCCGCCCACCAGGACGACCTCGTCGACGTCCTTGGCGGTCACGGGGGCGTCCTGCATCGCCTGCCGGCAGGGGCCGAGGGTGCGCTCGACCAGATCGGCCACCAGCGCCTCCAGCTTGGCCCGCGTCAGGGTCATCACCAGATGCTTGGGACCGCTGGCGTCAGCGGTGATGAACGGCAGGTTGATCTCGGTCTGCACCGTCGAGCTGAGCTCGACCTTGGCCTTCTCGGCGGCCTCCTTCAGCCGCTGCAGGGCCATGCGGTCCCGGCGCAGGTCGATCCCGTTCTCCTTGCCGAACTCGGTGGCGATCCAGTCGATGATCCGCTGGTCGAAGTCGTCGCCGCCGAGGTGGGTGTCGCCGTTGGTCGCCTTGACCTCGAAGACGCCCTCGCCGATCTCGAGAATCGAGATGTCAAAGGTGCCGCCGCCGAGGTCGTAGACCGCGATCCTCTCTTCCTTCTTCCTGTCGAGGCCATAGGCGAGCGCAGCGGCCGTCGGCTCGTTGATGATCCGCAGCACGTCGAGGCCGGCGATCTTGCCGGCATCCTTGGTGGCCTGCCGCTGGCTGTCGTTGAAGTAGGCCGGCACCGTGATGACCGCCTGCGTGACCTTCTCGCCCAGGTAGGCCTCGGCGGCCTCCTTGAGCTTGCGCAGGATCATGGCGGAGATCTCCGGCGGCGCGTACTGCTTGCCCCGTACCTCGATGCGCGCCTCGCCGTTGGCGGCCTTGACGGCCTTGTACGGCACGAGCTTGATTTCCTGCACGACCTCGTCGTGGCGTCGCCCCATGAACCGCTTGATGGAGAACACCGTGTTCTCCGGATTCGTGATCGCCTGTCGCTTGGCCACCTGCCCCACGAGGATCTCGCCGTCCTTCGTGAACGCGACCACCGACGGCGTGAGCCGGCTGCCCTCCTGGTTCGGAATGACAGTCGGATTACCGCCTTCCATGACGGCGACGACAGAATTCGTGGTCCCGAGGTCGATGCCGATCACCTTCGCCATAGCTCTGTTCGCTCCGTTCTAACGCCCGGGGGCGTTTCTACTGAATGGCGACCCTGATCACGCCGCAGTGCTCAGGCTGGTTCCGTCATTGAGTACATACCTCATATATCATCTGAGTATTGACCTGTCAATACGAGTGGCTAACTTCCCGGGTAGCAAGGCCGGAATGCTAGGGTGACCTTTGGATGATGAAGGGCTGCACCGGCTGCCTCGGAGGGCTGCTGCTGCTGGCGCTCACCGCGCTGATGGTCGGGGGAGCGGTGGGCGCCGCGGTCCGCATGCTCAAGCCGCCCGCCGTGGCTCCGCCTGCCTCCACCGCGGCCGACGGCTCGCGCGCCCAGCAGAAGCTCTTCGAGGTGGCGCGCGGCGCCCGGATCGTGACGCTGAGCGAGTCGGAGATCAACGCGCTCCTAGCGCATCACCTCATCGAGGCCCGCGGCGTCCGCCTCGCCGGGCTGGCCGTCCACCTCGTCGGCGCCGACCGGGTGGAGGTGGTCGCCCGAGTTCCCCTGGCCCAGCTCCTGGACGAGATGGGAATCCCGGTGGTGGCCGGCGTGCTACCGCGACGCTGGGCGGCCCATCCCGTGTGGCTGCGCACCGGTGCGCAGGTGCGGGTCGAGCGCGGGTCCCGACCCCGGCTGCGGCTGGACGTGGACGACTTCGCCGTCGGGCGTCAGCGACTGCCGGCGCGCTCGCTCCGGCTCCTGCTCGATCCGGCCACCGTCGGGCTGCTCCAGTGGCCGCTCCCCGGGCACGTCGAGAGCATCGCCATCGAGCCCGGCCGCGTCGTCATCCGGGGCGCTGCGTCACCCTGACGTAGCGCATCTGCAGATCGTAGAGCAGCTCCTCGAGGACCCGCGTCTCGTCGGGATCGCGATGCCCTTCGGTCTTCTCGCGGAGGAGCAGCAGCACGTCGATCACGTCCGCGGCGACCGGCAGATCGCGCTCCTGCTCCGCGGCCGCGGGGTCGCCCGTCTCGCCCAGCGCCATGAGCGCGGAGCTGCCGAGCATCATGAACAGCCCGATCAGGTTCCGCTCGCTGGTGGCGGGCTCGGCGGTGGCCGAACGCGCCGCGGGCTCGGCCGGCCGCGCCGACTCCTCCTCCGCGCGATGCCGCCGATCGGTGACCTTGAACCCCTCTTCGGGCTCGGCGGGGGCCATAGGCCCCGCAGCCTAGCACACGCGCAAACCCCTGCTGTATAATCACTCGACCGCCAGGAACGCACATGACCCAGTCCCCCGGTGTTCTCTTCGAGCGGCTCCTGGACATCATGCACCGCCTTCGCGGGCCCGCCGGTTGTCCCTGGGATCGCGAGCAAACCCCGACGTCCCTCAAGCCGTTTCTGATCGAGGAAGCCTACGAGGTGCTGGAGGCGATCGAAGCCGACGCGCCGATCGCGCTCTGCGAAGAGCTCGGCGATCTTCTGTTCCAGGTCGTCTTCCACGCCGAGATCGCCACGGAGCGCGGCGAGTTCACGATGGCGGATCTCCTGGACCACCTCGGCGACAAGATGGTCACCCGGCATCCGCACGTGTTCGGCGACGCCAGCGCGCGCACCCCCGGCGAGGCGCTCGAGCAGTGGGAGGCGATCAAGCAGCGCGAGGCCGCCGCCCGGGGACACCGGCGCTCGGTGATCGACGGCGTGCCGCGCGCGCTCCCCTCGCTCGTGCGCGCCCAGCGCATCCAGAGCAAGGCCGCCCGCGTCCACTTCGACTGGCCCGACGCCGGCGCCGCGTGGACGAAGGTCGAGGAGGAGATGCGTGAGGCCGCCGCCGCCCTCGTCGCGGGGGATCCGGCGCGGCTCGCCGACGAGCTCGGGGACGTGCTGTTCTCGCTGGTCAACGTGGCCCGGCTGTCCTCTCTCGACGCCGAGGACGTGTTGCATGGAGCCATCGAGAAGTTCCGGCGTCGGTTCACCACCATGGAGGACGAACTGAACGCGCGCGGGAAGGTGATCGGCAGCGTGTCGCCCGAGGAGCTGGAACGGTCGTGGGAGGCCGCCAAGGCGCGGGAGCGGGCCCGATGAAGGTGAAAGTCGGGCCGGCCACGATCGCCATCGAGCGCGGCGACATCACGGACTGGGACGTCGACGCCATCGTCAACGCCGCCAGCTCCACGCTGGTCATGGGCACCGGGGTGGCCGCCGCCATCAAGCGCAAGGGCGGCGTACTGATCGAGGAGGAGGCGATTCGCCAGGGACCTGTCGAGGTTGGGGAGGCCGTGCTGACCCCCGGCGGCAATCTCACGGCGACGCACGTGATTCACGCCGCCGTGATGGGGCCGGACCTCAAGACCGACCCCGACACCATCGCGCGCACCACGCGGGCCGTCCTGGCGGTCGCCGACAAGCACCGGCTCACCTCGATCGCCCTGCCCGCGCTGGGTACCGGCGTGGGCCACGTGGCGGCCCCCGCCGCCGCCGAGGCCATGCTCACGGTCGTCCTCGCCCACCTCAAGTCCTCGAAAACAACGGTGAAACGGGTGGTCTTCGTCCTCTTCCAGGACGACGCGGTCCGAGCCTTTAGCGATACGTTGAAACGCCTGGTTGCGCTACAGTAATAGGTCTTAATGGCCCAGGTAAAACTCGGGCAGCACATGGTTCGCCGGCTGGGCGATCTCCTCGTCGCCGAGGGGCTCATCACCAGCGAGCAGCTTCGGCAGGCCCTTGTCGATCAAAAGGGCAAGACCGACAAGCTGGGGACGATCCTCGTCCGGCTCGGCTTCATCACCGAGGAGCAGCTCATCGGCTTCCTCTCCCGCCAGTACGGGATCCCGTCCATCACGCTGAGCAACCTGGAGATCGACGCCGAGACGCTGCGCCTGGTGCCGGCCCACATCGCCAAGAAGTACGAGGTCGTGCCGGTCAAGCGCATCGGCGGCACGCTCACGCTGGCGATGGCGGATCCCACCAACGTGTTCGCGCTCGATGACATCGCCTTCATGACGAACCTCCAGATCCTCCCGGTGGTCGCGCCGCAGGCGGCCATCCGGCGGTCCCTCGACAAGCACTACGAGGCGGCCCCGGTGGCCTCGATGTCGGACATGATGTCCGAGATCACCGGCGACGCCAGCAACGTCGAGGTCGTCGGCGAGGAGGAGCAGGCCGGCGCGCAGGTCGACGTCTTCGAGCTGAAGGAATCGGCGGACGAGGCGCCGGTCGTCAAGCTCGTCAACATGGTGCTGGTGGACGCGATTCGCAAGGGCGCCTCCGACCTGCACTGGGAGCCCTACGAGAAGACGTTCCGCGTCCGGTTCCGTATCGACGGCGTGCTGCACGAGATGCTGTCGCCGCCCAAGCGGCTGGAGCCGGCGATCATCTCGCGTCTCAAGATCATGTCGACCCTCGACATCTCCGAGCGCCGGCTGCCCCAGGACGGGCGCATCAAGCTGCGCTACGGGGCGCGCGAGATCGACTTCCGCGTGTCGATCCTGCCGACGATCTTCGGCGAGAAGGCCGTGCTGCGTATCCTCGACAAGGATTCGCTGCAGCTCGACCTCACCAAGCTCGGCTTCGACGCCTACAGCTACGAGAAGTTCAACGCGGCGATCCACCAGCCCTACGGCATGGTGCTGATCACGGGGCCGACCGGCTCGGGCAAGACGACGTCGCTCTACTCGGCCATCTCCACCATCAACTCGCCCGAACACAACATCATGACGGCCGAGGATCCCGTCGAGTACAACCTGAAGGGCGTCAACCAGGTTCAGGTCAGCGAGAGCGTCGGCCGCACGTTCGGGGCCGTGCTGCGCTCCTTCCTGCGCCAGGACCCCGACGTGATCCTGGTCGGTGAGACGCGCGACCTCGAGACCGCGCAGATCTCCATCCGGGCGGCGCTCACCGGCCACCTGGTCTTCACCACGCTGCATACCAACGACTGCCCGTCCACCGTGGCGCGGCTCGTGGACATGGGCGTGCAGCCGTTCCTGCTCTCCTCGGCGCTCCTGCTGATCCTGGCCCAGCGGCTCGGCCGCCGCATCTGCAAGGACTGCAAGGAGCCGTTCGAGGGGCACGAGGACGACCTGGTGCCGTACGGCCACGTGTCCCAGGGGCGTGGCAAGGTCACCTTCTACAAGGGCAAGGGCTGCCAGACCTGCAACTTCACCGGGATGAAGGGACGCGTCGCGATCTACGAAGTCATGGCGATCACCGAGGAGCTGCGCAACGTCATCCTCAAGAATGGTAGCACCGCCGAGATCCGGGAGATGGCGCAGAGCCAGGGTATGAAGACGCTGCGCCAGGCCGGGCTGCTGAAAGTGCTGGAAGGGACCACCACGATCGAGGAAGTGCTGCGCGTCACGCTGTCGGTGTAGGGAGGGGGCTATGGCGGTCTTCGCATACAAGGGACGCTCGGGAGCGGCGGCGGTCAACGGCGAGATCGAGGCCGACAGCCGCCCCGCCGCCGTCGCGGCCCTCCGGGCCAAGGGCGTGGTCGCGACGCTGGTCCAGGAGAAGAAGGCCAAGGCGGCGGCCGCCGCCGCGCCGGCCAAGCTCGGCGGCAAGGTGAAGTCCAAGGACCTCGCCGTCTACACGCGGCTGTTCTCCACGATGATCGACGCCGGGCTCCCCATCGCCCAGGCGCTGCAGATCCTGTCGGAGCAGAGCGAGTCGAAGGTCCTTCGCGACGTGACGGCCAAGATCGCCAGCGACGTGCAGGGCGGCGCCACGCTGGCCGAGTCGTTCGGCAAGTACCCCAAGACGTTCGACAACCTCTTCGTCAACATGCTGGCCGTCGGCGAGTCCGGCGGCGTGCTCGACGTCTGCCTCCAGCGGCTGTCCACCTACATCGAGAAGGCGGCCAAGCTGAAGGCGCAGGTCAAGAGCGCGATGGTGTACCCGGTCACGATCATCAGCGTGGCCTGCGTGGTCATCATCTTCATGATGGTCTTCGTGCTGCCGACGTTCGCGAACATGTTCAAGAACATGGGCGCCGAGCTGCCGCTGCCCACGAAGATCGTCATCTGGCTGTCGGACGTGACCCGCAAGTACATCATCCTGATGCTGGCCGCCCTCGGTGGCGCCATCTACTCGATCAAGCGCTACTACGCCACCGACAACGGCAGCATGGTGATCGACAGCTTCATGCTGAAGGTGCCGGTCGTCGGCATGCTGATCCGCAAGATCGCGGTCGCCCGCTTCACGCGCACGCTCGGCACGCTGATCTCGTCGGGCGTGCCGATCCTGGAGGGGTTGCTCATCACCGCCCGCGCCTCCGGCAATCGGGTCGTGGAGAAGTCGGTCATGCAGGCGCGCCAGCACGTCACCGCCGGCGGAACCCTGGCCGATCCGCTCAAGGCCACTCCGGTGTTCCCGGCCATGGTGGTGCACATGATCTCGGTCGGCGAGAACACCGGCGCGCTCGACGCCATGCTGAACAAGATCGCCGACTTCTACGACGACGAGGTGGACGCCGCGGTGACGGCGCTCACGTCGCTGCTGGAGCCGATGATGATCGTCTTCCTGGGCGTGTCGGTCGGCGGCATCGTCATCGCGATGTACCTGCCGATCTTCAAGATGGTCACGCTCATCAAGTAGCGGTCGCCGGTCCGGCGGCGGTGAATGACGCTCGTCGACTCGAATAGGCTGCTGCGCGGCTTCGGCCTGGCCCGTCTCGGCGTGGCCGCGCTCCTGCTGGCCCTCGGGCCCATGCTGCCCGAGGAGCTCATGCCGGGCGCCAACCGCACCATCCTGGCGCTCGCGCTCCTGATGGTCGTCATCACCTCGGGCGCGCTGGCGGCGGCGACACCCGTGGCCAAGCCGCTGCGCATCGCGTGGCTCATCTGCCTGCTCGACACCGCGCTGGTGACGGCGGTGGTGGCGGCCACCGGCGGCCCCCGCTCGATCTTCGCGTTCCTCTACGTGCTGTCGGTCACCGCCGCCTGCGTGCTGCTCTCCCGCACCGGCGGGCTCACGATCGCCGCCGCCGGCAGCGTGCTCTACACGGGCCTGGTGTTCGGACGGACCGTGTTCCCGCTGGCCGCGTTCTTCGAGGCGCCCCAGGAGAGCACGGCGCTCGAGGTCATCACGATCTTCCTCAACGCCGGCACGTTCCTCATCGTCGCGATCGTGGCCGGCGGCCTCGCCGAGCGGTTCCGCTCGACCCGGCAGGAGCTGGAGACGAAGCAGGCCGACTTCAAGGATCTGGAGGCCTTCACCGATCTCGTCTTCCACTCGGTCGGCACCGGCCTCATCGCCGTGGACGGCGAGCACCGGGTGACCGCGCTGAACCGGGCCGCCGAGCGCATCACCCGCATCGGCGCCCAGGCGGCGGTGGGCCGGCCGTGGACGGTGTTGAGCGCCGCCGTGCCGCTGGCCGCCGTCGAGGCCGAGCTGGAGGCGCCCGATCCCCGTCCGGCCTGGCGGGAGGTGACCCTGCGCCGCCCGGCCGGCGACGAGGTGCCGGTGCGCATGACGTTCTCCGTCCTGCGCGCGGGCGACGGCCGCCGCATCGGCCTCATCGCCGCGTGCGAGGATCTGTCGGCCATCCGCGCGATGGAAGCGCGCATGCGGGCGGCCGACCGGCTGGCCACCCTCGGCCGCATGGCGGCCAACATCGCGCACGAGATCCGCAACCCGCTGGCGTCGCTGTCGGGCGCGGTGGAGGTGCTGGCCGCCGACACCGCCGCCGGCGAGACGCGCGAGCGGCTGGCCCAGATCGTCCTCAAGGAGACGGCGCGGCTCAACGGAATCATCCGCGAGTTTCTCGAGTACGCCCGGCCGGCCCCCGTCAACCGCACCGCCACGAATGTCGCCGAGATCGTGGACGAGGTGCTGGTGCTGGTCGAGCACCGGGCCACGCCCGGCACGCTGAAGATCGTGCGGGAGTTCCCGCCCGCGCTGGTGTGGAGTGTCGATCGCCAGCAGCTCCGGCAGGCCATCTGGAACCTCTGCCTCAACGCGCTGCAAGCGATGGGGGACGGTGGCGAGCTCCGCGTCACGATGGCCGCCGGCGGTGACCGGCTCACGGTGCGGGTCGCCGACACCGGAGAGGGCATCGCGTCCGCCGAGCTCGCGCACATCTTCGAGCCGTTCTTCTCCACCAAGCCCGACGGCAGCGGACTCGGGCTCGCCCTCGTGCACCGCATCGTCCAGGAGCACGGCGGCGAGATCGACGTCCAGAGCCGGCCGGGCGCCGGCAGCGCCTTCACCCTCACCCTCCCCGCCGATGCCTGACGTCCGCGTGCTCGTCGTCGACGACGAGCAGAGCATGCGCGAGCTCCTGGCGATCATGCTGCGTCAGGCCGGCTACGACGTCGCGGTGGCGGACGGCGGCGAGGCGGCCATCCCGATGCTCAAGAGCGAGAGCTTCGATCTCGTCGTGACCGACCTCCGCATGCGCAAGGTGGACGGCCTCGCCGTGCTGAAGGCGGCGAAGGACTCCTCCCCGCGCACCGCCGTCCTGGTGGTCACGGCGTTCGCGTCCACCGACACCGCGGTGGAGGCGATGAAGCTCGGCGCCTACGACTACATCACCAAGCCCTTCAAGCTCGACGAGCTGAAGCTGACGGTCGCCAACGCCCTCGAGCGCCGGCGGCTGCAGGAGGAGAACCAGGCGCTCCGGCGTCAGCTGCGGCGTGAGCGCGGCTTCGAGAACTTCGTGGGCCGCAGCCCCAAGATGCTCGACGTGTTCGAGACGATCCGCAAGACGGCCGACAGCGGCTCCACCGTGATGATCACGGGAGAGAGCGGCACCGGCAAGGAGCTCGTGGCGCAGGCGCTCCACTGGGAGTCGAGCCGGCGCAGCGGCCCGTTCGTATCGGTGAACTGCGGCGCGGTGCCGGAGACCCTGATGGAGTCGGAGCTGTTCGGCCACGTCAAGGGCGCGTTCACGGGCGCGGTCGCCAGCACCGAGGGGCTGTTCGCGGCCGCCGACGGCGGCACGCTGTTTCTCGACGAGATCACCGAGATCCCGCAATCGGTCCAGGTGAAGCTGCTGCGGGCGATCCAGGAGCGTCAGATCCGCCGTGTGGGTGACACGCGCGACGTGAAGGTGGACGTACGCCTCGTCGCCGCCTCCAATCGGGACCTCGGCAAGGCGGTGGCCGACGGCGTCCTGCGCGAGGACCTCTTCTACCGGCTCAACGTGATTCCCGTCCACTTGCCGCCGCTGCGCGACCGCCGGGAGGACATTCCGCACCTGGTCGCCCACTTCATCAAGAAGCTGTCCCGCGAGGTGGGGCGCGAGGTCAGCGGCGCCACCCCGGACGCCCTCGCGGTGCTCGAGCAGTACCACTGGCCGGGCAACATCCGGGAGCTGGAAAACGTCGTGGAGCGCGCGATGGTGCTGGGCTCCAGCGACACGCTCACCGCCGACGCGCTGCCCCCCACGCTCCGCCAGCCGCGCGACCACGACGAGGTCCCGGTCGAGCTGCCGACCGAGGGTGTCGACCTCGAGGCGATGCTGGACCGCATCGAGCGCCGCTACATCCAGCTTGCGCTGGATCGGGTGGGCGGCGTGCAGA
Source organism: Methylomirabilia bacterium (assembly GCA_041497115.1). Lineage (GTDB taxonomy): Bacteria > Methylomirabilota > Methylomirabilia > Rokubacteriales > CSP1-6 > AR5. Next base: position 15,940 of record JBGQFW010000091.1, read on the forward strand.
CGCGCGCGGCCGAGCTGCTGCGGGTCAGCTTCCGGCAATTCCGCTACAAGCTGCAGAAGTTCCAGCAGCGCGGCGGCGAGCGCGGCGGTCGGTGACAATTCCTGTCACCGGGTCTGCCGGAGAGCGTCAGCGGAGCGCGCGCTGGATTTGTCCGCCCGGATCACAAGTGCCCGGACTTTCAGTCCTCCCGAAGGGCTCCCGAGGCTGGCACCGCCTCTGCAATTGCGTCGGTGCAGACGCACAGCAGCCGGACTTCCCCGGGGGGCTTTTTCATGATGCATCAATTCTCTCGTCGTGGTCAGCGCGGCTTCACGCTGATCGAGCTGCTCATCGTCGTGGCGATCATCGGCATCCTGGCCGCGATTGCCGTGCCGCTCTACGCCAACGTGCAGGCGCGGGCGCGCATCGCCAAGGCCCAGGCCGACACGCGCGCCATGGCCTCGGCCATCAGCATTTACTCGGCGCACTGCGGCGGCCTGCCCGACAACGGCTCCGCCGCCACGACCTGCCCGAGCGCGAACAACCAGTCGGGCGCGCTCCCCGCCGTCCTGACCACGCAGCAGACCAACGGGCA
>JBGQFW010000092.1:0-16409 GCA_041497115.1 Methylomirabilia bacterium
GCCGACGTCCAGGGGCTGGCGGTCATCTCCGGCAAGGGCGTGGAGATGGTGATCACGCTCGGCACCGGGTTCGGCACCGGCCTCTATATGGATGGCCGGCTGGGCCCCCATCTCGAGCTCTCGCACCATCCCTTCCGCAAGGGCGAGAGCTACGACCAGCAGCTGGGCAACGCCGCCCGCAAGGGAATCGGCAAGAAGAAGTGGAACAAGCGCGTGAAGACGGCCATCGGGACCATCCGCGCGCTGACGAACTTCGACCACCTGTACATCGGTGGCGGCAACGCCAAGAAGATCGACTTCGAGCTCGACCCCGACGTCACCATCGTCTCCAACGACGCGGGCATCCGCGGCGGCGTCGCGCTCTGGCAGGACTGATCGGGGGCTCGATCGCTCGCATCGTTGTAAGCTGACGTCTGATGGGACGGGAGGACCGGACGGAGGAGCTGGTGGCCATCGTGGATCTCGGCTCCAACGCCGTCCGGTTGCTGCTGGCCCGGGTGAAACCCAACGTGGGGTACCGCGTGCTGGTGGAAGAGCGGGTGCGCACCCGGCTGGGCGACGGCCCGCCCGGCTCGCTGCCGCGGCCGGCGGTGGACGAGACCCTGCGGGCGGTCCGCCGCTTCTTCCGCCGCCACGCCGAGCACGGCCCCCGGGTGGTGGCGGTGGCGACCTCGGCGGTCCGCGACGCCCGCGACCGCGAGCGGCTGCTGGTGCCCCTTCGCTACCGTCACGGGGTGGACGTGCAGGTGCTCACCGCGCGTGACGAGGCGCGGCTGGGGGCGGCGGCGGCCCTCGAGAGCCTGGACTTCGACGACGCCCTCGTGGCCGACCTCGGCGGCGCCAGCCTGCAGCTGAGCCAGGTGCGCGACCGCCGGCTCGTGGGCGCGGTCAGCCTGCCGATGGGCGCCGTCCGGGCCACCCGACGGTTCCTCCGCCACGATCCGGCGCGCCCGCGCGAGCTGCGCGCGCTGCGCACGGCGGTTCGCAAGGAGATCACCGAGGCGCTGCCGCCGGCCCGCCGGGGCGACGTGCTGGTGGGGCTGGGGGGCACCGTGCGCACGCTGGCCACCATGCACCTGCGCGCCAACCGCGACGGGCGCAAGTCGCGTCATGGCCTGCGCCTGGCCCAGTCGGACGTGACCGCGATCCGCGAGCGGCTCGAGCGGTCGTCGCCGCGCAAGCGTCGCAAGCTGCGCGGGCTGCGGGCCGAGCGGGCCGACATCATCCTGGCCGGGGCGATCGTGATCGAGGAGCTGATGATCTTCGGCGGCTACCTGACCCTCGTCGTCTGCACGCGTGGCGTCCGTGACGGCATTCTTTTGAACGAGACCTTCAATGGGCGGGGTTGACATGGACTCGGACGCGTTCCTGAACCGCGAGCTTTCCTGGCTGGAGTTCAATCGTCGCGTGCTGGAGGAGGCGCTGGACCCGACGGTGCCCCTGCTGGAGCGGCTGAAGTTCCTCGCCATCTTCAGCTCCAACCTCGACGAGTTCTTCATGGTCCGCGTGGCCACCCTCAAGCGGCGCATCCACGCCGGCGAGCCCACGTCGGGTCCCGACGAGCTCACCGCCGCCGAGACGATGGCGTCGGTGGCGGGCCGCATCCATCAGCTGGTCGACGAGCAGCACCGCGGCTTCCTGCAGGAGATCCAGCCGCTGCTGGCGGCCGAGGGCATCATCCTGATGCGCCCCAAGGACCTCAGCGGCGAGCAGGAGCGGTTTCTCGAGGAGTATTTCCGGCGCACGGTGCTCCCGGTGCTGACGCCGCTGGCGGTGGATCCCGGCCACCCGTTCCCGTATCTCGGCAACCGCTCGCTCTGCCTGGTGGCGTCCATCCGCCCGTCGGCGCCCTCCACGCTGCCGCAGAGCTCGCTGGCGGTCATCCACATCCCGGGCCAGGTGCTGCCGCGCTTCGTGCCGCTGCCCGATCCCTACGGGCGCCACGTCTTCGTGCTGCAGGAGGACGTGATCCGCCTCATGCTGCCGAGCCTGTACACCGGCTACGACATCCTCTCCACGCACGCGATCCGGGTGACGCGGGACGCCGACATCCAGATGCGCGGCCGCTCGGACGATCTGCTGACCAGCGTGGAGGAGAGCCTGCGCGGGCGCCGGCTGGGCACCGCGGTGCGCCTGCAGTACGACGCCGACCTGCCGCCCGAGATCCTCGCCACGCTGCTGGAGGAGCTCGAGCTGCAGCCGGAGGACCTCTACGAGAGCGAGGGGTTCCCGGCCTTTTCGGACCTGCTGCAGCTCTACTCGTCGCTGGACATCCCGCGGCTGAAAGATCGGCCGCAGCCGGCCTACCCGGTGCCCGCCTTCGACAGCGCGCCCGACATCTGGAGCGCCATTCGTGCCCGCGACGTGCTGGTGCACCACCCCTACCACACGTTCGACGCGGTCACGCGTTTCGTGCGGGAGGCGGCCGTCGACCCCAAGGTGCTGGCGATCAAGATGACCCTGTACCGGGTGAGCCCGGCCTCGCCGATCGCCCACGCGCTGCACACCGCGGTGGAGAACGGCAAGGAGGTGGCGGTGCTCGTCGAGCTGCAGGCGCGGTTCGACGAGGAGGCCAACATCCGCTGGGCGCGCGCGCTGGAAGAGGTGGGCGCCCACGTCGTCTACGGCATGGTCGGCTACAAGACGCACTGCAAGGCGTGCCTGGTCGTCCGCCAGGACAGCGACGGCATCCGGCGCTACTGCCACGTGGCCACCGGCAACTACAACGTGCGCACCGGCGGTCTCTACACCGACCTCGGCCTGTTCACCAGCCGCGAGTCGTTCGGCGAGGACCTGACCGAGCTCTTCAATCTCCTGACCGGCTACACGCGCCCGCGCGACTTCCACCACCTGCTGGTGGCCCCCACCGACCTGCGCGACGAGCTGGCCGAGCGCGTGCGCCGCGAGGCGTCGCGCGCGCGGGCCGGGCGGCCGGCGCGCATCATCGCCAAGATGAACAGCCTGGTGGACCGCAGCCTGATCGAGGAGCTCTACGCGGCCGGCCAGGCCGGCGTGCAGATCGACCTCATCGTGCGCGGCATCTGCTGCCTGCGGCCGGAGGTGCCCGGCCTCTCCGACAACATCCGGGTCATCTCCATCATCGACCGCTACCTCGAGCACGCGCGCATCTTCTTCTTCGAGAACGCGGGGTCGCCCGAGTACCTGCTGGCCTCCGCCGACTGGATGCCGCGCAACCTCGAGCGCCGCATCGAGATCGCCTTCCCGGTGCTGGACCCGGCGCTGCAGGCCCAGGTGCGCGAGATCCTCAACATCCAGCTCGCCGACACCGTGAAGGCGCGCCGCCTCCTCGCCGACGGCAGTTGGGTGCGGGTGCGCGCCGAGGGGCGGCCGCCGCTGCGCTCGCAGGAAAACCTCTGGGAGGTCAGCGGGCCGGGCGGGATCTTCGGCTGATGGACGTCGACCCGCTCCGGCGGCGGCTGACCGCCGCCGGAGCCTGGTTGCTCGCCGTCGGGATGGTGACCGGGCTGTGGGCGGGCATCGTCCTCACCGGCCGGGTGTCGGTCGGCCTGCCGCGGCTGGCGCTGGCCGCCCACCTCAACGCGCTGCTCGGCGGCTTCTGGCTCGTCCTCGTCGGCTCCACCCTCGACATGCTGCGCTACGGCGAGACCGGTCGCCGGCGGCTGGCGTGGCTCGTGATCGTCCCCGCGTGGGCGAACTGGCTCGTCACGCTGCTCGCCTCCGCCCTCGGCGTGACCGGCCTGGACTACTCGCGCGATGCCGCCAACAACGCGGTGGCGGCGCTGCTGCACTCGCTGGTGGTGCTGCCCTCGCTGGTCGGCGCGTTCGCGTGGGCGTGGGGGCTGGGCCGGCCGCGCGCCTAGCCGGCTGCTGAAAAAGGCCGCAGGCTGCTCAAAAAGGTCCAGATGCGAGGCGGCGCCCGCCGGTCGCACGCGAGGCGTACTGCCTGTACGTTGAGCGTGCGACCAAGGGCGCCAACGAAGCAGATGGGCCTTTTTCAGCAGCCTGCTAGCCGGCGAGCGTCCGGCGGGCGCGATCGAGCGCCTGCTGCACCGCCGCCTGGTCGGCGCCGGCGAGATCGCGCAGCTCGACCGCGAGCCCCAGCAGGAGCTGAATCTCGCCGAGCGCGCCCGCCGCCGCGTCGCCGCGGCCGGCGGCCGCCTCGCGCGCCGCCCGCAGCGCGGCGTCCTCCAGCCGCGCGCCCGTCGAGGCGCGTGCCTCACCGGCCATCCCGCGGACGGCCTGGAAGATCGCGTGGGCGAGCCCCCGCCACGGATCGTCGGAGGACGCCGACGGCGGGGCGGCGCGGCGGGCGCCGGCGTGGACGAGCCCGGCCATGACGGCGCGCTCGAGATAGGCGAAGTCGAACGGCTTGGCGACGTAGTCGAGCGCGCCGAGCTTGAGCGTGTCGCGCGCCAGGTCGACGTCCTCGTTGGCGGTCACCATGATGACCGGCACCGCCGGCGCCACCGCGCGCACCCGCCGCAGCGTCTCGACGCCGTCGAGGCCCGGCATCTGGATGTCGAGCAGGACCAGGTCGGGGCGATACCGTAGCACCGCCACCAGCGCCTCGGCGCCGTCCTGGGCGGACTCGACCTCATAGCCCTGCCCGGTGAAGTACTCGCTGAGGACTTCGCGCACCGACTGCTCGTCGTCCACGATGAGGAGGCGACCGAGACCGGAGTCCGCCATCGCGGGCCGATTGTAGCAGGAATCCGCGGGCGGTCCGCGCTCCCGCGTTGACACCCCGCGCGGCGCCGTGCTACACGGACGCCACCCACGCGCCGTCAAGGAGGAGAGACCGTGCCGGTCGCGATCCTGTTCACCTATCTGCAGCGCCATCTCATCCGCGGGCTGTCGGCCGGCGCCCTGAAGGGCTGAGGGAGGACCACGCATGGAGGCCGTCCGAGACTCGAGCCATCTCTACGAGGTCGAGCGCCGCGCCCGCCACGCCGAGCGCCCGGGCTTCCGCATCACCGAGCTGCAGATCTCGCCGAGCCAGCAGGTGCCCTGGCACCTGCACACGAAGGTCGCCGACACCTTCTACGTGCTCGCCGGCGAGGTCCGCCTCTTCCTGCGCGACCCCAAGGAGGAGGTGCGGCTCGCGCCGGGGCAGACCTACACCGTGCGCGCCAACCGCCCGCACCTGGTGACGAACCCCGGGCCGGCCTCGGCGACCTTCCTGGTCCTGCAGGGGATCGGCGAGTACGACTACCTGCCGCTGACCGCGCAAGGCTGACGGTCCCGGCGATGGGTGCGGACCGGCGGCGCGTCCTCGTGCTCTGCACGCACAACTCGGCGCGCAGCCAGATGGCCGAGGGGTTCCTGCGCGCGCTGGCGGGCGATCGCCTCGACGTCGCCAGCGCCGGCACCGAGGCGACCGGCGTGCACCCGCTCGCCATCCGCGCGATGGACGAGCGGGCGATCGATCTGCGCGGTCACACGTCCAAGACGCTCGACCGGTTCCGCGCCGAGCCGTGGGACTACGTGATCACCGTGTGCGATGCCGCGAGCGAGCGCTGTCCGCTCTTCCCGGGCCGCGCGCAGCGGCTGCACTGGAGCTTCGACGATCCCTCGGCCGCGCCGGGGAACGAGGCCGAGCGGCTGGCGGCGTTCCGCCGGGTCCGCGACGCCATCGAGGCGCGGCTCCGCGCGTGGCTCGCGGAGATCGCGCCGGCATGAGCGACGACGCGCGGCGCCCCACGCTGGGCCGGCGCGTGACCGGCGAGCTCGTCGGCACGGCGCTGCTCCTCGCCGCCGTCGTGGGCTCCGGGATCATGGGCGAGCGGCTGGCCGGCGGCAACGCCGCAGTGGCGCTGCTCGCCAACACCCTGGCGACGGGCGCCGCGCTGGCGGCGCTCATCCTGACCTTCGGCCCGATCTCGGGCGCCCACTTCAACCCGGTGGTGACGGTGGCCGACGCCTGGCAGGGCGGCCTGCCGTGGCCCCAGGTGCCCGCCTACGTGGCCGCCCAGGTGCTCGGCGCCTTCGCCGGCGTCGCCGCCGCCAACGTGATGTTCGAGCTGCCGCCCTTCTTCGCCTCCCGCCACGCGCGGACCGGCGGCGCCCAGTGGCTGAGCGAGCTGATCGCGACCTTCGGCCTGCTCGCCGTGATCTGGGGGTGCTCGCGCACGCGGCCGGCGGCGGTGCCGCTCGCGGTGGCCGCCTACATCATGGCCGCCTACTGGTTCACCGCCTCGACATCGTTCGCCAACCCGGCGGTGACGCTGGCCCGCTCGGCCAGCGACACGTTCGCGGGGATCCGGCCCGCCGACGTCCCCGCCTTCGTGGGCGCGCAGGCGCTGGGGGCCGCCGCCGCGACGCTGCTCTTCGGCTGGCTGGCCCCGGGCCCGCGATGGCGGTGACGGTCCGGTTCGTCGGCTCCGGCGACTCGTTCGGCAGCGGCGGGCGCTTCCAGACGTGCATCGTGGTGGACGGGCCGGGCTCGCGCTTCGCGATCGACTTCGGCGCCTCGTCGCTGATCGCGCTGGCCCAGCAGGGGATCGACCCCAACTCGCTCGACGCGATCGTGCTCACCCACCTGCACGGCGATCACTGCGGCGGCGTGCCGTTCCTGCTCGTCGACGCGATGCTGGCGTCCCGGCGCGCGCGCCCGCTGACCATCGCGGGGCCCCGCGACCTGGTGCGGCGCATGGGCGAGATCCGCGAGGCGCTCTTCCCCGGCTCGCACGTGATGGCGCCGACGTTCCCGCTGGCGTGGATCGAGATGGAGCCCGGCCGGCCGCACCGGGTGCTCGACCTCGTCGTGACGCCCGAGCCCGCCCGCCACACCGCCGAGACCAATCCCACCGCGGTGCGCGTGGAGGTCGGCGGCAAGGTGATCGCCTACAGCGGCGACACCGAGTGGACGGAGGACGTCGCCCGCGCGGCGCGCGGGGCCGACCTGTTCATCGCCGAGTGCTACTTCTACGACAAGCCCGTGCGGTGGCACCTGAACTACCCGGCGATCGCCGCGCGGCGCGGCGCCCTCGGCGCCCGGCGCGTCATCCTGACGCACATGAGCCGGGAGATGCTGGCGAAGGTGGACGCGGTGCCCGAGGAGTGCGCCTGGGACGGGCTGGTGGTGACGGTCTAGGTGAGCTTGAGGCGCTCGGCCGTGCGCAGGCCGACGAGCGACGCGGTGACGTGGCGCACCTCGCCCACGCACGAGAACTGCGTGTCGCTGCCGAGCACCACGTCCACCCGGTAGGAGGCGCCCCGCTTGAGCGCGTCGGTGGGGGCGGTGATGACGCACAACCCCTGCTCGCTGACGTCCACCGCGCGGCCCACCAGCATGTTCTCGTCCACCCACAGGCGGACCGGCCACGACACGGTGGTGCGGGGGTGGATGCGGCGCTCCTTGGCGCTGGTTCTGGCCACGCGGGCTCCTTTGGCTGACGGAGGTGACGGGTCGCCCATCACCGTACGACGATCGCCGCCGATCGTCAACCGCCGAGCGCCGGCAGCACCTGCTCGCCGAGCAGCCGGATCGTGCGCAGCACCGCCGCCTGCGCCATGCCCGGCCACTGCACGCGCACGATGAGCGTGGTGAGGCCGAGCCGCTCGCGGTAGCGCGCGATCTCCTCGCGCACGCGGCCGGGATCGCCCAGCAGGAAGCGGTCGCGGGCCAGCTCGTCGAACGCCGCGCTCCACTGGTCGTCGGCGGGCAGCGCCTTGTCCTGCTCCCAACCGCGGTAGGCGCCGTACTTGGCCTCGAGGTGCGGCCGCCCCTCGGCGTTCGCGGCCGCCGCGGTGGGCGCCACGCAGCACTCGCGGATCAGCGGCGTCTCGCGCGCGGGCGGCCGCCCCGCCGTCCGCCGCTCCTCGCGGAAGAGGGCGAGCTGGCGCTCGAGCGCGCCCAGCGTCGTGTGGGGGTTCATGAGCCAGGCGTCGCCCAGGCGGGCGGCCCGGCGCACGCCGGGGTCGGTGTTGGCGGCCAGCCAGATGGGCGGGCGCGGGCGCTGCAGCGGCGGCATCGAGATGCGCGCGTCGCGCAGCTGGAAGTGCTTGCCCTGGTAGGTCACCGGCTCGCCGCTCCAGAGGCGCTCGACCACCTCGAGTCCCTCCACCAGGCGGGCCACGCGCGTGCGCGGGTCGAGGCCCATCGCCTGGTTCTCGGCGTCGCGATAGCCGAGGCCGACGCCGACGATGAGCCGGCCGCCGCAGATCACGTCGAGCGTGGCGAGCTGCTCGGCGAAATCCACCGGCTGGTGCAGCGGCAGCAGCAGCACGCCGGTGCCGAGCGTCATGCCCTCCGCCTCGGCGGCCATCCGGCCCAGCGTCGGCATCGGCTGGAAGTAGGTGTAGGGATCGGCCAGATAGTGCTGGCTGGCCCACACCGAGCTGAAGCCCACCGCGCGGGCCAGCCGCACCTGCTCGACGTGCTCGGCGAAGCGCGCCGCCTGCGAGTCCTCCGGCCGGTGCTGGACCGACAGCGCGAGGCCCAGCCGCATCAGCGCTGCGCCCACGGCGGCGTCGGGAATCGCAGCTTGCCGGTCGCGACCTCGGCCGGCCACACCATCACCTTCTTGCCGTCCTGCCACTGCGAGGTGACCATCTTGTGGCCGGTCTGAAAGCCGTCGGCGTCCACCTTGTACGCGCCGAACACCGTCGAGGTATCGAGCGCCAGCAGCACCTCGCGCACCCGGTCGGCATCGAGGCTGCCCGCGCGCTTGACCGCCTCGGCGTAGAGCTGGCAGCCCGCGTAGGCGGAGGCCGCGTGATAGGACGGCTCGTGGCCGAACTCCTTCTGGTACGCGTCGAGGAACGCCTTCTGCCCCGGGTAGGCCAGCGCCGGCTCCCACTGGCTGGCGCCGTACACGTACTCGGCGTTCTGCTTGAGCAGGTCGTAGAACTCCGGCAGGTCGCCGCCGACGGTGACGCCGAGCATCTTGGGATTGACGTCGAGCTCCTTCATCTGCCGGGTGAGGGCCACCGCGTCGTCGAAGTAGGTGGCGGCGGCGAACACCTCGGGGTTGGCCGCCTTCACCTTCGTGAGCAGCCCGGTGAAGTCGGTGGCGCCCTTGCCGTAGGACTCCTGCAGCACGACCTGCATGCCGAGCTTGCGCGCGAGCTCGGCGCCGCCGGCGACGGAGGTCTTGGGGAACAGGGTGTCCTCGTTCACGAAGGCCACGCGCTTGAGGCCGCGCCGGGCGGCGAGGTCGAGGAGCCCCTCCAGGTAGGTCTCGGCCGGCGAGGGCACCATGAAGATGTACTTGCGCCCCTTGCGGAAGATCGAGGTCGTCGAGGCGAGGGTGGCGATCATCACCTTGCGGTACTTCTCGGTCACGTTGGCGACCGCCTCGGTGATGGCCGAGGAGTAGGGGCCGATCACCGCGTCCACCTTGTCCTCGGTGATGAGCTTCTCGTAGAGGCGCACGCCGGTCTGCGTGTCGGAGCGGTCGTCGTAGATGGCCATCTCGACCTTGCGGCCGAGCAGCCCGCCGCGGGCGTTCATGTCCTTGAGGCAGAGCAGGTATCCCTCGTGACTGTACTTGCCGGGCTTGGCGTAGCTGCCGGTGAGCGAGAGCGAGGCGCCGATGCGGATCGGCTCCTGGGCGCCGGCGGGGACGAGCGAGGCCAGCAGGACGAGGACGACGACGAGCGCGCTGAGTCGCTTCATGGGGCCTCCATGGGGTGCGTCAGGTGAGCGGCGGAACCTCGCCGGCCGCGATCTGCGGCCGCTCGGTCACGCGCAGGATTGGTTTCGGAGCGGTGCGGGTGTGGCGCGCGTCCCACGCCATGTACGCGAGCAGGACGAGGCTGCTGGCGATCGACACCGCGACGTGCGGCCCGATCGCGGCCAGCGCGACGGCGATCACGAACGCCCGCCGCCCCCACGGCAGCGGCCCGAACATGTGGCCGGCCACCGCCGCCGACAGCGCCGCGATGCCCACCAGCGCGGAGACGAACGCGATCACGATCTCCGGCCAGGTGCCCCGCATGAGCAGCGGCGGCTGGAACGCGAAGAGGAACGGCGCCAGGAAGCCGCCGATGCCGATCCGGGTGGCGTGCCAGCCGGTGGTCATCGGATTGGCGCCGGCCATCTGGGCGCCCGCGAACGCGGTCACTGCGACCGGCGGCGTCACGTCGGCCAGCACGGCGTAGTAGAAGACGAACAGGTGGGCGGCGAGCAGGTCGATGCCCATGTTGGTCAAGGCGGCGCCGCCCACCGCCACCGCCAGGATGTAGGCCGGCGTGGTGGGAATGCCCGTGCCGAGCACCGAGATCACCACGAACACCAGGAAGAGCGCGACGATCACGTGGCCGCCCGAGAGGTTGATGATCGCGCTCGCGAAGGCCAGCGCGAAGCCGGTGCGGCTCATGGACGCCACGATGAGGCCGGAGGCGGCGAGCACGCTGGCGATGATCACCCCCGAGCGCATCGCCTCGCCCATCGTGTCGAACATCCGCCGCGGCGTCATCGGCGACTGGCCGGCGAGCCACGAGACGACGATCGCCGTCGCCATGCTGTAGAGCGCGGCCTTGGACGGCGAGTAGCCGGCGTGCAGGAAGTAGACGATCGTGAAGAACGGGGTGAAGAGCAGCGCCCGTCGCAGCAGCGAGGTGAGGGGCGGAATGTCCGCGGTCATGCTGCCGATGCCGTGCTTGAGCGCCTCCCAGTGCACGGTGGCCATGATGCCGGCGTAATAGAGGATGGCGGGCAGGGCGGCCGCCACGATGATCTTGGAATAGGGGATGCCGGTCAGCTCGGCCATGATGAACGCGCCCGCCCCCATGATCGGCGGCATGAGCGGGCCGCCGCAGGAGGCGCACGCCTCGATGGCCCCGGCGATCTCCGGGCGGTAGCCGATCTTCTTCATCAGGGGGATCGTGAACGTCCCCGTCGCGTAGCAGTCCGCCACCGAGGAGCCGCTGATGGTGCCGTAGAGGCCGGAGGAGACCACCGCCACCTTGGCGGGGCCGCCGCGGAAGCGGCCGGCCAGCGCGATCGAGATGTCCATGAAGAACTGGCCCACCCCGGAGTGGAGCATGAACGAGGCGAACAGGATGAAGATCATCAGGACGTTGGACGAGATGCCGGTGAGCGACCCCAGCACCCCCTCGTCGGCGTAGAGATAGAACATCTCGATGAGCCGCGGGTAGGAGTACGCCCGCGGCGAGCGCAGGAAGCCCGGCAGCCACGGCGCCAGCACGAGATAGGCGATGAACAGCAGCGTGGTGACGAAGAACCAGACGCCGACCGAGCGCCGGGCGGCCTCCAGCACCGCCGCTACCAGAATGGTGCCGATGATGGTCTGGGTCAGCGTGACGGGGTGCACGCCCTCCCAGCGCTCGGTCAGCTCCTGGGCGTGGACGACCACCCACGCGCAGGTGGCGAACGACGCCACCGCCCACGCGGCGTCGAGGAGGGTGACGCGGGGGCTCGGCTTCTTCGCGCTGCCCGGGAAGAGCAGGAAGCCCAGCGGGAGGAGGAACAGCAGGTGGACGCCGCGCATCTCGCGCGGCTCCCACACGCCGGCGTAGGCGGTCCAGATGTGGAACAGGGCGGCGGCGGCCGACCAGCCGCCCACCGCCCAGCCCACCCAGCCGTCGAGTCGGCGCACGCGCCGCCCGCCGCTACTTCAGCAGCCCGGCCTCCCGGTAGGCGCGCTCGGCGCCCGGATGCAGGGGCACGTTGGCGAGCTTCACCGCGTCCTTGGGGTCGAAGTCCTTGAACGCCGGGTGCACCTTGCGCACGCCGTCGAGGTTGGTCAGCAGCACCTTGGTGAAGTCGTGGACGAGATCGGCCGGCACCTTGGCGTTGGCCACGATCGTGTTGGCCATCGCGATCGTCGGGATGTCCTGGTCGTTGTTGACCACGTCTTTGTAGGAGCCCTTGGGGATCACGCCGCGCGACAGGCCGAGCCCCTCCATGTGCTTGATGAGGTCGTCGTCCATCGGCAGGATGCGCATCTTGCGGCCGAGCGAGGCCTCCTGGATGGCGGCGCCGGGCACGGCGAGGTTGGCGAACAGGATGTCCATGTTGCGGTCGCGGTACTGGTTGGCGAGGTCGGTGTAGGAGATCAGGATGACCTTGCCGCCGCGGCCGCGCACGTCGTTGTAGCTCGTCTTGTAGTACTCGAAGATCTTGCGCATCACCCACTCGTCGGAGCCGCCGGGCGGGGTGGTGCCGATGGTGAACGCCTTCTTGGCCTCGAAGATCCCGCGGATGGACGTGTACGGCGAGTCGGCCGGCACGCACCACTGGATGTGCACGAAGCCGAGGCCGTTCATGACCAGCCGCATGTCGCCGTGCTTGTCCTTGAACGGGTCCAGGCCGTTGAAGGATGCCGCGACGAACGGCGGCAGCCCCCAGGCGATCTCGGTCTCGCCCTGCTGCAGCTTGGTCATGTTCTGGATGCCGGCGCCCGGGATGACCTTGATGTTGAACGACGGGTCCTTGCTCTTGATCAGCTCGGTGAAGCCGCCGGCCTGGGCGTACCAGCCGCCGCCGACCTGCCCGGCCGTCCAGGTGATGTTGCGCTGCTGGGCCTCGCCCGGCAGGGCCGCCGCCAGAGCCAGCGCCAGTGCCAGAGCCAGAACGGTGAGACGTCGCATACGGGCCTCCTTGATGATCAGCGTCGGGTCCACTCCTTGAGCAGCGTCTCGTCCACCTCGACGCCCAGCCCGGGACCGTCGAGGGCGAGGATGCAACCGTCGGCGTAGCGTACCGGCTCCCGCACCACGTCGCCGCGCAGCAGCAGGGGGCCGAACAGCTCGCACCCCCACGTCACCGGCGCCGCCGCCACCGCCGCGTGCAGGTAGGCCGCCGTGCCGAGCGAGGTCTCGATCATACAACCGACGTAGCAGCCGAGCCCGGCCGCTTCCGCGATGCGGGCGATGGCCATCGTCGGCCCCAGCCCGGCCGACTTGGTGAGCTTGAGGGCCAGGATCGCCACGCCGCCCCGGCGGGCGATCGCCAGCGCGTCCTGGGGCGAGCCGCACGCCTCGTCGGCCATGATCGGCACCGTCACGCTGCGCGCGATCTCGGCGAGGCCGTCGAGATCCCAGCGCGGCACCGGCTGCTCGACGAAGTCGAGGTCGTACGGCTCCAGCGCGCGGATCGCGCGCAGCGCCGTCGGCCGGTCCCACCCCTGGTTGGCGTCCACCCGCAGCCGCACCGCGGGGCCGACCGCCTCGCGGATCGCGCGCACGCGCGCCACGTCCTCGGCGACGGGGTGGGCGGCCGTCTTGATCTTGAAGATGCGATGGCCGCCGGCGACCTTCTCGCGCGCCTCGGCGACCTCGGCGGCGGGGTCGGCGACGGCCAGCGACCAGGAGAGGTCCACCCGGTCGCGCACGCGGCCGCCGAGCAGGCGGTGCACCGGCACGCCGAGCGCGCGGCCGTTGAGGTCCCACAGCGCCATGTCCACCGCCGCCCGCGCGAACGGGTTGCCCTGCACCCGTCGCGCCAGCTCCAGCCGCAGCGGCTCGATCTGCGTGGCGTCGCGGCCGCGCAGCCAGGGAATCACGTAGCGCTCGAGCGTGGCGGCGATCGACTCCGCCGACTCCTCGCTCCACGTCGGGCCGCCCAGACAGGCGGCCTCGCCCCAGCCCACGAGGCCGTCGCGCGTCTCGATGCGCACGAAGACGAAGTTCACCGCCGTGAGCGTGGTGAACGACATGGTGTGCGGGCGGCGCACGGGGATGTCGGCGAGGACCAGGCGGACGTCGCCGATGATCACTCGGCGTCCGGTCCCTTGTCGTGGTGCACGGCCCCGCCGCGCGCGAAGCGGCCGGGGTCGAACAGCGACAGGTCGAGCGAGGGCCGGCCGTCCAGCAGCCACTCGGCGACGTAGCGGCCGGTGGCGGGGGAGTGCTGGAAGCCGTGGCCGCCGAAGCCGGCGGCGACGAAGAGACCCTCCACGCCGGGCGCCCAGCCGATGATGGCGTGATCGTCGGGCGTCAGCGGGCGGAGGCCCGCCCAGCCGCCGGCGATGCGCGCTTTCTCGACGATCGGGAGGCGGTGCAGCGCCTTCTCCACCGTCTCGTCGATGCGCGCGCGGTCCACCGGCACCGTGAAGTCCTCGCCGATGTCCTCGACGTCGCCCGGCGAGAGCAGGAGCTGCTCCATCTCCTTGCGGAAGTAGAAGCCGCTGGCGCGGTCGGTGGTCAGCGGCACCGGCCCCGGGATCTCCGGGAAGGGCTCGGTGAAGAAGATGTGGCGCCGCCGCGGCTGCACCGGCAGGCTCACGCCGGCCAGCCGGCCCACCGCGCCCGCCGCCGGGCCGGCCGCGTTGATCACGAGCGGCGCCGACACCGGGCCGTCGGTCGTGACGACGCCCGCCGCGCGCCCGCCCGCGAGCGTGATCGCGGTGACGCCGACGCCCTCGGCGATCCGCGCGCCCAGCTCGCGTGCCCGGCGCGCGTAGCCGTTGGTCACCTCGGCGGGGCCGGCCATGCCGTCGGTCGGCCCCCACACCGCGGCGAGCAGATCGTCCACGCGCAGCGCGGGCACGATCGCCCTCGCCTCGGCCGGCGTGATCTCGCGCACGTCCACCCCGAGCCGGCGCTGCAGCGCCATGCGCTCGCGGAAGCCGGCGAGGTCGGCGGCATCGGAGACGAGGAACAGGTAGCCGATCCGCCGATAGCCGATGTCCACGCCGAACTCCTCGGCGAACCGGTCGAAGACGGCGATGGACTCCAGCGAGAAGCGGATCTCGGTCTCGGTGGGGAACTGCGAGCGGATGCCGCCCGCCGCCTTGCTGGTGGTCCCGCTCCCGACCGTCCCGCCCTCGACGACGAGGACGTCGCGCTGACCGCGGCGCGCGAGCTGGTAGGCGATGCTGCAGCCGACGACACCGCCGCCGATGATGACCACGCTCGCCGTGCGGGGCAGGGCCATGGGATAGAGAAGATAGCACGAGCACGCGGCCTCGCCGTCGCGCCCGGACGCTGCCGCTACACGAGCGAGAGTACGGCGTCGGCGAAGCGGTCGGGCGCCTCCTGCGGGAGGTTGTGACCGACGCCCGGAATCACCCGGCGCTCGTAGCGGCCCTTGAAGAACCGCGCGTGGCCCTCCGACAGCGCGGCCGGCGACACGCCGTTGTCGCCGCCGTGCAGCACGACCGTCGGCACGGTGATGGGCGGGCGCGCGGCCAGCCGTTGCTCGATGTCCTCCACCGCGGGGTCGCCGGGCACCAGGCCGAAGCGGTGCCGGTAGGAATGGATCACCACCTTGACGAAGTCCGGGTTGTCGAAGGCGGCGGCGGTGCGCGCGTAGGTCGCCTCGTCGAACCGCCAGCTCGGCGACCACTGCCGCCACAGGAGCCGCCCGAGCTCGTAGCGGTGCGCCTCGAGGCCCGCGCGGCCCCGCTCGCTGTGGAAGTAGTACTGGTACCAGAGGCCGTGCTCGCGCTCCGGCGGCTCGGGTCTCAGCGCGCGCGCGAGGTCCTGGATGTTGTAGCCGGTGCCCGAGACGAGCCCGTGCGCCCGCTCCGGCCACAGCGCGGCGACGATACAGGCCGCGCGCCCGCCCCAGTCGTAGCCGGCGAGCACGGCGCTCGGCACACTCAGCGCGTCCAGGAAGGCCAGGAGATCGTCGCCGAGGACGGCCTGCTGTCCCGACCGCGGCGTCGCGGGCGAGAGGAAGCGCGTCGGCCCGTACCCGCGCAGGTAGGGCACGAGCACGCGGCATCCGGCCGCCGCCAGCCGGGGCGCGACCTCGGCGTAGGCATGGACGTCGTAGGGAAAGCCGTGCAGGAGCACGACGGGGCGGCCGCCCGGCGCGCCGCTCTCCTCGTAGGCGACCTCGAGCCGCCCCGCCTCGACGTGCTTCAGCACGGTTGTCCTTGTACCACGATCACGCGGCGGCGCGTACCGTCGTGAGCCCGCCCAGCAGCCGGTTGCCGAGCCGCACGAGCGCGTGACCGAGGATCACGCGCAGCGGCGACCGGGGGGCCTCGGCGCAGAGGGCCGCGATCTGGGCCGCGGCGCGCATCTCCCGCAGCCGTTCGCCGGCGATCTCCTGCATGCAGTATTCGTTCATGTCCATGACAGCGACTCCTGCGCGGCCCGCGGCGCGCGCGGCGCCCGCGCGGCCGCGGCCGGCGGCGACTGCCGGCGCAGCCGCACCTCGTACGCCACGCGCCCGAACACCTCGTCCACCGTCGCCAGCACGCTCGCGACGACCGCCGGCTGCTCGACCGGCACGGCGATCTCGATCTGCCAGCGCCGCCGGCGCCACCGCACCACCGGCGCCACGAGGGCGCCGAGCCGCGCGTGCAGCGCGTCCGTCAGCACGATCTGCCGCGCCACGTCCGCCACCGTCCGCTCCTGCCGCCGCTCGAGCATCACGAGCAGCCCGCCCACCACCACGAACGGCATCCCCGCCACCACCAATCCCACCACCGTCTCCATGTCCGCGCCTCCCTCTCTTCTCTCGCTTTCTACGACCCCGCAAGGCCGTGTTCGTGAAACCCCTCCGC
>JBGQFW010000093.1:0-15875 GCA_041497115.1 Methylomirabilia bacterium
CCGATCGAAGCCCGCGTTCATCTCGGCGTGTAGCCTCTCGAACCCGGCGCTGACGTCCTGCCGGAGCTGGTGAACTTCGCCGCGGAGATCGAGAATGTTGCGGTCGACGACCGCGAAGCGTGCGTCGATGGCGGCGAACCGCGCGTCGACCTCGCCGAACTTCTCGCCCAGGAACGCGAGGAGCCCGCCGTACTGGTCGTCGGTCATGAGCACGACGTTACCCCGCGTGGACCGCCCGGTGTGAGTCTCCAGTCGGATACATCAGCCGTAGAGGGCCTCGATCTCCTTCTGGTACTTCTCCGAGACGACCTTGCGCTTCACCTTCATGGTCGGCGTCAGCTCGCCGCCCTCCTGGGTGAAGTCCACCGGCAGGATCGTGAACTTCTTGACCTTGGCGTACGACTGCAGATTGGTGTTCTTCTCCTCGACCGTCCGGGCCACGCGCTCGACGACCTTGGGGTGCTTGACGAGCGCGCCGGGGTCGGCGGTGAGCACGCCCTGCTCGCGCGCGAACTTGCCCAGCTCGTCGGGGTTCAGCGTGATCAGCGCCACCGGGTACGGCCGGCGGTCGCCATGCACCAGCACCTGGCTGATGAACGGGTCCGCTTTCAGGAGGTTCTCGATGTTCTGCGGCGCGATGTTCATGCCGCCGGCGGTGATGATGAGGTCCTTCTTGCGGTCCGTGATGAACAGGAAGCCCTCCTCGTCCAGCCGCCCGATGTCGCCGGTGTGGAACCAGCCGCTCGGCTCGAACACTTCCTTGGTGGCCTCCGGCTGCTTGTAGTAGCCCTTGGCGATGTTGGGGCCGCGGAAGAGGATCTCGCCGTCGGTGGCGATCTTGACCTCGATCCCCTCCAGCACCTGGCCGACCGAGCCGAACTTGAAGTGGGCGCGCCGGTTGAAGGTGCCGACCGGGCACGTCTCGGTGAGGCCGTAGCCCTCCAGGATCAGGATGCCCGCCGAGTGGAAGAACTCCGCGATGTCGCGCGACAGCGGCGCGCCGCCCGAGACCGCCCATTGCAGCCGCCCGCCCAGCCGCGCCTGCAGCTTGGAGAAGAACAGCTTGTGAGCGATCTTGCGCTTGAGCTCGAGGCCGGCGGGCAGCGGCTGGCCGCGCTGCTGGTGGCGGCTGACCTCGCGCCCGACCGACAGCGCCCAGCGGATGATCTTCCGCCTGACCGGCGAGCCGCTCTCGGTCATGGCCATCACGCCGGCGTAGACCTTCTCGAACACACGCGGCACGCTGCAGATGAAGTGCGGGCGCACCTCGACCAGGTTGCCGCCCATCTTGTCGATGCTCTCGGCGAACGCGGTGGTGAGGCCGTGGTAGACGCCCAGGAACGACTCCAGCCGCGCGAACGAGTGCGCCAGCGGCAGGAAGAGCAGGTGCACCCACCCCTCCTCGACCGGGACGGCGTCGCGGCCGGCCACCTGGGCGGCGATGTGGTTGCCGTGCGTCTGCATGACGCCCTTGGGCGGCCCGGTGGTGCCCGAGGTGTAGACGATCGTCGCGAGGTCCTCGGACTGGCCGGCCGCCACCCGCTCGGCCAGCGTGGACTTGTGGGCCTCACGGTTGTCGCGCCCGATGCGGCGCAGCGTCTCCCACGTCATGACCGCCTTGGGCGGCTGCGTGGCCTCGTAGCCCGACATGACGATGATGTGCTCGAGCTGGGGGAGGTGCTCGCGCGCCTCGAGGATCTTCGCGAGCTGGGCGGCGTCCTCGACGAAGATCGTGCGGGCGCCGGAGTCCTTGAGGATGTAGGCGGCCAGGTCGGGCGGATAGGTCGGGTAGATCGGCACCGTCACGCAGCCGGCGCTGAAGATGGCGAAGTCGGCCTGCACCCACTCGGCGCGGCTCGACGAGAGCAGCGCCACCGTGTCGCCGCGGCTGCGGCCGAGCGCGATGAGCCCCAGGGCCACCTCGCGGACGGCCTCGCCCACCTGGCGCCACGTCAGCGTGTGCCAGGTGCCGCCCTGCTTGAACATCTGCGCGGGCTTGTCCGCGCTCTTCTCGACCCGGTCCCAGAAGAGCCTGGCGAGCGTCGTCTCGGCCATCACCGTTCCCTCCCTAAAGCGCGGAAACTCAGGGGGTTGCGACACTACCACCTGCTCGATGACGCGACGCAATAAATCTTCTGGACTTCCATAACGCGTCGCGTTATCTTCTCATCCATGAAGAAGCCGACGGCTCGCAAGACCGGACGGGCGACCACCAAGAGGGAGAAAGTCATGCACGACGCGAAGAAGATCCAGGAGATCTCGATCGGGACGCTGACCGCGTGGGCGGACGCCAACCAGCGCATCCTGCGCGAGCTGGCCGAGTTGTCCGCGACCACCGCCAAGGAAGGCGTGCGGCTGTACGCCGAGATGCAGCAGAGCGGCCTCGAGGCGCTGACCCGCACCGCCGAGCGGATGGCCGTCACGGTGGAGCAGAGCGGCAAGGGCATCCAGCAGTCGCTCTCCGAGGCGGTCACGAAGGTGAAGGAGGCCTGCGCCGCCTGACGGCGCCGGTCGCGAGCTACTTCGACTCGGCCTTGCGCTTCTGCAGCCGCTCCTCGAGCGAGCGGAGGCGGTCGCGCAGGGCCGAGACTTCCTCGCGCAGCTTGTCGGCCTCGTCCACGGCAGCGCCGTCGCGGCGCGGCTCGGGGGCCGCCGGCGCGCCCATCGCCCCCCACCCCGCCCGCGTGGACCAGTCGCGGAAGATCCGCTCCATGTCGCGCTGGCTCGAGATGACGCCTTCCAGGCTCGACCGCATGGACTTCTGCAGCAGCTCCTGCCAGCTCTCGCCGTGCTTGATGAGCTGGTGCAGGAACGCGGCGGGCAGGCCGCCCTTGCGCGTCCGCTCGTTCTCCAGAATGATCTGCGAGAGCGTCACGCAGGTCAGGTCCTCGCCCGACGCGGCGTCCACGACGGAGATCTCGCGACCGCCGCGGATCATCTCCTCGATCTCCTCGAGGGTGACGTAGCGGCTCTCCTGGGTGTCGTAGAGCTTGCGGTTGGAGTACCGCTTGATGACGTACGCCATGATTCGGGAAGTTTAACACTCCGCGTCAACGCTCACAAGAACCGGGGACACGCGTGCTAGACTCACCGGCGTCGCAGCCATGAAGCTGACCGGACGCACCGCACTCGTGACGGGCGGCTCGCGCGGCATCGGCCGCGCCGTCGCGATCGCGCTGGCCGAAGAGGGCGCCGACGTCGCCGTCAACTATGTCTCCAGCGAGACCGCCGCCCGCGACGTCGTCGAGCAGGTCCGCAAGCTGGGGCGCAAGGCGATGCTCGCCCAGGCCGACGTGAGCGATTATCCCGATACCTTCCGCATGGCCCAGGACGTCCTGCGCGAGTTCGGCCACCTCGACATCCTGGTCAACAACGCCGGCATCAACTCCGACAAGACCTTCACCAAGATGGACCACGCCTCCTGGCGCAAGGTGCTCGGCACCAACCTGGACGGCGTCTTCAACTGCACGAAGGTCTTCGTCGACCAGATGCTCCAGCAGAGCTTCGGCCGCGTCGTGAACATGACGTCGGTCATCGGCCAGATCGGCAACTTCGGCCAGGCGAATTACGCGGCGTCCAAGGCCGGGGTGGCCGCCTTCACCAAGTCGCTGGCCAAGGAGCTGGCCGGGCGCGGCGTCACGGTCAACGCGATCGCGCCCGGCTTCATCGAGACCGAGATGGTGGCGGCCATCCCCGACAAGGTGAAGGAGCGGCTGCTGGCCCAGATCCCGCTCAAGCGCTTCGGCACCGCCGAGGAGGTGGCCCGGGCGGTGGTCTACATCGTCTCCTCGGACGGCGACTACATCACCGGCTCGGAGCTCTCGATCAACGGTGGCCTGCTGATGTAGCCCCCCGGCGCCCCCCGGGGGGGCCAATGTTCCCCCTCCCAATTGGCCTGCCCATTTTCGTATACTGCTGCCGAGTTGATATCGGGGGGGGCGATGGCCCAGGTCCTGCTGCTGGTCTCGCGCGAGGCGCCGGGACTCCTGCAGCGCTTTTCCAAGGAATTCCAGTCGGTCGAGTCGGTCACCGTCCTCGTGGACCGGCGCGTCCGCGAGCGCCGACAGCAGGCGGGCCTCGACGGCGCCGAGCGCCGCCGCACCGACCGCCGCCAGCGCGGCTGGGCCGACGAGCGCATCAAGGCCGAGGGGTGGGCCCTCTCGGACGCGCTCACCGAGGCCGGCGCGCCCAAGCCCATCGTCGTCAGCCTGCCCGCCGCCGATCCCCGCAAGGTCAGCGAGCTGCTCGACGCGATCCAGATGCTCAGCCGCGAGCTCGACCTCACCCGGCTGCTGCAGATCATCATGGACAAGGCCTCGCGCCTGCTCAGCGCCGACCGCTCGTCGCTGTTCGTGGTGGACGAGGAGAACCACGAGCTGTGGTCCAAGATCGCCCAGGGGCTCGAGGTGCGCGAGATCCGCGTGCCGATCGGCCAGGGCATCGCCGGCAGCGTGGCCGCCAGCGGCGAGAGCGTCAACATCCCCGACGCCTACACCGACGCGCGCTTCAACCAGGAGGTGGACCGGCGCACCGGCTATCGCACGCGCTCGATCCTGTGCGCGCCGGTGCGCGAGCACGGCGGCCGCGTCGTGGCGGTGCTGCAGCTGCTCAACCGGCTGGACGGCGGGCCGTTCGACGCCGAGGACGAGCGGCTGCTGGACGCCTTCGTCGGCCAGGTGGCGATCGCGCTGCGCAACGCCCAGCAGATGGAGCAGATCGAGCAGCGGCGCAAGACCTCCGACCTGCTCCTGGACGTCATGAAGGCGTTCTCCTCCGAGCTGGAGGTGGACCAGCTCCTGAAGCGGATCATGGAGCGCACCTCGGCGGTGCTGCAGGCGGACCGCTCGACGCTGTTCCTGGTGGATCGCAAGACGCGCGAGATCTGGTCCAAGGTGGCCCAGGGCGACCGCATGGCGGAGATCCGCGTGCCGATCGGCCGCGGCATCGCCGGCACGGTGGCCGCCACCGGCGAGACCATCAACATCCCCGACGCCTACGCCGACGCGCGCTTCAACCAGGAGGTGGATCGGCGCACCGGCTACCGCACCCGCACGATCCTGTGCGCGCCGGTGCGCGACGGCCAGGGGACGATCGTGGGCGTCTCGCAGGTCCTCAACAAGACCGGCGGGCCGTTCACCAAGGACGACGAGAGCCTGCTCGACGCGCTCTCCGCCCAGGCGTTCATCGCGCTCGACAACGCGCGGCTGTTCGAGTCGGTCGTGCAGATGAAGAACTACAACGAGAGCATCCTCTCGTGCATGGCCACCGGCGTGATGACGCTGGACAGCGACGGCGTGGTGACCAGCGTGAACCCGGCCTTCCGCCGCATCTTCGCCATCCCGGCCACGAGCGAGGCCGGCGGCGGGGTCCGCGACCTCCTGGACGTCAAGCTCAACGAGACGTTCGTGAGCCGCCTGGACGCGTGCGCGCGGGCCGGCGAGGCCCACACCGAGTACGAGCTGAAGTACGCGCTGGGGCCGGAGGAGTCGGTCGGCCTCAACGTGAGCGTGGTGCCGCTGCTCGACAGCAAGAAGCAGCCGCTCGGCGTGGTGGTGGTGGCCGAGGACATCACGCAGGAGCAGCGGCTGATGTCCACCCTGTGCCGCTACGTGACGCGCGAGATCGCCGAAGAGGTCATGAAGCAGAAGGGACAGATGCGGCTGGGCGGCACCCGCGCGCCGATCTCGATCCTCTTCTCCGACATCCGTAACTTCACCAGCATCAGCGAGCGGCACGAGCCGGAGAAGATCGTCGAGTTCCTCAACGACTACTTCGCCCTGATGGTGCACGAGATCTTCGCGCAGCAGGGCACGCTCGACAAGTTCATGGGCGACGGCATCATGGCGGTGTTCGGCGCGCCCATCAGCCGGCCCGACGATCCGCTGCGGGCGGTGCGCGCGGCGCGCGGGATGCGGCACGCCCTGCGCGGGTTCAACGCCCGCCAGCGCGCCAAGGGCGGCGTCGAGGTCGACATCGGCATCGGCATCAGCCACGGGGAGTCGATCTCCGGCAACATCGGC
Organism: Methylomirabilia bacterium; assembly: GCA_041497115.1. Lineage (GTDB taxonomy): Bacteria > Methylomirabilota > Methylomirabilia > Rokubacteriales > CSP1-6 > AR5. The sequence continues at coordinate 6,021 of JBGQFW010000093.1, forward strand.
TCCGAGCAGCGCATGGAGTACACGGTCATCGGCGACAGCGTGAACCTCGCCTCACGGCTGGAGGGGCTCACGAAGAACCACCCCTACAAGATCCTGATCAACGACCGGATCTACGAGCAGGTGAAGGACGAGTTCGAGTGCGTCCTGATCGGCGAGGAGCGCGTCAAGGGCAAGGCTGAGACCGTTCAGGTCTACGGGGTGCCCGACCCGCCGGCGTGAGCAGCAGCATGCTCCAGAGCGTCAGGGCCTGCGCGGCCCACGCCCACGGCGCCCACGCCAGGGCGGCGAGGTCGGCGGCGCCGGCCGCCCTCCCCTCGTAGAGGACGCGGCCCTTCGACGGCATCACCCACGCCTCGCCCGACAGGACTTCCTCGCCACGCTGGTTCACGCACACGGTCTGCAGCCGCACGCGGTTGCGCTCGCGCAGGGCCTCGACGACTTCCACGCGCGCGGTGATCGTGTCGCCGGCCTTCACCGGCTTCACGAACTTGAGCGACTGCGAGAGGTAGATGGCGCCGGGCCCCGGCAGCCGGGTGCCGATCACCGCCGAGACGAGGCCGGCCGTGTAGATGCCCGGCGCGATCGGCGCCTTGAACGGCGTGGCCGCCGCGTAGGCGGGGTCGCTGTGCACCGGGTTGTAGTCGCCCACCGCGTCCACGAACGCCGCGATGTCGTCCTGCTCCACCACGCGCGTGAGCTCGGCGTGATCGCCGGGGGCGAGATCCTCGATCGTCCGGCCGATCATGCGCGCTCGCGGGCGTCGAGGCGCTTGAGGATGGCCAGCACGCCGTCCTCGACGCGCTCCAGCCGCTCCTCCAGGTCCACGATCTGCTTGGCCACCCCGGTCAGCTGCGAGCGCGAGGCGAGGTTGAGCCCCGTCAGCGCCTGGTCCAGCGCCTGCTCGCCCGCCTTCTTGGCCGGGGCCTGGGCGGCCAGCATGCTCTCCAGCGAGCGCCCCATGAGCTGGGCGAACGCCTCGGTGTTCATCGCCTGCCCCAGTACGCGCGACCACGCCTCGATCCACTGATCGAGGAACTGCTTCCACTGGGCGAGCAGGTCGGGGGTGGCCGGCGTCTGCGCGAACATCCGCGCCCACTGCTCGAGCCCCTGGTTGAGCACGGGCCGCCAGAACGCGACGGGATCCGGCGCCGGCGCCGCCGCCGGCGGCTGGCTCACCATGCGCGTCCACGCCTGGGTGGACTCCTCGAGCTGCTTGCGCCACGCGTCGAACATCTGCCCCGCCGCGGCTGATGGGTCGGTCATGGTCATCCCCTCACGAGCGCGGCGCCAGCCACGCCGACACCTTCGGCCAGCAGTGCGTCGCGGCGCCCCGGCCGGCGATCAGCGAGATGTGGCCGCCGGGCAGCTCGATGTAGTCCTTCTCGCGGCTGCCGACCGCGTCGATCAGCGCCCGCACGCTCGCCGGCGGCGCGATGTAGTCCTCCTTGGCGCCCACCACGAACACCGGGCAGCGGATGCTCTCGAGCCGCACCGGCCGGCCGCCGAAGGTCAGCTCGCCGCGCACGAGCTTGTTGCCCTGGTAGAAGTCGCGCACCCACTGGCGGAAGAACTCGCCGGGGAACGCCACGTACTCGTTCGCCCACTTGTTGAGCGCGGTGAACCCCTCCACGTACTTGTCGTTCCACAGGTTCCACCAGAGGTTCAGGTTGGTGGAGAGGTCCATGGTCGGCTTGAGGAGCTTGAAGCCGGCCTTCACGAGGTCGGCCGGCACCGCGCCCAGCGTGTCCACGAAGCGATCGACGTCGAAGTACTTCTTGTCGAGCCAGAGGCCGAACATGCCGATCTGCGAGAAGTCGATCGGCCCCGCCATGTTGATGAAGTTCTTCACGGGAACCTCGGGGTGCGAGGCGATGAAGGACGCCGACAGCGGCGCCCCCATGCAGTAGCCGAGCACGCTCAGCTCCCGGGCGCCGGAGGACTCGAGCACCTTGGCGGCCATGCGCGGCAGGATCTTCACCACGCAGTCCTCGAAGGTGAGGTCGTTGTCCTCGGGGCCGAACACGCCCCAGTCGAGCAGGTAGAAGTCGAACCCCTCGCGCGTCATGTGCTCGACGAAGGAGCCGCCGGGGAGCAGGTCGAAGATGTACGGGCGGCTGATGCCCAGGTTGGGCACGAAGAGCAGCGGCGTGGCGTGCCGCCGGCTCGACGCGTAGCGGTAGAGGCGCGACTTGTTGCGCCGGTAGATCTCCTCGCGCGGTGTCTGGCCGGTGCGCGGCTCGGCCGCGGTGGCCAGCTTGCCCAGGTTGGTCAGCCGGCGGAGGTTGCGGTCCAGCTCCTCCTGCCACTGCTTGATCGTCTCCGGCGAGGCGGCGGCCGCGGCGGCTCCAAAGCCGTTGGTGAACCGCTCGACCACATCGGCGAAGCGCTCCTGACCCATCGAGGGGACTCTCCTCTCCCGCCCGGGTGACGACGGGGCAGTATCGCACGGCGTCGCCGCGGCGCGTCAATGACTTTTCGCGCCGCGGCACGACGCCGTCGCGGGGCCGTCCCTCACATCGTGAACATCGAGCCCAGCTTCATCGCCAGCCCCATGTCGCCCTTGATCTTGAGCTTGCCGGACATGAACAGCATCTGCCCGGACTGCTTGCCCGTGAGCATGTCGAGCCAGTCCTGGGCCGCGATGGACAGCGTCAGGTTCGGGCTCGCCGCCGCGCCCGCGGCCACCGTGCAGGTGCCGTCCTTGATCACGGCGTTCCAGGTGCCGCCGCCGTCACCGCTGACGTCGTACTGGATGACCGCGCTGGTCCCGGCCGCCTTGTCCGCGCGGAATCGGCCGGCCATCGCCTCGAACGACTCCTTGACTGTCGCCATACGCTCCTCCTCCTTCAGAATGTGAAGAGGTCCATGCCGCCGGTGACTGCCAGTACGGCGCCCGTGATGTAGCGGGCGCGCTCGGAGCAGAGGAAGGCGATGGCGTTGGCCACGTCCTCGGGCTCCCCTTCCTTCTGCATCGCCACGCGCTTGACCATCCGCTCGTACAGCGGGCTCAGCCTCGCGTTGGGCGCGATGATGCCCGGCGCCACCGCGTTGCACGTCACGTTGTAGCGGGCGCCCTCGAGGGCGACCGATTTGGCGAAGCCGATCACCCCGATCTTGGTCGCCGCGTACGCCGTCTGCCCGAAGCCGCCCATGAGGCCGGCGATCGAGGCCATGCACACGATCCGCCCCCAGCGGCGCTCGCGCATGCCGGGGAAGACCGCCCGCGTCACCTTCATCGTCCCCGTGAGGTTGACGGCGAGGTTGAGCTCCCAATCCTCGTCGCGCATGTCCTTGAGCTGGCCGACGGTGTAGATCATACCGGCGTTGTTCACGCAGATGTCCACCGGCCCCAGGTCGCGCTCGATCCGCGCGACCACGTCCTGCACCTGCGCGGTCTCGCGGATGTCGCACGCGTAGCCGCGCGCCCGGCCGCCGCCGCCGGCGATCTCCCCGGCCGTCTCCTCGGCGCCCTCGGCGTTGAGGTCCAGGATCGCCACCGCGCACCCCTCGCCGGCCAGCGTCAGCGCGTCGGCCTTGCCCAGGCTGCGGGCGGCGCCGGTGACGAGGGCGACCTTGCCGCGGATGCCAAGGTCCATTTACACGCCCGCGTCAGCGTCCCTTGAACTCGGGCTCGCGCTTGGCGAAGAACGCCTGGATGCCCTCGGCGGCGTCCTCGGATCTCAGCGTGGGCATGAACGCGTCGATCTCCACGTCGATCGAGCGCGCCATCGGCGCCTCTAGCCCCTCGTCCACCGCCCGGATGATCGCCGCCATCGCCAGCGGCGCCCGCTTGCCGAGCTGGCGGGCGAGCGCCTTGGCATCGCTCAGCGTCTCGCCCTCCTTGCAGAGGCGGTTGACCAGGCGCAGCTCGAAACACTCCCGGGCCGGGATCTGCGTGCCGAGCAGCAGGAACTCGAGCGCCTTGGTGCGGCCGATCAGCCGCGGCAGCCGCTGGGTGCCGCCGTAGCCGGGGATGATGCCGAGATTGGACTCGGTCTGCCCCATCCGCGCCGTCTCCTTGAGCAGCCGCAGGTGACAGGCCATGGCGATCTCGCAGCCGCCGCCCATCGCATGGCCGTTGATGGCGGCGATGACCGGCTTGGGGAAGCGCTCGATCTTGCGCATGACGCTGTTGCCGAAGCGGATGAAGTGATCCACGTCGCCGCCGGCGAAGGCCGAGCCGAGGTCGGCGCCGCCGCAGAAGATCTTCTCGCCGCTGCCGGTGATGATGACCGAGCGCACGCTGTCGTCGGTCTGCACGGCGGACAGCGCGGCGTTCAGCTCGTGCATGAGCGGCTCGCTGATCGCGTTGGCGGGCGGCCGGTTGAGCGTGATGACGGCGTAGGGCTCCTCGCGCGTCAGGATGAGCGTCTCAAACCCCATGACGGATGACTCCTTTGAGGAAGATCGTCGCCACCGCGTCCGCCGCGTCCACGAGCCGGTAGCCGCGCTTGCCGAGCACCCACGAGGTCGCGACCTGGTCCATCGCGCCGAACAGCACCTTGGTCGCCATCTTCACCGGCAGGTCGGGGTCGAACCGCCCGGCCGCCACGCCGTCCTCCAGGATGGACCCGATCAGATCGAAGTACGCCGAGACCTCGTGGGCGGAGGCGCCGCGGAAGAACTTGTGGCCCTGGCGCAGCTCGATCTGCACCACCTCGGCCAGCGCCGGGCTCTGCTCGAGCACGGTGAAGTGCAGCCGCACCAGCCGGCGCAGGCGTGCCTCCGGATCGGGCTCGTCGGCGATCTCGCGGCGCAGGAACGCCACGAACTCCGCCATCTTCTCGCGGAAGAGGGTGACGAGGATCTCCTCCTTGGTCTTGAAGTAGAGATAGATGGTGCCGCTGGCGATGCCGGCCTCGCGCGCGATGTCGGAGACGCGCGAGTTGTAGTAGCCGGTCCGCGCGAAGACGCGGATGGCGGCCTCGATGATCTGCTGGGGCTTGTCGGGATCTCGCATGTCGACGGCGCCTCTCGATCCCACGGGTGACTGAATCGCCGTTCATTCTACGGGCGGGCGCGAAAGGCTGTCAACGCGTGTTAGAGTCCGGCCCATGCAGATCAAGTATCGCGTCGGCGTGATGCCCGGGCCGTGGCCGGCCGGGCCGGCCGGCCGCGACTTCTTCTGGCGGCTCGTGGATCTCTGCGAGAAGAGCGAGATCGACTCGCTCTGGTTCTCCGAGCGGTTGTCCTCGCCGCTGCCGGTGCCCGAGCCGATGACCGCGATGGCCGCGGTGGCCGCCCGGACTACCAAGCTGAAGTTCGGCCCCAGCGTGTTCATCACGCCGTTCCGCTCGCCGGTGATCGCCGCCCGCGAGATCGCGATGATCGACTACCTCTCGGGCGGGCGCATGCTGCCGGCCTTCGGCATCGGCGTCGAGCACGAGCGCGAGTTCCTCGCCGCCGGCGTGCCGTTTCGCGAGCGCGGGCGCCGCACCGACGAGGCGATCGCCATCATGCGGCGGTGCTGGAGCGAGGACGAGGTGACGTTCGCCGGCGAGTTCTGGAAGCTCGACCGGATCAGCGTGCTACCGCGGCCCGCGCAGCAGCCGATGCCGGTGTGGATCGGCGGCAACAGCGAGGCGGCCATGCGGCGGGCCGGGCGGCTGGGTGACGGCTGGATCCCCTCGTTCATCGCGCCGGAGCCGTTTCGCGTCGGCGTGGAGAAGACCCAGGCCTTCGCCGCCGAGGCCGGCCGCGAGGTGCCGGCCGACCACTTCGGCGTCCTCTTCTACTACTGCCTCGACCCCGACCCCGCCGCCGCCCACGCGCTGGCCGCGCCGGTCATCCCGCGCGGCCGGGTGGACGACGCCACGCTGGCGCGCTGCACGGCGTTCGGCCCGCCCGCGCTCGTGCGCGAGCGGCTCGAGCAGTACGTCGCGGGCGGCGGCTCCAAGTTCATCCTGCGCCCGATGGGCCCGCCCGAGCGCGCGCTCGACCAGCTGGCCCAGCTCGCCACCGACGTCATCCCCGCGTTCCACCGGCGCTGAAGCCCCGGACGTAGCGCCACACCGGGTCGAGCACCTCCAGGAGCGCCTTGCGGCCGGGGCCGGCGACCGACGCGTCGTCGTCGTCGATGGCGAGGGACGGATGAGCTCGTGACGGAGGAACCCCTCGCGGCCCTCGCGCGCGACGTCGCGGCGCAGGAAGAGGGGCATCGCGTCAGCCCGCCTGGAGAATGGCGATCAGCAGCTCGGGATCGATGTTGCCCCCGGAGAGCACGACGCCCACGCGCCCGCCGCGCGCCAGCGGCAGGCGGCCGGCCATCACCGCGGCGGCCGGCACTGCGCCGGTCGGCTCCACCACGATCCGCGCGCGCAGCGCCAGGAAGCGCACCGCCGCCCGCACCTCGTCGTCGCTGACGAGCAGGATGTCGGTGACGAGCGCCCGGAGGATGGGGAACGTGAGCGCGCCCGGCGTGGTGAGCCGGATGCCGTCGGCGATCGTGGGCGGCGGCGGGATCGTCACCCGCTCGCCCTTGCGCAGCGACAGGTACGTGTCGTTGGCGGTGTCGGTCTCGACGCCGAAGATCGACACCCCGGGAAACAGCGTGCGGGCCACCGTCGCGCAGCCGGCCATGAGGCCGCCGCCGCCCACCGGTGTGAGCAGCGCATCGAGCGAGGGCACGTCCTCCAGCAGCTCGAGCGCGACGGTCCCCTGCCCGGCCATGATGGCGGGATCGTCGTAGGGGGGCACCAGGACGCGGCCGGTGCGCTCCATCACCCCGCGCGCCACCGCCTCGCGATCGTCGGTCTGGCGGTCGTAGAAGACGATCTCGGCGCCGTAGCCGCGCGTCGCCTCCAGCTTCAGCGCCGGCGCGTCCTTGGGCATGCAGATGATCGCGGTGGTGCCGACCATGCGGGCGGCCAGCGCCACGCCCTGCGCGTGGTTGCCCGAGGAGAACGCGACGACCCCGCGCCGGCGCTCGTCCGCCGTCAGCGTCAGCAGCTTGTTCAGCGCGCCGCGGATCTTGAAGGCGCCCGCCCGCTGCAGGTTCTCGCACTTGAAGAACACCTCGTAGCCGCTGGCGTCGTTGAACGATTGCGAGGAGATGACCGGCGTGCGATGGATGCGATTGCCGAGGCGGCGGGCGGCCGCCCGGACGTCTTCGATGGTCAGCATCGCGCGAGTATACTCTCCCCATGCGTCCCCTGACCGCCGCCGCCCTCGCGCTGCTCCTCGCCGGCTGCTCGGTGCTGTCCATCGACCTCACACCGCGCGTGCGCCCGCTGGTGGAGGAGACCGTCGAGGGGCACGGCGACGCCAAGGTCCTCATGATGGACGTCTCGGGCTTCATCTCCGACGAGACGCCCGGCAGCATGCTGACGCTCGGCACGCCGCCGCCGCGGGTGCCGATGCTGGTGCGGCTGCGCGAGGAGCTCAAGAAGGCGCAGGACGACCCGAAGATCCGCGCGCTGGTGGTGCGTGTCAACAGCCCGGGCGGCACCGTCACCGCCTCCGACATCATCTATCGCGAGCTGCAGGCGTACCGGAAGGCCACCGGGGTGCCGATCGTCGCCTCGCTGATGGACGTGGCGGCCTCCGGCGGCTACTACGTCGCGCTGGCCGCCGACACCATCGTGGCGCACCCGACGACGGTCACCGGCTCCATCGGCGTCATCATGCTCAGCCTCAACGCCGAGGGGCTGATGCAGAAGGTCGGGCTGGCGGCCACCGCGATCAAGTCGGGCGAGCGCAAGGACATGGGCAGCCCCTTCCGCGCGCTGACGCCGGAGGAGCGCGCGATCTTCCAGTCGGTCATCGACGACCTGCAGCGGCAGTTCGTCGCCAAGGTCGTGGAGCGCCGCCGGTTGCCGGCGGCGACGGCCGCCACGCTGGCCGACGGCCGCATCTACACCGCCGAGCAGGCGCTCGCTCACCACCTGATCGACCGCATCGGCTACGTGGCCGACGCCGTCGAGGTCGCGCGCCAGGCGGCCGGCGTCGACGCCGCGCGCGTGGTCGTCTACAAGCGCCCGCGCGAGTACCGCGCCACGTACTACGCCCGCGCCGACGCCGAGACCGCGGTCTTGACGACGCTGTCGCAAGCGATCGGGATGACCGGCGCCGGACCGAAGTTTCTATATTTGTGGATGCCGTGATGCCTCGCTCTTCCCTGTCTCGGTGAAGCCGGCGCAGTGCAGCACCGGCAGACGGGGGTATTTGGAGAACCGGGGGTCAGTGGCATGAAGGGCGCAGAGCCAGAAGGTCGAGTCGCGGGCGGAGGTGACGGGGCGCGCGTGAGCGCAGCGGGCACAGAGTCCGGGCCGCTCGCTCAGCGGCCCTTCCACTCGGGCTCGCGCTTGGCGAAGAAGGCGGCGATCCCCTCGCGCGCGTCGTCCGACAGCCCCACCAGCGTGATGAGCTCGCGCAGGTAGCGCAGCGACTTGCCGTAGTCCATGTCCTGGATGGTGGCGGCCGCCTCCTTGGCCAGCGCCACCGCGGTCGGGCTGAACTTCGCCAGCCGCGCGGCCAGCGCGCCCGTCTCGCGCTCGAGCTCGGCGCGCTCCACCACCCGGCTCACCAGCCCCATCTCGAACGCCTCGCGGGCGCCGACCGGCTCGCCGGAGAGGATCATCAGCATCCCGCGCTTGCGTCCCACCGATCTCAGAATGGGCGCCATCACCATGAGCGGCAGCAGGCCGACCTTGATCTCGGGCAGGCCGAAGACGGCGTCGTCGGAGGCGATGACCAGGTCGCAGCCGACCGCCAGCCCGCAGCCGCCGGCGAGCGCGTAGCCGTGCACCTGCGCGATCACCGGCGTGCGCATCCGCGCCAGGGCCTCGAGGATGCGCGCGAGGCCGCCGAACGACTCGCGCGCCTGCAGCGTGGTGCCGCGGTCGCCGACGCCCTTGAGGTCGGCGCCGGCGCAGAAAGCCTTGTCGCCGGCGCCGGCGAGGACGATCACGCGGGCGGCCGCCTCCGCCTCGAACGCCGCCAGTGCAACCTCCAGCTCCTGCACCATCGTGCGGGAGAGCGCGTTGCGGACGTCGGGGCGGTTGAGCGTGATGCGCGCCACGCCCGCGTCGAGCGAGGTCAGGAGCGTCTCGTACGCCATCAGTCCGCCCCCACCAGGTCGAGGTACTGCTTGACGATGCGCGCGGTCGCCCCCCAGATCGTCGCGTCCCCGCACTCGTAGAAGTACACGTCGCGCGTGACGCCGTCGCGCGTCCACCGCTCGACACGGAAGCAGCCGTCGGCGAGCAGCGCCGCCACCGGCACCTCGATGACCTTCTCGATCTCCTCGCCGTCGGGCTGCCACACGACCGGTCCCCGCACCGCGCCCACGATCGGGGTGATGACGAACTGGGTGGCGAACGTCTCGGTGTCGTCGAGCAGGCCGAGCGGATCCACCAGCGCCGGCGCCAGCCCGACCTCCTCCCGCGCCTCGCGCAGCGCCGCCGCGAGATCGTCGGCGTCGTCCGGGTCCACGCGCCCGCCGGGGAACGAGATCTGCCCGGCGTGATGGCCGACGCGGTCGGTGCGCTGGGCGAAGACCAGGTACGCCTCGCCGTGGTCCACGATGGGCACCAGCACGGCGGCGCGCACGAGCGGCCCCGGCGCCACCACCCGCCGGCGGCGCCCCGCCAGCCGCGCGCGCGTACGGGCCACGAGGTCTGCCGTAGTCATGGGAGCGGGTGGCGCGCGGCCGGCTCGAAGCGTGGGTGGGCTGTCATGGAAGGACGCCGGCTCCGTTATGCAAAGCGCGCCGCCACGGTGCCGAGGCGGGTGTAGGTGGCGCGCACGGTGTCGCCGGCCTTCGGGCGCAGGAGCTTGGACACCGAGCCGGTCATGACGATGTCGCCCGCGCGCAGGCCGAGCCCGCGCGCGCCCAGGTGGTTCGCCACCCACGCC
>JBGQFW010000094.1:0-15806 GCA_041497115.1 Methylomirabilia bacterium
CAAGGCCATCCAGGCGACCAAGATCATGGCGCCGCCGTCGAACTGCATCTCGCCCATCGGCGAGAAGGCGATCCTCCATGGTCTCTACAAGCAGATCAAGGGCGAGTTCTACACGGCGGTGACCCGGCCGCCGTCGGTGTACCGCGGCAATCCGTTCGTCATCGAGGCGGGGCTGGCGTACGGCAAGGGACCCGACCAGGCGGCGGCGACCGTCGAGGCGCCCGCGGCCCCGCTCGCCGAGGGCGAGCAGCGCGAGGACGACAACGAGCTGGCCCGCGTCATTCGCTACGCCAACCGCGTGCCGCTGCTCTACCAGCAATCGGCCTGCGCGACCTTCAAGGCCGCGCTCGAGACCGCCTGGCGCAACTACGGCATCGCCCAGTCCAGGGGTGCGCTCCCGGCCGGCCCCATGGTGGTGTTCGTCCACATGGCCTCGGTCTGGGTGCCGTTCACCAGCGAGTCCAAGGAAGCGATCGCCGACTACGACGAGATCCGCAAGGAGATCAAGCTCGCGCTGCAGGAATGCGGACGCCGGCTCGGCATGTTCTTGCGGCGGCGCGAGCGGGCCAAGAGCGAGTTCCGCCGGCGCAACATCTTCGAGCTGTACATCGAAGAGGTCGTCGAGGCCTGCGCCCGCCTGAAGGGCGGCAAGCTGCCCAAGGAGAAGCTCAAGACCCAGCTCCAGAAGATCGCCGCCAAGCGGACCGGCGGTACCAGAACCGACGAGATCCTGGGCAAGGACAGCGGCCCGGAAGGCCTCCCGCATTCGATCATCGTCACCGCCGAAGGGACGGAAGGGGAGGCGCCGGTGCTGCCCGGCGCCGCGCCGAGCGACGTCGCGCCGCCCGAAGCGGTCCAGCCGGAGACGGACACCCACGCGCCGCGGCGAGGGAAGGGCAAGGCCAAGCCGGCCCGCCAAGCGAAGACGGCAAAGCGAGACACGAAGGCGGCGAAGCGCAAGACGAAGGCGCCGAAGCGCCAGACGAAACCGCTGAAGCGTAAGAAGAGATAGCGAGGCACATGGCGCGAGCAACGGCGAAGAAAACCGGAGCGGTCGAGAAGAAGCTCATCGGCGTGGCCGACGTCGTCATCACGGCCGCCGAACGCAGCAAGGACCCCACGCTCACGATCCCCGTGCGCAGCCTCGCCAACGTCAACTTCAACGAGAAGCGCGGCATCATCGAGATGGGCAAGCGCAAGCAGGCGCGCACCTTCTTCAACGTCGGGATGGCGAAGAAGTTCATGCAGACGGTGCTGGTGGCCGACGCCCTGTCCGAGCTGCAGCGGGCCGACCTCACGACGTCCTTGCGGGAGATCTACTACCGCACCAAGCACACCATGAAGGGCTCGCACGAGAACACGTTCGATAACCAGAACGAGTCCGACCCGCTCATCGAGGATCTCGAGGTCTCGCTGGCGGCGCTGCGCGAGGAGCTCCACGTGCGCGCCGAGAACGCCGGCAGCATCGTCGGGCCCGTCGTGTTCGGCGACGACGGCGATCGGGTGGACTGCGCCCGCCTGGGCAAGGGCGGCTACTCGGTGCCGTCCATCGTCGAGCCCGAATTCATCGAGATCCGGCGCTGCACGGCGGACTTCGTCCTGCTCGTCGAGAAGGGCACCCAGTGGAACCGCCTCTCGGAGGACAAGTTCTGGCGCCGGTACAACTGCGTCCTCTTGACCGGTAACGGCCAGCCGCCCCGCGGCGTCCGGCGCCTGGCGCGCCGCCTGCACGAGGAATACAAGATTCCCGTCTATGTTCTCGTCGACAACGACCCGTGGGGCTACTACATCTACTCGGTCGTCAAGCAGGGCTCGATCAACCTCGCGTTCGAGAGCGAGCGGATGGCCATTCCCAAGGCGAAGTTCATCGGTCTCTCCAGCGCCGATCCCGACCGCTACGGCCTCCCGCGCAACGTCGGCATCAAGCTCAACGACAAGGACACGGGCCGGGCCAAGGAGCTGCTCAAGTACCGCTGGTTCCAGAAGAAGCACTGGCAGGACGAGATCAAGCGGATGCTTGCGAGCGGCCTCAAGTACGAGCTCGACGCACTGGCCAACAAGGACTTCCGCTACCTGACGAAGACCTATCTACCCCGAAAGCTCAAAGAAGAAGACTGGCTCGACTAAGCTACCGCACGACCAGGACGACTGATCCGGCCAGGAGCGCACCCATGGCGATATTGAACGTCCGCCGGGCGCGCTCGGTGCGCAGAAACCGCTGCGCGGTGGCGCCGAAGGCGAGCCACACGAAGCAGCAGGGCAGGGACGCCAGGATGAACAGGACGCCGAAGGCCATGGCCTGCGCGAGGGCGCTGCCGGAACCAGCGATGAGATAGGCGCCCGCAGCACTGGCGCAGACCAGCCAGGACTTCGGGTTGATCCACTGGAACGCCGCCGCGCCGACAAAGCCGACCGGCTTTCTTCCGTCCGTCGCTTCGCCGCGACCCGCCGTCGCGATCTTCCAGGCCAGCCACAGGAGAAGGGCGGCGCCAATCCAGTTGAGCACCCGCAACACGGCGGGATTGGCGAGGACAACGCTGCCCAGCCCGAACGCCACGACGAACATCATCACCCCCATGCCGATGGTGACTCCGAAGAGGCAGGGCAGCCCACGCACCACGCCGATATTGGCGCCCGTCGCCGTCAGCAGGAGGTTGCTCGGCCCCGGCGTGCCCGCGGCGACAACCGCAAAGAGGAGGAATGCGGCCACCTGTTCCGATGTCATGATGTCCGCATGCTACGCGGCGCCGGCGGCGCTGGTCTTGAACGATCGTGCGGGGCGAAGCGGTCCGACTGGCTTCGCAGCCGCGAGCTATCGGACGGCGTACAGCTTCTCCAGGCCTGGTTCGCCGGGCATGGCTTCGACACGCATCGCCACGACACGTATGCCATCGGCCTGACCGACGTCGGCGTGCAGGCCTTCGACTATCGCGGCGTGGCCGAAATCAGCACGCCCGGCAAGGTCGTCGTGCTGCACCCGGACGAGATGCACGACGGCCGCGCCGGTACGCCGGACGGCTTCGGCTATCGCATCCTCTACGTCGCGCCCGCACACATCCACGAGGCCGCGCGCGCGATCTGTGGGCGTCTCTGCGCGTTGCCCTTCGTGCGCGAGCCGGTGACGGCGAACGAGACGCTGGCGTCCACGATCGAGGCGGCGTTCCGGCTCGATTCGGAGCCGCTGGCCATCGACGGCCTGATCCTCTGCCTGGCCGAGGCACTCCTCGACGCCGACCCGTCGTGCGGTGGCGGTGCCACCCCGATCCGTCTCGACGGCGGCGCGCTCGCCCGGGCACGAGAGTTCCTCGACGCGGAGACGACCCGCGTGATCCGGTCGTCCGAGCTGGAGGAGGTCACCGGGCTGACGCGATACGAGCTCGCCCGGCAGTTCCACTCGGCGTTCGCCACCAGCCCCTATCGCTACTCCCTGCTGCGGCGCCTCGACTGCGCCCGCGCGGAGCTGCAGGGGAACCGATCGCTGGCCGATGTGGCGCTGGGAGCCGGCTTCGCCGACCAGGCGCATCTCTCGCGGATGTTCAAGTACGCCTTCGGCGTCAGTCCGGCACGCTACCGCGCGCTCGAAACGGCCCCCTTGACGGCACCCCCGCCTCGGGACGATCATCGCCGCAGGGCCCGGATGCGTGAGGGCCATCCACGTCACACATAAGGGGAAATTCATGGCACAGCCCGTAAAGTCGAAGGCCACCCGTCGTGACTTTCTGAAACTCGCCGCCGGGGCCGCCGGCGTTGCCGCAGGCCCCTGGGTTTCCCGCAGTGCCCAGGCCAAGCCGGTCAGCATCGTGTTCGCGCGCGAAAGCTCCTACGTGAAGAACTTCGACGTGCACTTCCAGAACGTGATGGCGCCTGCCTACGAGAAGGCCACGGGCATCAAGATCGAGTACCAGATCCAGGCCGCGGGCGGCAGCGCGGTGCCCCAGCTGGTCTCCATGGTCGAGAACAAGAACGGCGCCGACCTGGCCTGGACCCAGCAGGAGTGGCTCTACCGAGACGCCCTGGTGGACGTGTCCGACATCGCCGAGGAGGTGGGCAAGCAGCAGGGCGGCTGGTACGACGAGATCAAGCGCCTGTCCATCGACAAGGGCAAGTGGAAGACCGTGCCCCAGGCCAACATCGGCCAGCTGATGAACTACCGGAGGGATTGGTTCGACGAGGTCGGGATCAGGAAATTCCCCGACACCTGGGACGAGTTCCTGGAAGCCGGCATCAAGCTCAAGGCCAAGGGCCACCCGTTCGGCATGTCCATGGGGCACGGCTTCGCCGACAACTACTCCTGGCTCTACCCGCTCCTGTGGTCCTACGGCGTGACGGTCATGGACAAGGACGGCAAGAAGGTCGCGTTGGACAGCAGCGAGACCGCGAAGGCCGTGGAGTACGTCAAGAAGCTCTACAAGGAGGCCTGCATCGAGGACTGCATCGGGTGGCTGGACCCGGCGAACAACAAGGCCTTCCTGACCGGCCAGATCTCCTGCACCAACAACGCCTACAGCATCATGGTCTCCGCCAAGCGCGACCTGCCGGAGATGGGCAAGGTGATCGACCACGGCCTCAATCCCAAGGGACCAACCGGCCAGCGTTACCACGCGCTCGTGCCCGTGACGCACGGCGTGTTCGCCTATAGCAAGGACCCGCAGGCAGCCAAGGATTTCATGCGCTGGACCATGGACCCGAAGCAGTTCCGCCCGTGGATCGCTTCCGGCGATATGTATTTCGCTCCGTACCTGCACGGCTTCGACAAGGCGCCCGAATGGGATATCGAGCCGCGCGTCAAGCCGTTCCAGAAAGTGCTGGAGACCGGCAAGCTCACGTCGTGGCCGGCGCCGGCCAATCGCCAGCACGGCGAAGTGGTCAATCGCTGGATCGTGATCGACATGTTCACCAAGGCCATCACCGGCACGCCGACCAAGGCCGCCATCGCCGAGGCCGTGTCGCAGCTCAAGACAATCTACGGGTAGGGATGAGCAAGGTTCTCGAGGCCTCTCGGGCGGGCGCCCTGGCGGCGCCCGCCCACCGGCCGATCCGCTTTGGCCGGCTCGGCGTGTTCGTCGAGCGCGAGTCCGTGTTTTCCTGGCTCATGCTCACGCTGCCCCTGCTGTTCCTGCTGGCATTCCTGGGCTACCCGTTCATCTACGGCGTGTACCTGAGCTTCTTCCACAAGGAAGTGGCCCGCACCGCCTCCTTCGTGGGCTTCGGCAATTTCGTCAAGCTTTATGACGACCCGATCTTCTGGCAGGCGGTCAGAAACACGATCATCTTCACCGGGGTCGCCACGGTGCTGAAGGCCTCCGGCGGGCTCGGCATGGCGCTCGTGATGAACCAGAGCTTCAAGATGAAGTCCTTCGCGCGCGCCATGCTGTTGCTCCCGTTCATCGTGCCCACGGTGCTCAGCACCGTGGCGTGGCAGTGGATCCTCGACCCCGGCATGGGTCTCTTCAACCGCCTGCTGGTGGTGAGCGGGTTGGCGGAGAGGGGGCCGTCCTGGCTCGGCACGCCGGTCATGGCGATGATTTCCATCATCATGGTCAACACGTGGCGCGGCCTGCCGTTCTTCGGCATTTCGATCCTCGCGGGCCTGCAAACCATTCCCATCGACCTGCATGAGTCGGCGACCATCGACGGCGCGGGCACGTGGGGCCGTTTCCGCTACGTGACGCTGCCGTCGCTCATGCCCGTGATCTTCATCGTGACCACCTTCTCGATCGTCATCACCTTCTTCGACTTCCAGCTGGTCTACGTGCTCACCGGCGGTGGACCCGCCAATTCCACGCACCTGATGGCCACCTACGCCTACAGCCTCAGCATGGGCGCGGGCCAGATGGGACTCGGCTCCGCGGTGGCGCTCAGCATGGTGCCGGTGCTGGGTCTCCTGCTGGTGCTGCTCACCTTCTTCGTGCGCAAGGACTGATCAGTGGTCGGCGAGCTGACCTGGCGCAAGCGTCTCTTCGAGCTGTGGCTGCCGCTGGTGGCGTTCGTCGTGGTGGCGCTGTTTCCCTTCACCTGGATGGCGGCCACGTCGCTCAAGACCAACGCCGAGCTGTACGACCCGAAGGCCAATCCGCTGACCATCCAGCATCCGTCGCTGGTCCATTACATCGACCTGCTGAAGGAGACCAACTTCCTGACCTGGGTAGCCAACACCATGCTCGTCGCCGCGGTCGCCACCGGCATCTCGCTCCTGCTCGGGGCCATGCTGGCCTACCCGCTGGCGCGCATGCGCTTCCGCGGGGCGGCGCTCTTGGCCCTCACCGTGGCCGTGACCTACATCATGCCGCAGACGCTCCTGTTCGTGCCGATGGCCGATCTCATCGGCCGGATGAAGCTGGGCAATACGCTCACCGCCGTGATGCTGACCTATCCGACCCTGCTCGTGCCCTTCATCGCCTGGCTCCTGATGGGCTACTTCAAGACGGTGCCGAAGGAGCTGGAAGAGCAAGCGATGATCGACGGCGCCAGCCGCTGGCGCGCCATGACGAGGATCATTCTTCCTCTCTGCATGCCCGGCTTTCTCTCCGCCGGCATTTTCGCGTTCACGCTGTCGCAGAACGAGTTCCTCTACGCGCTGCTCTTTCTCAGCCGCTCGAGCGTGCGCACCGTGCCGATAGGAGTCGTGGGCGAGCTGATCCGCGGGGACGCCTTCTACTGGGGCCAGCTGATGGCCGGGGCGCTCCTGGGCTCCATTCCCGTCGCGCTCATCTACTCGTTCTTCGTGAAGTACTACGTCGCCGGTCTCACCGCCGGCGCCGTCAAGGGCTAGTCGCGCTCATCCCTTCAACTCCCTCTTCAGTTCGTTGAAGAGCCGCCAGTCGGCGCCCTGCGCGATGAGGCGCTGCGGCGTTGACTTGATCATTCCCGCCTCTCGGAGGCGGAGCGCATAGAAGCGGACGGAGTCCTCCGGATCGTAGACGCGCCACTTGTTGTACGGAACATCCTTCATGGTCTGGAGCGCATAGTCGTAGCGCGGCGTGAAGCCACCGTCGACGAGGGCCCGAGCGGCCAGCTCCGGCTCGAGGGCGCATATGTCGGCCGCCTTCAAGATCGCCCGCAGCGCCCGCTTGGTCGCGATCGGATGTTTGCGGACGAACTCCCGATTCCCCGCGGCCATGCAGCAAAAGTAATGCGACCACGGCCGGTCGACCGTGCTGTTGACGACGACGTGTCCAACCTTCCGGGCCCGGAGCTCCTGAGACTCCGGCGGAAATGCGAGGTAGGCGTCGACCTTCCCCTCCGCGAGCAGCCGCTTGCACTCGGCGGCGGGATGCTCGACGAACGTGACGTCCTTGTTTGGATCCAGCCCCACGTGGGCAAGCATGCTGGCGAGGAAGACGTGCGCGGATTGACCCAGCTCGGTGATCGCGACCGTCTTTCCCTTCAGATCCCGGATCACGCGAACCCGGTCCGTCCCGAACAGCTCGAAACAGCCTGGGTGCACACCGCCCAAGACCGTGATGGGGTCGCCGGCGTCCAGCCGGATGACCAGCGGCGCGACGAAGTACATGGAGACATCGACCTCCCCTGATGCCAGAATCTTCGATATACCCGCGCTGGTCGTCTTGACGTACTTGATGTCGCTGAACCCCTCGGCCTTCAGGAGTTCCCCGACGATGTACTGGGGGGCCACGCAGATGCTCGGCGAGTGAAAGAGCCTCAGTCTCGTCGTCTCCGGCGGCGGCTCCCCCGAGGCGTGTCCGGGTCGCCATCCGAGCAGCCCTACCGTCCCCGCGACACCGCGCAGAAGGTCGCGCCGGGTGATCATCCTTTGAGCTCCCGCTTCAGCTCGTTGAAGAATCGCCAGTCCGTACCCGTGGCGATGATCTTCTGCGGGGTCGATCGGATCATGCCCGCCTCTCGAAGGCGCAGGGCGTAGAAGCGCACCGTGTCCTCGGGGTCGTAGTCCCGCCAGCGATCGTACGGGATCTCCTTGAGCACCTGCCGCATCAGGTCATAGCGCGGCGTCCGGCCGCTGTCGACAAGATACCGCGACGCGCGGTCCGGCTCCGAGGCGCAGATGTCGGTGCTCTTCAGGATGGCACGCAGGGCGCGTTTGGTGGCGACCGGATACTTCCGCATGAACTCGCGGTTCGCCGCGACGACGCAGCAGAAGTACTGCGACCACGGTCGATCCACGTTGCTGTTGACGACCACGTGGCCGATCTTCCGCGCGCGCAGCTCCTGGGGGTCGGGGGGGAACCCCATGAACGCGTCGATCTTGCCCTCCGCGAGCAGCGCGATCGACTGCTCGGTGGAGTGGGTCACCCAGGTGACGTCCTTGCGCGGGTCGAGGCCGACGTAGGCGAGCATGCTCGAGAGAAAGACGTGCTCCGGCCCCTCGAGGCCCCGAATACCGACGGTCTTCCCCTTGAGATCGCTCAGGGTGCGCACGCGCTCGGTCGCGAACAGCTCGTAGCAGCCGGGGTGCACGCCGGCCAGGATGGTGATCGGAGCGCCGGCATCGATACGCAGGATCAGCGGACCGGAGAAGTGCATGTTGATGTTCGCCTCGCCGGACGTGAGGGCGTCGGCGATCGCGCGCTGTCCGTCCTTCTTGATGTACCGCACGTCTGTGAAGCCCTCACCGCGCAGCAGGTCCTCCGCGACGTACTGCGGCGCCTGGCACATGCTCGCCGTCTGCAGGAGGACGATCCGCGTCGTCTCCGGTGGCGGCTCCGCGGGAAAGGCAGATCGGGCGCCGACGAGGCTCCCCGCGCCCGCGGCCGCGAGGCCGTTCAGGAAGGCGCGCCGTCCGATCATCCCTTCAGCTCCTTCTTCAGCTCGTTCAGGAATCGCCAGTCGGTGCCCTCGGCGATGATCTTCTGGGGCGCGCCCTTGATCAATCCTGCCTCGCGCAGCCGCAGGGAGTAGAAGCGCACCATGTCCTCGGGATCGTACTGGCGCGCTCTACCGTACGGCACGTCCTTCAACCCCTGGAGGGCGTAGTCGTAGCGCTTCGTGAACCCTCGGTCGACCATGAAGCGAGCCACGCGCTCGGGCTCCTGGGCGCAGAGCTGATCGGCCTTGAAGATCGCGCGCAACACCCGCTTCGTCGCCACCGGGTGCTTGCGGACGAACTCCTTGTTGCCCACGAGCATGCAGCAGAAATACTGCGACCAGGGACGATCGACGGCGGTCGTCACGACCACGTGGCCGATCTTTCGCGCCCGGAGCTCCTGGGCGGTCGGCGGAGATGTCAGGATCGCGTCGATCTTGCCCGCGGCCAGCAGCTCGATGGATTCGGCGACGGTGTGCTCGACCCAACGGACGTCCTTGCGGTGATCGAGGCCGACGTGGGCCATCATCGCGGCCAGGATCGACGTGGCCGGGCTCGCGTACGACACCGCGATGGTCTTGTCCTTGAGATCGCGAATCGTCTTGATGCGTGGCGTGGCGGCGACGAGCTCGTTGCAGCCCACGTGGACGCCGGCCAGGAACACGACCGGTCGCCCCTTGTCGATCTCTTCGATGAAAGGCACGCCGAACCACTGGGTGAAATCGATCGCGCCCGCCGCGAGGCGATCGTAGAGGGCGAGCAGGTCCGGGAACTCCAGATACTGCACGTCCGTGAAGCCCTCCGCCCGAAGCAGGTCCTCCGCGATGTACTCCGGCGCGAGGCAGGCTCCTGGAAACTTGAAGAGGCGGACTCGGGTCGTCTCAGGAGGCGCCTCCGCGGCTCGCGCGCTGGAGGTCGGGAACAGCGCTCCGCTGCCTGCCGCGATGGCGCCCTTCAGGAACGTGCGCCGCTCGATCATCCCTTCAGCTCCTTCTTCTTGATCATGCCAATGATGATAGCCGGGATCGTTGGGCCATGTATCCTTTCAGGGACTTTTCGAAGTGCCTCCGTATCGGCTATATGCTGGGTGATGGGACGGGCCCAGGACGAGCCAGGAGGCGCGGAATGGCAGTGGAGATGGCCGCGACGCGACGACGCTTCACGCGGGCGGAGTACTACCGGATGGCCGAAGTGGGCATCCTTGGCCAAGACGACCGGGTCGAGCTGATCCGGGGCGAGATCGTCGAGATGTCGCCCATCGGCCGGCGCCACAGGGCGTTCGTCGGCAACCTCACCGAGCTTCTAATCGTGCGCCTGACCGGCCGCGCGATCGTCCACGTACAGAACCCCGTCGCTCTCACCGACGACACTGAGCCTCAGCCCGACCTCGCCGTCCTTCGCCGCCGCCCGGTGCCCTACAAGGAGCGCGAGGCCTGGGCGGAGGACGCGCTCCTGGTGGTCGAAGTTGCGGACAGCTCGCTCGTCTACGACCGGTCGACCAAGCTCCGCCTCTATGCCGAGGCGGGCATCCCGGAATACTGGGTCGTGGACTGCGCCGCGGAGACCGTCGAGGTCTATCGCGCTCCCGGCCCCGAGGGCTATCGTGACGTCAGTCGCGTTGCCGGCGCGACGACACTCGCGCTTCACGCCTTCCCCGACGTCGAGTTGACGACCGCCGAGATCTTCGCGTAGCGCCGGCAAGGTGCCGTTCTCGAACTCTCCGCCGCCGCTCAACCTCTGCGCCGCGGGCGCGGGGACGGCCGGCGTGACGAACGGGCCCCGCGCACCGGCGGACCGTCCTCGAGCTCGATGCCGAAGACGGCGGACAGCCGGTCGGCGGCGATGCGCTTGCCCGCGGCCGGGCGCGCGCGCGTGACGACGCCCGTGGTCGCGGAGCCGATCAGCGCGGCCTGGTCCACCTGGCGAAGCTCGAAGAACAGCTCCGGCCGCACGTCGAGCCGGATGGCTACGCCGTACAGCACCGCCGCCACGTGCTTGCACACCTCGGCAGAATCCGGGCATGAACAGTCGAGCGCCAGCTCGCGCGGCTCGGGGAACAGCCCGTCCTTCGCGTCGGTCAGGACGGCGAGCACATTGGCGGACAGCTCGCCGCGCAGCAGGCCGACGAGGGAGCCGATGCGCCCGGTGCAGCGCGTGATGACTCGCCCCCAGCGTGCCTTCGCGAGCGGCGCGATGTCGATCGTCACCTGGTACAGCCCGGTGCCGGCCACGTAGGCCTCGACGCGGCCGCGCCCGATCGCCAGGTCCAGCACGGAGCCGTTCCGCAGATAGGCGCGCCCGCGCGGCAGGCGGTTCGCGAGGTCCGCGTAGCGCTCGAGGTTGTCGGCCCAGGCCTGGCCCCAGAACGTCGCGGCAAGCTGGCGCTTTCGGTGGGCGAGCACGACGGGCTCGGCCGTGCGCTTGCTCTTCCTGAAGAGCTTCGCGAGGGCCCGCGCGCCGTGCGCTTTCTTCTCCGCCACCGACACGTACGGCGGGTAGTAGTCCCAGGCGCCGGCGCCGTACCAGGCCATCGCCCTCTCTTATCTCACTTTTCGGCCGTGGCCCGGCGGAGGTCGAGGGCCACCATGGCCATCAGCTCCTCGTCGCTCATCTCGGTCAGCAGCGTCTCGGCGCCGCCCTCGAGTACCCCGCGCGCCATGGCCTGCTTGTCCTCGATGAGCCGGTCGATCCGCTCCTCCACGGTGCCGCGGCACACGAGCTTGTGCACGAGCACGTTCTTGTGCTGGCCGATGCGGTAGGCGCGGTCGGTGGCCTGGTCCTCGACCGCGGGGTTCCACCACCGGTCGAAGTGCACCACGTGCGAGGCCGCCATGAGGTTGAGGCCGCTGCCACCGGCCTTCACGGACAGCACGAAGAACGGCACCGCCGGGTCGTCCTGGAAGCGCCGCACGAGCCCGCCACGGGCCCGGACCGGCGTGCTGCCGTGGAGCACCAGGCCGGGACGGCCGAAGAGATCCGCCAGGAAGGCGGCCAGCGGCTCGGTCGCCTCGCGAAACTGTGTGAACACGAGCATCTTCTCGTTCTTGGCCGCCACCGGCTCGACGATCTCGCGCAGACGCGCGAGCTTGCCGCTGCCGGCCTCGTCCCACGCGCCCTCGCCCTGCCAGTGCGCGGGGTGGTTGCAGATCTGCTTCAAGCGCATGAGATACGCGAGCACGAGGCCGCGCCGCTCGATGCCCTGCGCGAGCCCGGCGATCGTACGCTCCAGCTCGTCGACCGCCTTCTGATAGAGCGCGGCCTGCCGTCCGGAGAGCAGGCAGAACGCCTTCACCTCGGTCTTGTCCGGCAAATCGGCGATGATCGAGCGATCGGTCTTGAGGCGGCGCAGCAGATAGGGCTGGATGAGGCGCCGCAGCGGCGCGTAGCTCTCGTCCGGTCGCTCGGCCAGCCGCTTAACGAACGCCGAGAACTCCCGCGCCGCGCCGAGCAGGCCCGGGTCGAGGAAGTCGTAGAGCGACCACAGATCGCCCAGGCGGTTCTCCACCGGTGTCCCGGTGAGGGCGATGCGCGCGTGCGCCTTCAGCGCCTTCACGGCCTGCGTCTGCCGAGTCCCCGGGTTCTTGATCGCCTGGGCCTCGTCGAGGATGACGAGCGACCATTCCCGCGCGCGCAGCGCCTCCATGCGCGCGAGCGTGCCGTAGGTGGTGATGACGAGATCGGTGCCGCCGAGATCGGCGCCGCCGACGTCGGCCAGCTCGCGCGCGGGCATCGCCGAGGGATGCGCCACGCGCGTCGCCAGCGACGGCGCGAAGCGCTCGATCTCGGCCTGCCAGTTGGCGAGCAGCGACGCCGGCGCGACGAGCAGGTGCGGCGGCTCGCCGCCGCGCGCGCGGCGCTTGCGCAGCAGCAGGAGCGCCAGGACCTGGATCGTCTTGCCCAGTCCCATGTCGTCCGCCAGGCAGACGCCCAGCCGCAGCGACGTCGCGAACGCGAGCCACGACACACCCGTCTTCTGATAGGGCCGCAGCGTGCCGCGCAGGTCGGCGCCCGGGTCGGCCGTGGCGAGGCCGGCCGGCCCGCGCAGCGCCTCGAGCGTGCGCGCGAGCCACGCGCCCGCCTCGACGCGCGACCAGCCCCCGCCCGCCGGCACCCCGGCGGCCTCGCCGTCGGTCCGCGTGGCGCCGGCCAGCAGCCGCATGCCCTCGAGGAACGACAGCCCGCCGTGCTCCGCCTCGCGCCGCACGCGCTCCCAGTGGGCGAGCACCTCGCGGAGCCGCTCGCGGTCCAGCTCGACCCACTGCCCGCGCAGCCGCACCAGCCCGCTCGACGACGCCATGAGCCGCCGCACCTCGGCGGCCGTGAGCGTCTCGTCGCCCAGCGCCACGGCCACGGAGAAGTCGAGCAGCGCGTCCATGCCGAGCGCGCTCGGCTTCTTCTCGCCCACGCGCACGGCCACCTCGGGCCGCGGCGGGCGCCGCGCGCGCCACCAGTCGGGCACGCGCACGACCAGCCCGGCCGCCTCGAAGGCCGGAATGGCTTGCAGGAACTGGTGAGCCTCGGCCGGCGTCCACGCCATCGCCTCGTAGATCGCGCCGGAGTCGACCAGCGCGGCCAGCCACGGGAGCTGCTCCGCGGCGCGCTGCAACGGCACCAGGAGATGGAGCAGCGCCTGACGGTCCCCGCGCGCGGACGATTCCTGCAGCGCCCGCGCCAGCGGGCGATGCTGCACCTTGCCGCCGGCGCCGGTCCGCACCGCGTAGGTGGCGAGAAAGGCGAACGGGTGCGCCTCATCACCGCGGTTCTCGGCCAGGTGCACACACACCTTGCCGACGACGTGCCACGACGGGTGATGTGCGTGGAGCCACGCGGCGACCGGTCCCCGGTGCGCCCGGAGCTCGTCGGCGAACGCGCGGCTCATCTCTGCCCAGCGCGTGGCCACCCAGTCACCGTCGACGTACTCGGCGCCGTCCATGGGCGGTACGGCGCCGGCCAGCCGCGCGCGCTCGTCTGGCGGACAGTCGACTGCCGAGCGCTCCCGCCGCTCCTCGAGGTCGGGCGCCGCGCAGAGCCGCGTCACGAATGCGCGGCCCACGTCGCGCAGGAACGCGAGGGGAAGGGCGAGCGGAGCGTCGAGCTCGGTCGCGCCGAGATCGAGCAGGGCGTGGCCGGGACCGCGGGCGAAGGCGCGAGCGACGCGGGCGCGCGCGGCGGGGGAGAGGCCGTCGGCGGTGGCGTCGGAGCCTGGCGCCGTGTCGAGCAGCAGCGCGCCGGAGGGCAGGATGGCGACGCGCACGCTAGATGCCGCGCGCCCGCCGCGCGTGCTCGGCTTCCATGGTCGTCGAGCATAGCAGCACACGGCTGGCACGTGCCCGGTGACCGCACCGGCGTTCGCCGAATCCTCTCCAGGCCACCGAGTGTCTAAACAAGGTGGCCATGAAGGTCGCGGAGATCTGGCGATACCCGGTCAAGACCATGGCCGGCGAGAAGCTCCACCGGGTACGCATCGGGCCGCTCGGCCTCGAAGGCGACCGCGTCGTCCACGTCGAGGACGCCCGCGGGCAGGTGATCACCTCACGCTCGCACCCGCGGTTCCTTGGCCACAAGAGCACGCTGGGTCCGGACGGCGAGCCTCTGGTTGATGGCCGGCCCTGGAGCAGCCCGCAGGTGGCCGCGGATGTCGTGGACATCGGCGGTCCGGGGGCGAAGCTCGTACGCTACGACGGCGCCGAGCGCTTCGACGTGCTGCCGCTCCTGGTGGCCACCGACGGCGCCATCGCGGCCTTCGGGCACGACGGCCGCCGGTTGAGGCCCAACATGGTGATCGGTGGCGTCGAAGGACTGGCCGAGCGCGAATGGCCGGGCGGCCGCCTGCGCATCGGCCCAGTGCTCATCGGGGTCCAGGATCTGCGTGCGCGCTGCATCATGACCGCGTACGATCCGGACACCCAGGTCCGGGACAAGGACATCACCCGCGACATCTACCGGCGGTTCGACGGCAAGCTCGCGCTCAACTGCTATGTGATCGCGGGCGCCGAGATCTCCGTGGGGGATGCGGTGGAATTCATGCGTGGCCCTCGCTGCACTGAGTCTCAAAGAGGACTGGCGTAAGACTCGCGTTCCCCCGGCCGCCGCGACTGTAATATGGCTCTGAAGCAGTCTTGAACGAAGCCGTCGTCGGGAGGAACACCGCGCTATGGCTAATCGCACTCGCCCAGGTCTCCGGTGGCTCATCGCACGGTTCGCGTTCATCGCGTCCGTCGCGGTGGGCATGCTCTCCGTGCCGTTCCTGGTCGCCTCGCAGCCGGCGCAGAAGACATTCCGCGTCGGCCACCTGGCCGCGGGCGGTCGGACGCCCGACGGTGCGCCGCCGCGCGCGCTTCGCGAGGCCTTGCGAGACCTCGGCTATGTCGAGGGCCAGAACGTCGCGTACCAGGCGCGCTTTGCGGAGGGTAAGTGGGAACGCCTTCCAGGCCTGGCGGCGGAACTCGTGCAGCTTAAGGTCGACGTCCTCGTGGCGCAAGGGGGGCTGGCGGCGGTGGCGGCGAAAGAGGCAACCTCGACCATTCCGATCGTCATGGCGCCTGCCTCGGGCGACGCCGTGGCTACCGGGCTGATCACGAGCCTCTCGCGCCCGGGCGGGAACATCACCGGATTGACCGACGAGTCCGTCCTGCTCAGCGCCAAGCGGATGGAGCTCCTCAAGGAAGCGGTCCCGAAGGCGGCGCGAATCGCCGTCCTCTGGAACGCCAACGACCAGGGGATGACGTTGCGCTACCAGGAGATCGAGAAGGCGGCGCGGATCCTCCGCGTGGAGGTGCAGGCGCTCGGCGTGCGAGAGCCCGCTGATTTCGACGTGGCGTTTTCCACGATCACGCGGCACCGGCCCGACGCCATCTTCCTGGTGGCGGACGCGCTGACGACTCTGCACCGTAAACGCATGATCGAATTCGCAGCGACGCAGCGCATTCCCGCCATGTACGAATTCGACTTCATGGTCCGCGAAGGCGGGCTGATGTCGTACGGGCCCAGATTCGAGGACAGTTTTCGGCAGGCCGCGCTCTTC
>JBGQFW010000095.1:0-15798 GCA_041497115.1 Methylomirabilia bacterium
CACGATCTTGGCGACGGCGTCCTCCACCGAGTCGTAGGTGAGCCGCGGCTCGTCGACGATCTCCACCTGCCCGCCGCCGTTCGGCACCCAGACGACGCAGCCCGCCAGCACCATCTCGGCGGGCGCCATGCCGAAGTGCTCTTCCAGCATCCCGTGGATGCCGTAGCGCTGGTGGGCGACCAGGCTCACCAGCTCCGCGCGCGAGAGACTCTCGTGCACCGAGAAGGCGGCGGCGCGCGCCCGCGCGGCGATCCGGCGGTAGTACGGCCGGTCGTCGGGCGTGCCGACGATGTGCAGGCGTGCCGCCGGCACCTCCCGGCGGACCGCCGCGACGATGTCGATCACCCGGTCGAGCTGCTTCTCGGGGGCGATGCGCCCGATGCAGACGAAGCCGGGCTCGCGGGCCTCCCACGGGACGGCGGGAAACTCGGCGGCGACGGGCGGGTAGACCGTGCGACTGACGAAGCCGTAGCGCGCGTGGGCCAGCCGCCCCGTCCAATCGGAGTTCACCAGCGTGATGTTGCGGTGGGAGGCGTCCAGCGAGAAGCCCGACACCGCCTGGCAGAGGCGGTAGTAGAGCCCCAGCAGGGGCTCGAGGTGGTACCAGCGGATGTCCACGTCGGGACGGGGAAAGACGTTCCACGGGTAGTGCACGTACTGCACGCCGATCGCGCCGAAGTCCGCCTCGTTGTTGGCGGTGACCGGCACGTCGTACTCCGCGCGCAGCCGCTTGGCCGTGCGCAGCATGATCGCGGTGCGCAGCAGGCTCAGCGACAGCGGCAGCGTGTCGACGAGGCGGCGCACGGCGACCGGCACCCGCCGCACGCGGAAGTCGCCGGGGCGCAGCGACGTCCCCCAGAAGCGGTTGATGGCGTCGAGGTCGACGGCCACCCAGGTGAACAGCGTGACCTCGTGCGCGGCACAGAGCGCCTGGAGCATCCAGGCGGCGACGCCGTTGCCCCCGCCCGGCGGCTGCATCGACGGCTGCAGAAAGAGGACGCGCATCAGCGTTCCACGCCCGGCACGCTCCGCCGTCGCCTCACCGCATCTGCATCGTCGCCAGCGCGAGCAGCGAGAGCGAGAGCGACACGATGTAGAGCAGGAGGACCGCCTTGCGGTGCGAGAGGCCGAGGCCGAGCAGGCGGTAGTGTATGTGCTGGCGGTCGGCCGAGAAGACGTGGCGCAGGCCGACGCTGCGGGTGCGCCGGACCACCGACAGCACGGTCTCGGAGATCGGCAGCGCGAAGATCAGCAGCGGGACCGCCACCGCCAGCGCGGTGGCGCCCTTCTGCCAGCCGGTGATGGCGGTGATGGCGAGCACGTGGCCGACGACGAGGCTGCCGGAGTCGCCGAGGAAGATCGTCGCCGGGTTGAAGTTGAAGGGCAGGAAGCCGCACAGCGCGCCCAGCAGCGCCACCAGCAGCAGGCCGCCCTGCACGTCGCCGCGCGAGATGGACACCGCCGCGCACGTCGCCGCGGCGATGATCGCCAGCCCGGTGGCCAGCCCGTCGAGGCCGTCCATGAGATTGAAGGCGTTGGTGAGCCCCACGATCCACAGCAGCGTGAGCGGCACCGTGAAGACGCCCAGCGAATGCGTCGTGCCGGCGATGGTGAAGTGGTCGAGGCGCACGCCGAGGGACACCGCCACGCCGGCGGCGGCGACCTGGAAGGCGAGCTTCACCGACGCGCGCACCGGCCGGACGTCGTCGCGCAGGCCGATCGCGAACACGATCAGGCCGCCGAGCGCGGGCAGCCACCCCTGGGGCGTCGCCCCGCCGAGCAGGCCGGCGACGCTGGCGACGACGAGGCCGAGTATCGCGGCGACCGTCACCGCGACGCCGCCGACGCGCGGCACCAGCGTCGTGTGGATCTTGCGCTGGCTGGGGACGTCCATGAGCCCGCGGCGGCGCGCCACCCCGCGCACGACCGGCGTGAGCGCCAGCGCCAGCGCCGCGGCGACGAGGAACACGACGAGGTAGCTCACCAGCGGCCCGCCATCAGCCGCTCGGCGTCGTCGACAAGCCGCGCCGCCGCGTCGGGGACGGCGAGCGCGCGCGCCGCGCGCGACGCCGCCGTCCACGCCGCCGGGTCGCCGAGCAGCGCCGCCACGCGCGCGGCCAGCGGCTCGCCGCGCCAGTCCGTCTCGCGCACGGCCACGCCGGCGCCGGCGGCGGCGACGGCGGCGGCATTGGCCGCCTGGTGATCGCCGGCCGCGTCGGCGAGCGGCACCAGCAGCATCGGCACGCCCGCCGCCGCCGCCTCGGCGATGGTCCCCGCGCCCGAGCGCGTGACGACCAGGTCGGCCCAGCGCCAGGCGCCGGCGATCTCGTCCACGTACGGCGTCACCGTCGCCTTCACCCCGGCGCGCCGGTAGGCGTCGGCGACGTCGCCGGCCTCGACCTCGCCCGACTGGTGCAGCGCCTCCACGACGACGCCGCGCCGCTCGACCTCCGCCAGCAGCTCCGGCACGCGCCGCGCCAGGAACGGCGCGCCGCGCGTGCTGCTGAGCACGAGCACGCGGACGGCGCGCGCGCGCGCGGGCGGCGCGCGGCGCTCGCCGGCCAGCGCGGCGATCTCCGCGCGCACCGGGTGGCCGGTCACCACCCGCCGCCGCGCGGGAAACGCGCCAGCGGCGGCGGCGAAGCCGAGGTAGACGCGGTGGACGAACGGCGCCAGCAGTCGGTTGGCCACGCCGGCCACGACGTTGGCCTCGTGGATCGCGACGCGGGCGCCGAGCGCGCGGCCGGCGAGCAGCACGGCGCCCGAGGCGTACCCGCCCAGCCCGAGGACGAAGCGCGTGCCGTGCGCGCGCAGCAGCCGGCGCGCCTGCGCCATCCCGGCCAGCACGCGCGGCACCGCCGCCAGCTTGCCGGCGACGCCGACGTTAACGAGCGGCGAGCCGCTGACCGGCTCGAGCGCCAGCCCCCGCGCGGCGAGCAGCCGCGCGGCGGGCCCGTCCAGCGCGCCGGCGAAGCGCACGTCGACGCCGCGGTCGAGGCCGCGCCACGCCTCGACGATCGCCAGCGCGGGATAGACGTGACCGGCGGTGGGGCCGACGACGATCAGGATCCGACGCGTCGAGCCGTCGGCGAGGGACTGCGGACGCGGTATGTTAGGCTCCTCGTGGCTCCGCGAGTCTATGCGAGTAACCACGGTCGTTCTCGGCGATCTCGGGCGCAGTCCCCGCATGCAGTACCACGCGGAAGCGCTGGCCGCCCACCAGGTCGACGTGGACGTCGTCGCCTGCGGCGGGAGCGCGCTTCACGCGCCGCTGCGCGCCCATCCGCGCATCACCTGTCATCTGCTCCCTCCGGCGCGCGAGCGCTCGCTGCCGCGCGTGCTGCTGCTGCCCCTGGCGGCGCTGCGGGCGGTCGGCCAGGCGCTCCGCCTAGTCTGGGTGTTTCTGGTCGTCCTGCGCAAGCCTGACGTGATCCTCGTCCAGAACCCGCCCGCCATCCCCACCCTGCTCGTCGCCGTCGTGGCGGCCCGGCTGCGGGGCGCCCGCCTCGTCATCGACTGGCACAACCTCGCCTGGGCCGTGCTGGCGCTCGGGGTCGGCCGCCGCCATCCGGTGGTGGCCCTCGCCCGCTGGTACGAGCGCGCGCTGGGGCGGAGGGCCGACGCCCACCTCGCGGTGTCGGACGCGCTACGCGCCGAGCTGGCGCGCTGGGGGCTGGCGCCGGTCGCGGTGCTGCGCGACCGGCCGGCCGAGCGCTTCGCGCCGCTGGCGCCCGACGAGCGGGACGGCGTGCGCCGCCGGCTCTTCGAGACGCTGGGGCTCGCCGGGCGCCGGCCGGCGCTCGTCGTCAGCCCCACCTCGTGGACGCGCGACGAGGACTTCGATCTCCTGCTCGACGCCGTGCGGCGCTGCGAGGCGCTCGTGGCGGGCCGCGAGTTCCCCGACGTGCTGGTGCTCCTCACCGGCCGCGGCGCCCGCCGCGCCCGCTTCGAGGCCGAGGCGGCCACGCTGCCGGGACGGCGCCTGCACGTGCGCACCCTCTGGGTCGAGCCCGACGAGTATCCGCGCACGCTCGCCGCCGCCGACCTCGGCCTCTGCCTGCACCGCTCGGCGTCGGGGCTGGACCTGCCGATGAAGATCGCCGACATGCAGGGCGCCGGGCTGCCGGTGTGCGCGCTCGACTACGGGCCGTGCCTGGACGAGATGCTGCGCCACGACGATACCGGGCTGCGCTTCGCCGACGCCGCCGCGCTGGCACACCAGTGGGTGGATCTCCTCGCGACGTTCCCGGCGATGCCCTGGCTCGACCGCCTGCGCGCCAACGTCGCCGCGGCCCGCGGCCTCACCTGGCGCGCCGGCTGGGACGCCGAGGCACGGGAGGTGCTGCTCGGGCATGCGTGAGCGCCTCGCCCGGCTGGGCCCCGCCGGGCTCCTGATCGTGATCGTCGTGGCCGGCTTCCTCGCGCGCAGCCTGCTGCTCTGGCGCGCCGTCTTCACCCCGGCCGGCGTCAACTACCAGGACAGCGATGCGTGGTACCACATGCGGCTCATCGACAACCTCGCGCGCAACTTCCCGCACCGCGCCAACATCGACCCCTACCTCGGCACCCCGGCGCCGGCGGTGGCGGTGCCGCTCCTCTTCGACCTCCTCGTGGGCGTGGCGGCCCTCGTCATCGGGCTCGGCGCCCCGTCGCCCCACACAGTGGAGGTGGTCGGCGCGCTGGCGCCGGCAATCCTCGGCGCGCTCATCGCGCTGCCCGTCTACTTCATCGGCGCCCGGCTCTTCGACCGGCGCGCCGGGCTGCTGGCGGCCGGCCTCCTGGCCATCGCCCCCGGCCAGCTTCTCGCCCGCTCGGTGCTCGGGTTCACCGACCATCACGTGGCCGAGGCGCTGCTGACCTCGCTCACGATCCTGGCGGCCATCACGGTGCTGCAGGCCGACACGCCCCGCGCGCGGTGGGCGCGCGGAGCGCTGACCGGCGTCGCGCTGAGCTCGTACCTCCTGGCGTGGAGCGGCGGGGCGCTGCTGGTGTTCGTGCTCTGCGCGTGGGGCGTCGTGCAGTACGTGCTCGACGACGCCCGCCGCCACCCCGACGACCGCGTGGCGCCGATGCTGCTGCCGGCGCTGGCGGTCACCCTCGTCACGCTCCTCACGCTGCAGGACCGCAGCCTCTGGCGCTACGCGATCCAGATGACCGCGGTGCTCGCCGCGGTGGGCCTGATCGGGGCGCTGGCCCTCGGCCGCCGCGCCCTGCGCGCGCTCGGCGCGCCGCGCGGCGCGCTGGCGGCGGCGCTGGTCGGGCTCGCGGTGGGCGGCGTGCTCGCCTTCCGCGTGGTGGCGCCGGATCTGACCGCGCGGATCATGGCCGACCTGCAGCGCTTCCGGCCCAACAGCACGGGCTTCACGGTGAGCGAGATCCGGCCGCTGATGCTCATGACCGGCACGATGTCCTTCTGGGTGCCGTTCGCGGTGTTCGGGCCGCCGTTCTTCGTCGCCCTCGCCGCGCTGGGGTGGCTCGGCTGGCGCGCGGTGCGCACCGGCGAGCCGGCGCTGCTCCTGGTCGTGACCTGGAGCGCGCTGATGTACGTGGCCACGCTCGGCCAGAACCGCTTCGGCTACTACCTCAACCTCAACCTCGCGCTGCTGACCGGCTGGGCGTGCGGCTTCGCGCTGGCGCTGGCGTGGTCGCCGCCGCGGCAGTCGCCGCGCTCGCGCGCGGACGCGCGCCGCGCCCGCGCGCGGGTGCCGGCGGAACCCGGCCGGCTGCGTGTCTGGCTACGCACGGGCACCGCCGTCGTGCTGGTCGTGGCGGTGTTCGGGGTGAGCGGGGCCCTGGCCCGGCCGATGGCCGCCAACAACCTCGGGCTGAGCGACGGCTACCGCGCCTCGCTCGACTGGCTGCGCGCGAACACGCCCGAGCCGTTCGCCGCGCCGGACTACTACTTTGCCCGCTACCGCCCGGGCCAGACGCTGGAGGCCAGCTACACGGTCATGGCCTGGTGGGACTACGGCTACGAGATCATCCGGCTCGCCCGCCGCGTGCCGGTGGCCAATCCCACGCAGGCCGGCGCCGGCGTCGCCGGCGCGTTCTTCACCGCCACCGACGAGGGCGAGGCGGTGCGCATCCTCGACGAGTTCAAGACCCGCTACGTGATCGCCCACGCCGAGGTGCCGATCCTGCCACGCGGCGACGTCGTGCAGGGCAAGTTCGAGACGATGCTGTGGTGGGCGGGCAAGGACGTGAACCGCTTCTGGGAGACGTATCTCACGCGGGACCAGCAGGGCCGGCCGGGGCCGCTCGTGCTGTTCCACCCCGAGTACTACCGCACGCTGATGGTGCGCTTCTACGTCTACGGCGGCGGGCCATGGACGCCGAAGGACACGACCTACGTCGTCACCTATCGCGACGCGAAGAACGCCGACGGCAACCCCATCAAGGAGATCCTCGAGTCGCGGCGGTTCAAGACCTACGAGGGCGCCGCCGCCTACCTCGACCGCTACGGCCACACCGGCCGCGACATCGTCGGCCTCAGCCCGAAGGACTCGCCGGTGCCGATCGAGCCGCTGACGCGCTTCCGCCTGATTCACGAGTCGCCCGGCGGCGCCCCCGCCGTCCGCGTCTTTGAATATCTTGGGGGCCCCGAGATGGCCCCCAAACCCCCCAATGCTCGGGGCGCCCCGGCGGAGCCGGGTCGCCCCTCGACCACCCGCTAGGACTCCGCCTAACGCGCCAGCGCGAGCAGCGTGCGCTCGAGGCGGTCGCCGAAGGAGCGGCGCGAGAAGTTCGCGCGCACGTGGGCCCAGCCGGCCTCGCCCATGCGGCGGGCCGCCGCCGCGTCGCCGAGCACGCGGGCGAGCGCGTCGGCGAAGGCGGCCGGGGTGGGCTCGGCGAGCAGGCCGGTGCGCTCGTGGACGATCGTCTCGGTCGGCCCACCGTGGTTCACCGCGACGACGGGGCGGGCCGCCGCCATCGCCTCCAGCGGCACGATCCCGAAGTGCTCGGCCGACGGCGTGTAGACGACGCAGGCCGCGCGCGCCAGCAGCGCGCGCCGCTCGACGTCCGACGGCGAGCGCACGAGCGCGACCTGGCCGGCCAGCCCGAGCTGCGCCGCGCGCGCCTCGAGATTCGCCGCCAGCGCCCGCGCCTCGGCCAGGCGCGCGTCGAAGTGGCCCGCCAGCACCAGCCGCACCGCTGCGAAGGCCGCCGGCGCCAGCCGCTCGCGCAGCGCCCCCAGCGCGTCCACGGCCAGCGCCAGATTCTTGCCCGGGTCGAAGCGGTTCACCGAGAGCACGAGCGGCTCGCCCGACGGGGGCGGCGGCGTCGTCGTGTCCACCTCGACCCCCGGATGCACGACCTCGAGTGCGCCGGCCGCCAGCCGCGGGAACGTCGCGCGGACTACCGAGGCGGTGAACCGGCTGTTGACCAGCACGCGGTCGGCCGCCGCCAGCCCCGCCGCCTCCAGCCGATCGAGCGGAAACCGGTAGAGCGCGTAGAGGCCGCGCCGCCGCGGGGCCAGCAGCAGGTCGGGGAAGTGGCAGTAGCAGGCGATGGGTGCCCGCACGAGGCGGCGCAGCAGCGGGATCACGTGCGCCACCAGGTCCACGACGACGACGTCGGGCGCCGGCCGCGCGCGCCCGAGCGCGCGCGCCGCCCACGCCGCGCGCAGGATCGCGGCCGGCGCGCGCAGCCGCTGGGCCACGTGCGCCGGCAGCCGGCGCCCGACCGCGACGACCCGCACGCGGCCGGCGCGCACCTCGTCGAGCTGCGCCTCCTGCCGGTCGCCCACGTACAGCGTGACCTCGTGGCCGCGCGCGTCGAGCTCGAGGGCGGCGTCCACGACCAGCCGCTCGGCGCCGCCGATACCCAGGCCGGGACGCACGAAGGCCACGCGGAGCTTGCGTCGGGATTCCATCGCGAGATGGGCAGGATACTATCCCTGACGCGTTTTTGACCACGCGGGCGGTCGCAGAGCGACCGGAGCCGTCGACCCGGACGGGGCGCCCTGGGCGGCTTCGTCATGTGCTGCGCCGAGTTAGTGGCGCTCGCCGCCGGGTGGCACCCCGGGCACGGTCCCTGCTATAGTCGGACGTCCGCTTTCTGGTCGCATGCCGGTACGGCCGGTGTGACAAATCACGATGTTGGGGGTACAGCCGTCCTGACCGGTCGCCTCTCCTGCGGCATCGCCGTCGGCGCCCTGCTCGCCCTGGCGCTCGCCCCCGGCGGGGCGCACGCCGCCGCCGTGAGCCCGTTCTGGCAGGAGCTGGGCGGCTCGGCCAGCGGCGACGGCGTGAGCCAGACGCCCGCGCCGAAGGCCGTCTTCGACACCTCCACGGCCGTCGGCGCCGACGGCCTGCCCGTCGTCGTCTACGCGGAGTTCGCCGACGGCACCGCCACGCAGGGCGCGATCACGGTGAAGGGGTGGAACGGCTCGGCGTGGGTGACGCTGAGCGGGCCGGGCGGGATCGCCCAGGGCTACCAGCCGCAGGTGCGGATCGGCGGCGACGGCTCGATCCACGTCGCGTGGCTGCAGGACGACGTGGATGGCAACACCGAGATCCACCTGCGCACGCGCGCGCCGGCGGGGACGACGTTCGACGAGCTCGGCGGCTCGGACTCGCCGGGCGGCGTCGTCGGGGCGAACACGAGCGTGCTGGCGCCGTTCTCGCTCACGCTCGACGGCGGCAACCATCCGGCCGTCGCGCTCCTGGCGCTGGCCACCACCGGCATCGTGGACGTCACCGACACGCCGGCGCTGATCGACGGCACCTCGCAGGTCTACGTGCGGCGCTTCAACGGATCGGCCTGGGAGTTCCTCGGCTCGGACTTCATCACCGGCAGCGTCACCAACGGCGGCGGCGCCAGCAACGCGCAGAGCTTCTCGACGGGCGGCTCGTCGTTCCTGCACGGGGCCGACGCGCCGTCGCTAACGGTGGACCACTCCGGAGCGCCGGTCGTGGCGTTCGTCTACTTCACGACGCAGGACGGCGGGTCCGTTGCCAACACCGATCTCTACGTCGCGACATGGGACGGCGCCGCGTGGACGGCCGTCGGCCCGGCGGTGCCCAGCAGCGCGACCTCCGACGGTGTCGGCGGCCCCGGCGGCGTGAGCAACAGCCCCGACGGGTCGTTCAACCCCTCGCTGGCCGCCGACGGAACCGGCAAGCTCGCGCTGGCGTGGGAGGAGGAGCCGAACGGCGGCGGCGCGGTATACGTCTGGGTGCGCGAGTGGAGCGCCAGCGCCTGGAACGAGCTGGGCGGCTCGGCGAGCGGCAGCGGCTTCACCGAGCCCGGCACGCTGAACGTCTTCCCCCAGGTCGCCTACGACCTCACGAGCCAGCCGCTGGTGGCGTGGCAGGCGATGCTGAGCAACGACGTCGCCTCGCAGATCTTCGTGCGGCGCTGGAACGGCACCGACACCTGGGAGGAGCCGGCGTTCCACTCTTCGACGGGCAGCGGCATCAGTGACGCCGCGCTCGACGCCTTCGGGCCCGCGCTGGCCGTCACGCCGCCGGGCGGCCCCGCGACGGCTGGCGTGCCGACGATCGCCTGGCTCGACGACCGCAACCCGGGCTCCGCGCAGGTCTTCCTCCGCCAGTTCTTCGCCGGCGCCGCGTTCCCGCTGACGGTCACCGTCGTGGGCGCGGGCGAGGTCGCGAGCGATCCCATCGGCCTCGACTGCGCGGCCGGCGCCTGCACCGCGAGCTTCCCGAGCGGCACCCAGGTGACGCTGACCCCGACGGCGACGCCGCCCGCGATGTTCCTCGGCTGGGCCGGCGACTGCACCGGCACCGGCGGATGCAACGTGGAAATGACGGTCCCGCACGGCGTGAACGCGAGCTTCAGCGTCGTGCTCGAGGTGACAGTGGCCGCGCCCGGCGGCGGCGGCGTGAGCAGCGTGCCGGCCGGCCTCACGAGTTGCGTCGACTCATGCAATGCGGAGTTCGCTCCAGGTACCACGGTGACGTTGACTGCGACTGCGGACGCCGGCGGGGCCTTCGCCGGCTGGGGCGGCGCCTGCGCGTTTCGCGGTACCAATCTAACCTGCCAGGTCAAACTAGCCGCGCTGAACACGCAGGTGACGGCGTCGTTCAAGCACTTCAGCGTCCGTGCCGCCGTAGCAACGCCGGCCGGGACCTTCGGGCAGGGCGCAGTGGGCAACGTCAGCGGCGGTGGCATCGACTGCAGCCTTGGAGGGGCCGGCACGTGCGTCATCGACGTGCCGCAGGGCACGCGCGTCGTCCTTCAGGCGACGCCGCAGCCGGGCAACCGGTTCCTGAGCTGGTCCGGCGGCCCCTGCGGCGGCCGCACCAACGCCACGTGCGAGATGGTCGTGACGGCCAACTCGAGCAGCACCGCGCTCTTCCGCGGCGTCACCGGCGTGCGCGTGCTCAAGGCGGGCAACGGCACCGGCACGGTGAGCAGCCCCGGCCTGGCGTGCGGGACCGATTGCTTCGAGGAGATCTTCACGGGCACGAGCGTGACGCTGACGCCGAGCCCGGCGACCGGCACGATCTTCCGAGGCTGGGCGGGCGACGTGTGCGATGGCCAGGCGAGCGGCAACTGCGTGTTCACCGCCTCGGGCGCCAACCGCTCGGTCACCGTCCTCAACCAGTCGGTCACCGCGACCTTCACCCTCGTCAAGCAGAAGCTGACGGTGGCAACGGTGGGTGACGGCTTCGTGGCCGCCGACCTGGGCGGGATCGATTGCGGCACCGGCGGTCACCCGCAGTGCATGGCCGAGTACGACTACGGCAGCGTCGTCACGCTCACGCCGTTCCCCGATCCCGACCGGCGGCTGGCCATGTGGACCGGCTGCACGCGGCTCAACGGCTCGGCGTGTGTCGCCGTCCTGACGGCGAACCGCAGCGTGAAGGGCACGTTCGGCATCGCGCGCACGCTCTTCGTGAGCGCCTCCGGCAACGGCACCGGCCAGATCACGGCCGGCACGACGCCACCGCTGGTCTGTGTCAGCAACTGCTCGGTCTCGCAGCTCGTCGCCGGCAACACCTCGGTGACGCTCACGCCGAAGCCGGCGGTCGGGACGACCTTCCACTGGCTCCAGCCGCCCGGCGACATCTGCACGGGAAGCGGCGCGTGCACCACCGTGATGAGCCTGAACCGCTCGGCGGTCGGCGACTTCACGCTCAACCGCCACTCGCTCGCCGTCGTCCAACGGCTCAACGGCAGCGTCGCCAGCAACCTGCTGCCCGGCGGCGTCACGCTCGACTGCGGCACGAGCGGCAGCGTGTGCGGCGGCATCTTCGACTACGGCACGCCGGTGACGCTGCAGGCCACCGCCAACACCGGCTTCACGTTCACCGGCTGGACGGGCGTGATGTGCAGCGGCGGCGCCGCCAACCGGACCTGCGCGTTCGTGCTGCAGGGCAACACGACCGTCACGCCGGCCTACCGGCCGCGGACCCAGGTCACGATCCTCAAGACCGGCAACGGCAGCGGCACCGTCACCGGCCCCGGCCTCTCCTGCGGCACCGACTGCACCGAGCCGGAGTTCGACGCCAAGCTCGTCACGCTGACCGCGGCGCCGGCCACCGGCTCGCACGTGGGCGGCTTCGCCGGGGCGTGCGTGTCCAACACCTCGACGTGCAAGTTCGTCCCCGCCGGCGACAGCCAGAACGTGAGCGTGACGTTCACGCTCAACCGCCACCTGCTGCGCGTCGTCTCGCGTCCCAACGGCAACGTCGCCACGTTGGAGTCGCTGCCCGACACGATCGACTGCGGCGCCGGCGGGCTCGACTGTCTGGCGACCCTCGACTACGGCACCATGGTCACGCTGCAGGCCACGCCCATCCCGGGCACCCGCTTCGTGAGCTGGACGGGCGTGTCCTGCCTGCGCGGCGGGGCGACGAACGCGAGCTGCGCGTTCGTGCTGCGCGGCAACACGACCGCCACGCCGACCTACCGCGACATCACCAGCGTTACGCTGACCAAGACCGGCCAGGGCACCGTCACCTCCACGCCGGCCGGCATCAGCTGCGGCCTGGCCTGCACGACGGCGGCGTTCGACTTCGCGCGCGGCGTGGTCGTGAAGCTGACGCCGGCGCCGGCGACGGGCTGGGACTTCATCAGCTGGTCGGGCGACCCGACCTGCCCGGGCACCGCGCCGTGCTCGTTCAACGCCAGCCCGATCGGCGTGGCGGTCGCCGCCAACTTCTCGATCCAGCTCAAGACGCTGCGGGTCACCGTCGTCGGCAACGGCAGCGTCACCGGCCCCGGCTACGCTTGCAACCAGGACACGACGCCGTGCGCGCAGATCTTCACGTACGGCACGGTCGAGCCGCTGACGCCGGCCGCCGCGCCGGGGTTCCGGTTCACGGGCTGGACGCAGGACTGCTCCGGCACGGCCGCCTGCAAGCCGACGATGACCGCCAACCACTCGGTCACGGCGACCTTCAAGCAGGTCTTCGGTGTCACGGTGGCCCGCCAGGGCAACAGCGCCGCCACCACCGGCACGATCACGGCGACCGGGATCAGCTGCGGTCCCGGCGCCGCGACGAACTGCAGCGAGGACTACCTGAGCGGAACGTCGGTGACGTTCTCGCGCAGCGCGCCGCCGGCGGGCCGGACGTTCCAGTGGCTGGGCGACTGCGGGTTCCGCAACACGAACGCCTCGTGCACGCTGCTGATCGATGCCAACAAGTCGATCCTCGCCGACTACTCGCTGCAGCCGCTCGGGCTCACCGTCAGCGTCAGCGGCCCCGGGAGCGCGGTCGGCCTCGTCGGCACCGCCGCGACCTGCGCGACGGTGAACTGCCTGGTGATCGTGGACTACGGCACGGCCGTGACCCTGCAGGCCGTCTCCTCCCCCTCGCCCGCCGGCGAGTTCTTCGGCTGGACCGGCTGTACCGCCGTCGTGGGCACGAACTGCTCGTTCACGCTCACGGCCAACCGCACGGTCGTGGCGGCGTTCCAGCCCGCGGTCAGCTCGCTCGCGGTGACAGCGCTGGCGACGGACACGTCCGTACCCCTGGCCAAGGGCGCCACCCGGCAGTACTCCGCCGTCGCGACCTTCTCCGACGGCAGCACCCAGGACGTCACCGCCCGGTCCGCGTGGGTCTCGGGCAACACGCCGGTCGTGACGGTCGGCGCGGCAACGGGGCTGGCCACCGGTGTGGGCGTCGGCAATACGAGTCTCACCGCGACGTTCAAGACCAAGCCGCTGCTGCCGGCGGGGGGCTCGACCGCGATCGGCGCGCTGGCGGTCGGCGCGGACACGCTGACGGCGACCTCCGTGATCGTCGCGTGCGCGCCCTACGGTGACGCGAGCGGGTTGAACAGCCGGCTGGCCTGCCTGCCGGCCGGGGTCGGCTACGAGGTCGAGTGCCGGGCCACCGCCACCTTCACGAACGCGGGGCCGCAGGACGTCACCGACCAGGCGATGTGGACGTCCACCAACGTCGCGTTCGCGCGGCCGCTCGGGCTGTCGGAATTCAACGGCCCCGTCACCGCCTCGTTCCGGATCTTCGCCGGTATCGCCGCGATCAAGGCCACGGTCGGCGGCATCGTGAGCCCGACGACGCTCCCGCTCTCGCCCGGGAACAACTCGTGGACCGTGCAGGGGGTCGCGCTCACGGCGGCGTCGGTGCCGAACGGCGCCAACGTGAGCGTGGCGACGCCGCTGGGCCCGGTGAACGTCGGCACGCCCGTCCAGCTCCAGGCGATCGCGTCGTTCAACCCGGCGGCGGGCTGCGCGTCGCCGCCCCCGCGCGACTTCTCGCTGCTGACCTCGTGGGACACGGTGCCGCATCCGAGCCCGGTGGCGACGGTCAACTTCTTCGGCCTGGTGGAGCCGGTGGCCGCCGGTCCGGTGACGATCCACTGGGCCTATCCGCCGAGCGGCCACTCAGGAGACGTGCCGATCTCCGTCCTGCCGTGATGTAGGATAGACCCATGCGACTCGCCATCGCCCTCCTCGCCCTCGTGACCCTCACCGGTTGCACCGTGCAGTACGACCTCGCCGGCGCCGACTGGAAGAAGCCCGGGGCGATGACGTTCCAGCAGACGACCCAGGACGAGATGGACTGCGTGCGGGGCGCCCGCGAGGCGGCCTCGATACCCGATCTCGGCGTGGGCGGCCTGGTGGACATCGGCCGCTGGACGATCGGGGATCAGCAGCGCAACGCCAGCTACAAACGCTGCATGACCGCCAAGGGCTACCAGCCCAGCTGACGCCGCCCCGCCGCGCGTGACCCTCGCCTGGGCCGCCGGCGCCCTCGTCGTCTTCGTCGCCAGCCTCGTGATGGGGCTCACGGGCTTCGGCATCGCGCTGGTCGCGATGGCCTTCCTGCCCTACGTGATGCCGCCCGCCACCGCCATCGTCCTGCTGACGATCTACGCGCTCGTCTTCTCGCTGATCGTCGTCGTGCAGCTGCGCCGCGACCTCACGCCCCGCGCGCTCACCGATCTCGTGGCGGGCACGATCGTGGGCACGCCGGCGGGCGTGTGGCTGCTGGCCTCGCTGCCGCCGAGTCTGCTCAACCGGCTGATCGGCGCCGTGCTGGTGCTGGTGGTCGTGCTCGAGCTCCGCCGCGTGCTGCCCGCGCGGCTGGCCGGCCGCGGCTGGGGGCTCGGCGCCGGCTTCCTGGCCGGCCTGGTGGGCGGCGCCGTCGGCACGCCGGGGCCGCCGGTGATCGTCTACGCGACGACCCAGGGGTGGAGCCCGCGCACGCTGAAGGCGAACCTCATGGGCTTCTTCGTGCTCAACCAGGGCGTGATCCTGCTCGGCTACTGGTGGGCGGGGCTCCTGACGGCGCCGGTGTGGCGGCTGACGGCGGCGTACGCGCTGCCCGCGCTGGCCGGCGTCGCGGCCGGCATCGCGCTCTTCGGACGGCTCGACGCCGCGCGCTTCCGGCGGGTCGTCTTCGCGCTGCTGCTGGTCTCCGGCCTCGTGCTGCTGCTACGCGGCTAGCGGTGCGTCGTGCGCCACTGAGCGACGTTGGCCTCGATCTGGCGGGCGTGGCCCTCGAGATGGTCGGCGTAGATCTTCAGCCAGTCCTCGGCGGTGTAGCGGCCGGACTCGGTGTGGCGGCCGCCTCGGCTCCACGCCGTCTCCGGCAGCTGCCGCAGCAGCGCGGTCGTGCTGGCGCGCACGCCCCCGACGACGCCGAGGGCGACGTCCATCGGCAGCCCGTGGTAGTCGAACGTCTGCGCCCAGCGATCCTGATCGTAGCCCTGCAGCACCGGCTCCGGCTCGGCCGCCAGAAATCGGATGCGCACGAAGGCGTTGGTCTCGGAGTCGGCGCAGTGCACGACGATCTCGTGGGCCGACCACTCGCCGGGGGCGGGACGCCACTGCATGGCCGCGGCAGGGACGGCGGCCAGCGCGGCCTTCAGGCGCGCCGGCCCCGCCGCGTACTGCGCGATCAGGTTATCGCGCTCGGCGCGGGTCAATTCGCGGCTTCGAAGAGCCCCGCCGCGCCCTGGCCGCCGCCGATGCACATCGTCACCACGCCGTAGCGCGCCTTGCGCCGCAGCATCTCGTTGGCGATCGTGCCGACCATGCGCGAGCCGGTCATGCCGAACGGGTGGCCGATCGAGATCGAGCCGCCGTTGGGATTGAGCTTGGCGGGATCGAGCCCCAGCCGGTCGCGGCAGTAGACGACCTGCGAGGCGAAGGCCTCGTTGAGCTCCCACACGTCGATGTCCTTGATCGTGAGGCCGTGGCGCTGGAGCAGCTTCGGTACCGCGTAGACCGGGCCGATGCCCATCTCGTCCGGCTCGCAGCCGGCGACGGCGAAGCCGCGGAAGATCAGCTTGGGCTTGATGCCCAGCGCCTTGGCGCGGTCCATGGACATCACCAGCGTGGCGGAGGCGCCGTCG
>JBGQFW010000096.1:0-15689 GCA_041497115.1 Methylomirabilia bacterium
CCGCCTGCTGACACCCGCGCTGCGGTATCATCGGACGGCATGGCGCGTCGAGGCAAGATCATCCCCTTCCCCAATCGAGCGGGCACGCCGCCGGCGCCGCCGGACGAGCGCGCGCTGGTCGAGCTCCGCCGCTGCGATCAGGCGGAGGCGGTCGTCGTGAAGAGCCTGCTCGAGAGCGAGGGGATTCCCGCCTTCCTCCGCTCGCGCCTGGCCCACTCCGTCCACCCGTTCACGGTGGGCTCGCAGGGCGAGGTCGTGGTGCTGGTCCCGTCGAGCGAGATCGAGCGGGCCCGCCTCCTCCTCGCCCGTCTCGCCGCCGGCCCCACCCTGCCCTAGCCGACCGCGTCCACCACCGCCTCGAGCGCGCCCGCCATCCGGTCGAGCGCGACGGCGTCCAGGGTGGCGCCGGCATCACGCGCGGTGTGGTAGGTGTCGAAGGGCGGCGGGCGTCGCCCGCCCGCGCGCAGCGCCGTCCGCACGGGACGGAACACGAAGCGCCGCAGCGCCTCGGCCTGCGCGGCCGGCACCGTCGTGAGCCCGTAGGCCGGCACCCCGGCCGCCGCGAACGCGCGATGGTCGCTGCCGAAGACCGGGATGCGGCCCACCACGTGGTAGCCCGCCTCCGCGCGCAGCCCCAGCGACTCCAGCCCACCGCGCACGGCGGTCAGGAACGGCGTCGGCTCGGCGGCGTCCCACACCGCCAGGCTGTCGCCGACGCCGGGCAGCTCGAGACTCAGCACGCCGCGCACGTCGTCGACGCCGTGCGCGCGCACCCAGGCGCGGCTGCCGAGATAGCCGACCTCCTCGCAGGCAGAAAACAGCAGGCGCACCCGCCCGCGCGGCGGCCGCGCCGACCACCGCGCGAGCAGCGACAGCAGGATCGCGACCGAGGCGGCGTTGTCGTTGGCGCCCGGGCTGCCGGGCACCGCGTCGTGATGGGCGATCAGCACGAGCGCCGCGCCGCCGCCACCGACCTCCACCGCGAAGTTCTCGCCGGCGCCCTCGAAGGTCGCGAACCGGTGGCGCCGGAACGCCACGCCGCGCGCGGTGAGCCAGCGCGCCACTGCCGCCTCGCGCCCGGCGTTGTCACGCCCCTCGAGCAGGCGCGCCAGCGCCAGCGGCGTGGCCGGCCCGCGCAGCACGTCCTCGATCGGCGCCGGCGGCGCGGGCGGCAGCGCGGGGCGACGCCCCAGCCGCGCCAGGCCGCGGCTCAGCCGCGCGCGCAGGAAGAAGCCGGCGTCGCGCCAGGGCACCGCGGGGTCACGGCACGCCGAGGAGCCGGCGCGCGTTGTCGCTCATGCGCGGCCCCAGCGTGGACAGCGGCTCGCCGCGCAGCTCGGCCACGCGCGCCGCGGTGAGTGCCAGGTAGGCGGGCTCGTTGCGGCGGCCGCGATGGCCCTGGGGCGGCAGGTAGGGACAGTCGGTCTCGACGACGAGGCGGTCGGCGGGGACGAAGCGCGCCACCTCGGGCAGCGCGCGCGCGTTGGGATAGGTGACCGGCCCCGCCAGCGAGATCGCGAGGCCGAGGTCGAGGCAGCGCCGGGCGATCGCGACGTCGCCCGAGAAGCAGTGCATGATGCCGCCGACCTCATCGACGCGCGCGTCGGCGAGGATCGCGAGCGTCTCGTCGTGGGCGTCGCGGCAGTGGATCAGCACCGGCCGGCGTTTACGCCGGGCCAGGTCGAGCAGGCGGCGGAACGTCCGCTCCTGCGCGTCGCGCGGCGAGAGGTTGCGGAAGAAGTCGAGGCCGATCTCGCCGATGGCCACGACCCGCGGTGCTCCCGCCAGCCGCTCGATCTCGGCGAACGCGGCCTCGTCGGCGTCGGCGGCGTCGTGCGGATGAATGCCGACCGCCGCCCACACGTCCGGCTCGCGGGCGGCCAGGGCGATGGCGGCCGCCGACGTCTCGACGTCGGTGCCGATCGTGAGCATCCGCGCGACGCCGGCCGCCCGCGCGCGCTCGAGCACCACCGGCAGGTCGTCGGCGAACTCCGGGAAGTGCAGGTGCGCGTGGGTGTCGAACAGCTCGGGCGCGCTCACTCGATCACCCGGAAGCGCAGCCGCCCGATGAGCTGGCCGGAGGCCGTCATGACGTCCACCGTCCAGGGCCCCACCGGGTCGGGCGGGAACACGGTCTTGCGCGAGAACGTGCGGAACCCCTCACGCCGCCCGCCCTGCACCGGCGCCAGGCGCACCACGCTGACCACCTGTCCCGCGCGGCGCCACACGTGCTCGACGGGCTGGCGCAGCCCGGCCGGCGCGTAGATCGCGGTGGAGGCGACGAGGCCGCGCTCGCGCAGGTCGGCCGCGCGGATCGCGCCGGCCACCGGCTCCACCGGGTCCAGCGTGCCGACCGTCCACCCCAGCTCGGCCCGCGCCAGAAACAGCGGCGCCGGCGGCACGACGATGGGCCGCAGCGCGGCGAGGCCGGCGACGACGCCTCCGACCAGCGAGGTGACGGCCAGACCGGTCAGCCACCGCCACCCGCGCTCCCGGCACACCGCCGGGGTGAGCGCCACCACCGCCAGCCACGCCGCGATCAGCAGCGCGGCGAACGGGGGCACGCCGACCAGCGGCAGCGCCAGGTTCAGCGCGCCGAACATCGCCACCAGGAAGAACACGTAGCCGGCCCACGGCCGCGGGTGCACGAGCGCACGGTACCAGGGATCGAAGGTGGCCAGCAGGATCAGGACGACGAGCAGCGCGAAGAAGAACACGTTGGGCGAGGTCAGCGTCGTGGCCGCCCAGTAGGCGGGCAGCAGGAACAGCAGCACCCCGTGGTAGAGCGTCTGGATCGTGTACTCGGTCGCGCTCAGCACGACCCGGTGGACGCGCCGGCCGGAGGCCGCGAGCGTCTCGCGCACCTGGACGAGCACCGCCACCAGCAGCCAGAGGAGGATGAGGTAGCCGACGATCCAGGCGACGCGCGGCAGGCTGCGACGGAAGACGAACAGCGTGAGCACACCGCCGACGAGGGAGGCGAACGACACGCCCCATCGCCGCAGCCAGGGGACGAGCCGGCTCACTCCGCCGGCGGGCCGAGGCGCTC
Source organism: Methylomirabilia bacterium (assembly GCA_041497115.1). GTDB lineage: Bacteria > Methylomirabilota > Methylomirabilia > Rokubacteriales > CSP1-6 > AR5. The sequence goes on from JBGQFW010000096.1 coordinate 3,050, forward strand.
GGCGATGCGGAGGGCCACCGCGTCCTCGCGCAGCGCGCGCACGCACTCCAGCACGTCGGCGCCGGCCGCCTGCGTGCGCAGGTGGGCGCCGACCAGCTCGAGGGCGCCCGCCCGGACGTCGCCGGCGAGCGCGCAGATCTCGCGCAGCACGCGCGCGATGGAGGCGTCGCGCTCGGCCGCCTGGATGATCGCCTCCACGTACTGCTCGCTGATCACCTGACGCGCGCCCCCGGCGGCAGGTCGCGGTCCACCGTGATGACGGCCAGCGCGCCGTCGCCGTCGGTGGAGCCGGCCAGCACCATGCCCTGCGACGCCACGCCCATCAGCGTGGCCGGCTCCAGGTTGGCCACCACCACGACCTTCTTGCCGACGAGATCGGCGGGCGCGTAGTGCTGGGCGATCCCCGCCACGATCGTGCGCGACTCGGCGCCGAGCGAGACGGTGAGCTTGAGCAGCTTCTTGGACTTCGGCACGGCCTCGGCGGCGAGGATCTCGGCCACCCGCAGGTCGACGCGGCCGAAGTCGGTGATGGAGATCAGGCCAGCAGTGGCGCCGCCTGCTTTTGACGTCGCCTCGGGAGCACGCGGCTTTTGTGACTCGATCCGCGGAAATAGACCTGACACCTTCTGCACGTGAGTGCCGGAGGCCAAGCGCCCCCAGACGGCATCGGCGAGCGTGGCCTCGCCTGCCTGTCCGAGACCCTCACGAATCTTCGTCGCCGCGGCTGGAAGGAACGGAGACAGCAGGATACCGAGCAGTCGCAGCGATTCAGCAAGCGAGTAGAGGACCGCGTCCAGATCTTGCCGTCGGCCGACCTGCTTCGCGATGAGCCAGGGCTGCGTCTTGTCGACGAAGCGATTCACTGCGCCGATGAATTCCCAGATGGCACTGAGCGCCCGGTGGAACGCGAATTCGGTCATCGCGCGCTGAACGTCCGCGAGAGCCCGTTCATAGTCCGGCTTCAAGTCGGGGATGAGGCCGAATGGATGGAATGTTGCCTCGGGAGGCAGCGCCGGAACCTCGCCGTTGGCAAGGTTCACGACCAGCGTCGTCGCCCGCGAGACCAGGTTGCCGAGGTCGTTGGCGAGGTCGGCGTTGAGACGGCCGACGAGGCCCGCCTCCGAGAAGTCGGCGTCGAGGCCGAATGCCATCTCGCGAAGGACGAAATAGCGGTAGGCGTCGGTCCCGTACTTCTCGGCCGGCGCCACTGCCGGGAAGACGTTGCCGAGGGACTTCGACATCTTCTGGCCCTCGATCGTCCAGTAGCCGTGCACGTTGAGGTGCGTGTAGAGGTAGGTCTCGAGCGGCTTGCCGTGCGCCTTGGCCAGGGCGGCCAGCATGCACGGCCAGTAGATCGCGTGGGGCTTGAGGATGTCCTTGGCAGTCACGTGCTGCGCGACCGGCCAGAACTTCTCGAAGCGCGGATCGCCGGGCCCGCCGAGCGCGGAGACGTAGTTGATCAGCGCGTCGAACCAGACGTAGGTCACGTACTTGTCGTCGAACGGCAGCGGAATGCCCCATTCCAGCCGCGTGCGCGGCCGGCTGATCGAGAGGTCCTGCAGCGGATCGCGCAGGAACCCGAGAACCTCGTTGCGATAGCGCTCGGGGCGGACGAGGTCCGGCCGCCGCTCGACCGTGTCGATCAGCCACGTCTGGTACGCCGACATCTTGAAGAAATAGTTCTCTTCCTCGATCCAGGTGAGCGGCGTGAGATGGTCGGGGCACTTGCCGTCCACGATCTCCTTCTCGGTGTAGAACCGCTCGCAGCCGAAGCAGTAGTGACCGCCGTACTTGCCGAGATAGATCTCGCCGGCGTCCCACAGCTGCTGGAGGAAGGCCTGGACCACGCGCTCGTGCCGCGGCTCGGTCGTGCGGATGTAGTCGCCGTAGCCGAGACCGAGGGCGTCCCAGGCGGCGCGGAACGCCGCCGAGTTGCGATCGGCCAGCGCCTGGGGGCTGATCCCCGCCCGGGCAGCCGCCTGGGCGATCTTTTCGCCGTGCTCGTCGGTGCCCGTGAGAAAGAACGCCTCGTCACCGGCCAGTCGCCGATAGCGCGTCATGGCGTCGGCGACGATGGTGGTGTACGCGTGCCCCAGGTGGGGCGCGTCGTTGACGTAGTAGATCGGGGTCGTGAGATAGAACGCGCCGCTCACGCTGTCACTCTAGCATGGCGCCGCGACGCGATCCGGCGGCGGCTCAGCAGTGGCGGCAGGGCGGGACGTCGCGGCTGTAGACCGGCTGCTTCAGGAACTCCTCCGGATTGTACTTCCAGAACTGGGAGACGGCGGGGATGGTCAGGATCACCGTGTTCTGCAGCTCGCCATCCTTGTTGCGCTCGACCTTGCGGAAGTAGACGTTCTGGATCGGGTTGCCGCGATCGTCGAGCTTGACCGGCCCCCGGATGGCATCGGGGATCTCCACCCGGCGCAGCGCGGCCAGGAACGCCTCGCGGTCCTCGACCTTGCCGCCGACGGCCTTGACAGCCTCGGCGATCCAGCGCCCGCTGGTGTAGTTGGTCTCCGAGAAGTAGGACGGGACCTTGCCGAACTTCGCGCGGTACGCCGCGACGAAGCGCCGGTTGGCCGGCGTGTCGAGCGCCGCGCTGTAGATGAGCGGGGTCATCACGCCCAGCGCCTCGTCCCCCATCTGCGGCAGCAGCGCCTCGTCGACCGCGGGGCCGCCGCCGATGAGCGGGATCTTGCCGGTCAGCCCGGCGTCCTGGTACTGCTTGAAGAACTGGATGGTCGGGGCGCCGGCGATCATCGTGAAGACGGCGTCCACGTCGCGGCGCAGGCGCGCGATGTAGGGCGCGAGGTCCATCGCGCCGAGCGGCGCCCACAGCTTCTGCACGACCTGGCCGCCCGCGTCCTCGAAGGTCTTCTGGAAGCCGCCCACCACTTCCCAGGCGAAGGCGTAGTCGGAGGCGATGACGGCCACCCGGCGATAGCCGAGCGTCTTGGCCGCGTACTCGCCGAAGGGATGCGAGGGCTGGCTGGAGGCCCAGCCGGTCCGGACGACCCACCGGTACTTCAACCGCTGGGTGAGGTCGTCGGAGGCGGCGACGGTGATCAGCCCGGGCAGGCGATACTCCTCGATCTTGGGCGCGAGCGCGTAGCCCAGATGGCCGAACAGCACGCCGGCCACGATGTGCACCTGGTCGTGCTCGACCAGCTTGCGCAGCTTGCTGACCGCGACGTCCGGGCGGCCCTGGCTGTCCTCGACGATCAGCTCCACCTTGCGGCCGGCCATCTGGTAGCCGGTCTCGTCGAGGTACATCGTGATGCCGTTGACCATGTCCTTGGCCGCCTGGGCGGCCACCCCGGTGAGATCGGTGATGAAGCCGATCTTGATCGGCGCCGGCTGGGCGGGGGCCGGGTGGGATCCGACGAGCAGGGCGAGGGCGGCGACGCCGAGCAGGGCGATCCGGAACATCCGCATGGGCTCCTCCGGGTCGGAGTTACGGCTGCTTGAGCTGCGACTCGACGTGGGGGCGGCCTTCCCACGTCAGCGCCTCCAGCGGCACCTCGGCCTGGGTGCCGTCGGGGAAGCCGACCACGACCGACTGCGCGAGCACGCGGATCGAGCGCACCTTGCCGGTCATGCACCCGCCGCCGCCGCAGTCGGCCTGGCAGGGCGTGTTCACCCGCGGCAGCCGGCCGCGCAGCTCCTGGTAGGTCGAGAACTCGTAGAGCAGGCAGCACTTGAGCCGGCCGCAGTTGCCGAGCAGCCGGCTGTCGGTGAGCGGCATGTCCTGCGCCTTGGCCATCTTCACCGAGATCGGCTCGAACTTCCGCAGATGCGACGAGCAGCAGAGCTGCCGCCCGCACGGGCCGATGCCGTCCATCACCCGGGTGGTGTCGCGGGCGCCGATCTGGCGCATCTCGATGCGCGCGCGGAACTCGCGGGCGAGATCGCGCACCAGCTCGCGGAAGTCCACGCGGTCCTCGGAGTTGAAGTACACCGTCACGCGACGGTCGGCGCCCTGCATCTCGACGTCCACCACCTTGATCGGCAGCTGGCGCGCCCGGGCCAGCCGCTGGGCGGCGGTCACCGCGCGCTCCTCGCGCTGGCGGCGGTCGCGGTACTCGCGCTCCTCGGCGGCGGTGGCCGCGCGCACGACCCGGCGGTAGAGCCGGTCGCGCCGGAAGTCCGGCAGCGGACGGCGCGGCCGGCGGATCTCGCCGAGCGCGGTGCCGGTGGTCGTCTCCACCACGACGATGTCACCGACGGAGGGGGCGACGTCGTCCACCAGCTTGTAGTCGTCGGCCGACGCCGAGTCGCGCAGCCGGATGCCGATCAGCCACTCCTCACGGATGTCGTCCATCACGACCTCATGCGGCGCGCGCCAGCAGACGGTGGACCACCGTCTCGACGGTCAGCCGCGGTGTCACGTTGTTGATCAGCGTCGGGCGGGCACGACGGCACGCTTCGATCACCGCCAGGAGCGCCGCGTCGCTCCAGCGGGCCGCCTCGGCGGCCAGGTCGGCGGCGCGGCCGGCGTCGTGCAGGAGCGCGGCGGGCGCGCCCGCCCGCGCCAGCAGCAGGTCGCGGCACAGAAGCCAGCAGCCGTCCACCAGCGTCTCGGCACGGTCCCGGTCCAGGCGGTCGGTGCGGCGGAAGAGGCCGGCGGCGCCCTCCGCGCGGGCCCCCTCCAGCAGCGCCCACGCCTCGCCGACGGCGGCGGTCGCCCGGCCGGTGTCGCGCGCGGTGAAGCGCACGATCTGGCAGCGCGAGAGGACCGTGGCGGGCACCGCCCGCACCCCCGGCAGCACGAGGATCACGACCGTGCCCGGCGGCGGCTCCTCGAGGAACTTGAGGAACACCGCGGGCGTGTCGGCGGTCATGCGCTCGGCCTCGTCGAGGATGCAGACGCGGCGGCCGCCCCGGGCCGGGCGCAGCGTGGCCTGCCGCTCCAGCTCGCGGATCGCGTCGATGCGGATCGCCCGCGGGCCCTTGGGCTTGTCCTCGGGCGGCGTCGGCCCGATCACGTGCAGGTCGGGGTGTGCGCCGCCGCCCGCGCCCAACAGCTCCTGGGCGAACGCCCGCGCCGTCGTCATGCGCCCGGAGCCGGCGGGCCCGACGAACGCGTAGGCGTGCGCGACCCGCCCGCTCTCGAGCGCGCGGCGGAGCAGCGCGACGGCGTGCGGCTGGTCGCGGATCGCCTCAAGCGCCACGCAGGAACTCCCCCACGATCGCCTGCACCTCGGCGGCCACGACGTCGGCCGGGCGGCCGGCGCTCACCAGCCGCACGCGCTTGGGCTCGGCCCGCTGGATCTCGCGATAGCCCCGGCGCACGCGCCGGTGGAACGCCAGCGCCTGCCGCTCGAAGTGGTCGAGGCTCCGGCCACGGATGCGCCGGAAGCCGGCGGCGGGGTCGAGGTCGAAAAGCAGCGTGAGGTCCGGCAGCACGCCGCCCGTCGCGCGCAGGTTGAGCTCGCGGATCATCTCGGGATCGAGGCCGCCCGCGTAGCCCTGGTAGGCGACGGTGGCGTCGGTGTAGCGGTCCGACAGCACGATGCGCCGCGCGCGCAGCCAGGGGCGGATCTTCTCGGCCACGTGCTGGTGACGGGCGGCGAGGAAGAGGAACATCTGGGTGAGCGGCGCCACGTCGCGCTCGAAGAGGCGGCGCACCGCCGCGCCGAGCGCGGTCCCGTCGGGCTCGCGGGTCAGCTCGACCGGGTAGCCCGCTCGCTTGAGCCAGCGTCCGAGGCGGAGCATCTGGGTCGTCTTGCCCGACCCCTCGACGCCCTCGAACGTGATGAGCACCCCACGCAACGTTCCGCCTCCATCGCGCCGCCGTCACGCCACTGTAGCACGGGGGACGACGTGCTACGCTGCCCGGACGCGGAAGGCCGCCACGGCATCGCGCGGGTGATGGCACGCAACGTCGAGATCAAAGCGCGGATCGCGGACCCCGGGCGGCTGCGCCCCCGGGTGGCGGCGCTGGCGACGGCGCCGCCGACGCTCGCGAGCCAGACCGACACGTTCTTCGTCGTTCCGCGCGGGCGCCTGAAGCTCCGCGACCTCGGCGACGGCGCCGGCCAGCTGATCTTCTACGAGCGACCCGACCGCCCGGGGCCGAAGACCTCGACCTACTCGCGCGTGGCCACCGGCAATCCAGAGGCGCTGGCGGCGCTCCTCGGCGCTGCGCTCGGCGTGCGCGGGGTCGTCACCAAGCGCCGCGAGGTCTTCCTGGCCGGCCGCACACGCATCCACCTCGACGACGTCGAGGGGCTCGGCCACTTCCTCGAGCTCGAGGTCGTGCTGGCCGACGGCGAGACCCCCGCCGACGGCGAGCGCGAGGCCCTTACCCTGCTGGCCACCCTCGAGATCCCCGACTCCGCCCTCGTGCCGACCGCGTATATCGATCTGCTGGAGTAATCGAGGCGCGCCACGGCTCCGCCGGGGCGGGCCGAGCCGCCGGGGGGTTTGGGGGCCATCTCGGGGCCCCCAATCAAAGACGATGAAAGGGAAAGATTGTCGTCTGGACCGCGTCCACCTGGCGGTCGGCGTAGTCGCACACCGCGCGCTGGATCTCGTCGGGCAGCGGCTCGGCGGGCTCGTCCCAGAGCTTGGGTGAGGTGAAGCCGTAGCGCTCGAGATCCTCGGCGAACGCCTCCGGCATCTCCTCGGACAGCTCGACGTGGTTGAGCACGGCCCACGCGACGGTCCACGCGCGGGCGACGTTGCGGAGGTCGTAGCCGCCGCCGCCCAGCGCGACGATCTTGGGCGCCATCGGCGCGATGCGCTGCAGCGCGCGGGCGAACCCCTGGACGTCGAGGGCCAGGTGCGTCAGCGGATCGGTGCGGTGCGAGTCGATCCCGAGCTGCACGACGATCACGTCGGGCTTGAAGCGCGCCAGCAGCGGCGGCACCACCGCCTCGAAGGCCGGCAGGTAGACGCTCGTGTCGGTGTACGCCTCCAGCGGCAGGTTCACCGAATAGCCGGCGGCGGCCCCCTCGCCCAGCTCGTGCACGAAGCCGGTGCCGGGGAAGAGGCGCTCGCCCCGCTCGTGGGTGGAGATCGTGAGCACGTTGGGGTCGCCGTAGAAGGCGTACTGCACGCCGTCGCCGTGATGCGCGTCGATGTCCACGTAGGCCACCCGCAGCCCGCGCTCGCGCAATCTCAAGATGGCCAGCACGGCGTCGTTGACGTAGCAGAACCCCGAGGCGCGATCCGGCAGCGCGTGGTGCAGGCCGCCGGCGAAGTGGAACGCGCGGTCGACCTCGCCGCGGGCGACGAGGTCGGCGGCCAGCAGCGAGCCGGCCGCCACGAGCTGGGCGGCCTCCCACACGCCGCGGAAGACCGGGTTGTCGCCGGGGCCGAGCCCGAAGGCGGAGGCCCGCGGCGGCGGGGCGCCGGTGTTGGAGGCCTTGAGCGCCTCGAGGTAGCCGGGATCGTGGAAGGCGGCGATCTCGCGCTCGGCGGCCGGCGTCGGCGCGTAGATCCGCGCGCCGGGCAGCTGGGTGAGGCCGTAAGCCTGCATGAGCCGCCAGGTGAGGCCCAGACGCTCCATCCGCAGCGGATGCTCGGGGCCGTAGTCGAAGCGGCTCCAGTCCTGGGAGTGAATCAAGGCGGTCTTCACGCGGCTATTGTAGCGAGTGGCGCGCGGTCGGCTAGAGGCGTGGGTGGCCTGTTCTAGAAGGGCGCCGGCTCCAGTCGCCCGACTTCCCGCCCGATTTCTTCAAGAGTTGCAGATTGGTGATCGTCACGCCCTTCTCCAGCGCCTTGACCATATCGTACACGGTCAGCGCGGCGATGGCGGCGGCGGTCAGCGCCTCCATCTCCACGCCCGTCTTGTCCACGGTCCGCACGCGCGCCTCGACGGCGATCTCGCCGCGCCGCGCGCGAAGCTCGAAGGACACGTCCACGCGCGTGAGGCGCAGCGGATGGCAGAGGGGAATCAGCTCGGACGTGCGCTTGGCGGCGAGGATCCCGGCGGTGCGGGCCACCCCCAGCACGTCGCCCTTGGGCGCGTTGCCGCGCTGGACGGCGCGCAGCGTGGCCGGCCGCATCTTCACGATCGCGCGGGCCACCGCCTCGCGGGCGGTCTCGGCCTTGGCCGAGACGTCCACCATGCGGGCGGCCCCCTCGGGGGTCAGGTGGGTGAGACCACGGAAGCCGGCGGCGGGGGTCCGCGGCGGGCGCCGTCGCGCGGGGCGACGGTGCCGCCGGCGGCGATCGGTGGAGCTCAGGCGGTGACGCCGGGACGGGTGCCCCGGATGATGGCCTCCATGCGGTCCTTGGCCATCAACTTCAGCTTCTTCAGCTCGCTCATCCGCCAGTGCTGGTCGGCCGAGAGCGCGGGGTTCCCCTTCAGCGCGTCCAGCTCGTGCTCGTATCCCTGGTGCTCGGAGCGCAGGCGGCGGAACTCCTCGTTCTCGGCCATGAGTCGATCGATGAGGCTCTCCTGGGTCATCGCGTCGGCCTCCATTCGCATGGCGGGCACGGCCAGAAACAAACAAGGCCAGCGTCGTGATCGAGCGCTGGCCTCGCGGACCCCTGACTCAAATACCGTCCCCCGTCCCTGTGCCACTGGTTGCGGGTGGCTCCTTATAGCCCTGGACCGGTGGGGGTGTCAAGCTTCGACCCGCCCGGGGATCAGGTGCACCGCGCCGGCCTTGAAGAGGGCGGTGACCGCCGAGCCCTCGGCGAGCCCGAGGTCGGCCAGCGAGCGCGGCGTGATGGTGGCCACGAGGGAAAATCCGCAGTCCACGACGACGCGCACGCCGACGTCGGTCACCGTGATCCGGGCGATCGTGCCGGCCAGCACGTTGCGGGCGCTCGTGGGGCCGCCCGGCGCGTGCCCCGCCACGAGCGTGACGTCGTCGGGGCGGATCGCCAGCCGTACCCGCGTCCCCGGCACGGCGGGCGCCACGATCTCCAGCGTGCGGCCGCCGACCACCACGCGCGTGATGCCGCCGGCGCGCCCGATCACGCGGCCGCTCACGATCGTCTCCACGCCGACGAACCGCGCCACCTCCTCCGAGGCGGGCGCCTGGAAGACCCGGGCGGTGGTGTCGAGCTGGCGAAGGCGCCCGTCGAGGAGGACCGCGACGCGGTCGGCCAGCGCCTCCGCCTCGCCCCGGTCGTGGGTGACGAGCACGGCCGTCGCCCGGTCCTGGCGCAGCACCCCGCCGAGGTCCGCGATGAGCGCCGTGCGGGAGGGCTGATCGAGCCCGGTGAACGGCTCGTCGAGCAGCAGGACCTCGGGCTCCAGCACCAGCGCGCGCGCCAGCGCGACGCGCTGGGCCTCGCCGCCGGAGAGCGTGCGGGCCGGCCGCGCGGCGAGCGCGCCGACACCGAAGCGCTCGAGCCAGTGGCGCGCGCGGCCCTCGGCGGCGGCGCCGCCGACGCCGCGGAAGCCGAGGCCGAGTGCGACGTTGGCGGCCACCGTCATGTCGGCGAGCAGCGGCTCCTGGAACACCGTCGCCATGCGCCGCCGCTCGGCCAGCGCATCGCGCGCGTCCACCGGGCGGCCGCCCACGCGGACCTCCCCCTGGGCGGGCCGCTCGAGCAGGCCGAGCACGCGCAGCAGCGTGGACTTGCCGCTGCCGTTGGGGCCGATGACGCCCAGCACCTCGCCCGCCACCACGTCCAGCGCCGGCACGTCGAGGGTGAAGCCCGCGCCGTAGCCGTGGCGGACATCGCGCAGGGCGAGCACCGGCGTCACGCCGGCAGCACGTGGATCGAGCCGCGGTGGATCGAGAACTCCCAGCGCCGGTCCCGCTCGATCTCGAGGATCTCGTAGACCAGGTGGGGGACCTCGACCTCGAGGTCCCACTCGCCCTGGGCCGGCCGGCCCGGCTCGTCGAGCCGGATCCGCAGCGTCCACGTGGTGCCGAAGTCCTCGTCGGCCACGACGACGCCCGTCATGAGGTTCATGTGATGGCCGGGATCGGCGGCGCCGCGGTCCTTGCGGATGAGCCGCACGTACTCGGGGCGGATGAAGAACGCGATCGGCGACTCGGGCGGCGGCAGGTACGACCGGCTCGGCGAATTGACGGCCTCGAGGATCTGGCCGCGCCAGCGGAGCTGGATGCGGTCGGGCGTGGCCTTGATCACCGTGCCGTGGAGCACGTTGGCGATCCCCATGATGCGCGCCACCGCCTCGGAGGCCGGCTGCCACAGCAGCTCCGCGCGCGGCGCCGCCTGCACGACGCGCCCGCCGTCGTAGACCACGATGCGGTCGGCCAGCCGGTAGGCCTCGGTGAAGTCGTGGGTGACGACCACCGCGGCGGTGGCGACCTCGCCCAGCAGCGCGCGCAGCTCGTCGCGCAGCGCGCGGCGCAGCGGCGCGTCCAGCGCGGAGAGCGGCTCGTCGAGCAGCAGCAGCGCCGGCTCGATGGCCAGCGCGCGGCCCAGCGCCACCCGCTGGCGCTGGCCGCCCGACAGCTCGCGGGGATAGCGCCGCTCCAGCCCGCCGAGCCCCAGCCGGGCGATGACGCCGGCGGTCCGCTCGCGCCGCTCGGCACGCGGCCGGTCGCGCAGGCCATAGGCGACGTTGTCGGCGACGCTCAGGTGGGGAAACAGCGCGTAGCCCTGGAAGACGTAGCCGATGCGCCGCTGTTGTGGCGGCAGGTCCACGCCGGCCGCCGCGTCGAAGAACACGCGGTCGCCCAGCGCGATGCGCCCGGCGTCGGGCCGGATGAGCCCGGCCAGGCACTGCAGCGTCAGCGTCTTGCCGGCGCCGGAGGGACCGAACAGCACCGCCACGCCGTCGCCCGCGCGCCACGCCACGTCGAGCGTGAAGCCGGGCAGCCGCTTGGTGAGCGCGACCTCGAGGCCGGCCATCGCGCGCCCTCAGGCCGCCCGCGCGCCCAGCCGCGACGCCGCCAGCAGCACCGCGCACGACAGGAGAGTGAGCACGACGACGAGCACGGCCGCGTCGGCGGTGTCGCCGGTCTGCACCGCGGTGTAGATCGCCAGCGGCACCGTCTGCGTGCGCCCCGGGATGTTGCCGGCCAGCATCAGCGTGGCGCCGAACTCGCCGAGCGCGCGCGCGAACGCCAGCACCAGCCCGGCCAGGATGCCGTTGCGCGCGAGCGGCAGCGTGACCTCCAGCGCCACGCGCCACTCCGGGCGCCCGAGCGTCCGCGCCGCCTTCTCCAGATCGCGGTCCACCGACTCGATCGCCGCGCGCGCGGTGCGGACGAGGAGCGGCAGCGCCATGACGGTGGCGGCGATCACCGCGGCGTACCAGGTGAACGCGACGGCCCACCCGGTGGCGGCGTGGAGCGGCGCGCCGAGCCAGCCGCGCCGGCCCAGCAGCACGATCAGGTAGTAGCCGGTGACGGTCGGCGGCAGGACCAGCGGCAGCGTCACGAGCAGGTCCACCACGCCCCGGCCGGGAAAGCGCCGGCGGGCGAGCGCCCACGCCAGCGGGATGCCGACGACCGCGTTGGCGAGCGTGGCCAGCACCGCCACCCGCACGGACAGCGCGAGCGCGTCGAGCGCGTCGGCCGTCACGGCGCGCCGCGCGGCGCGGGCTGGAAGCCGAGGCGCGCCAGCGTCGCCTGCGCCTCGGCGCCGCCCAGGCTCTCGACGAAGGCCAGCGCCAGCGCGCGCCGGCGCGAGTCCTTCACGACCGCCGCCGGGTAGGTGATGGGCCGGTAGGTGTCCTCGGCGGGGCGGAACGCCTCGCGCACGCGGCCGGGGCGGGCCGCCACGTCGGTCGTGTACACGAACCCGGCGTCCACCTCGCCGCGCGCCACGTACTCGAGCGCCTGGCGGACGTTCTCGGCGTAGACCAGCCGGGGGCGCAGCCGCTCCCACAGCCCGAGCGTGCGCAGGCACTCCTCGGCGTACTGACCGACCGGCACCGTGCGCGGATCGCCGATCGCCACGCGCTGCACGCGGGGGCCGAGGAGATCGCCCGGCCGGGCCAGGTCCACCCCGGCGTCGACGGGCGTGACGACGGTGAGCACGTTGCGGGCGAAGACGCGCCGCGAGCCGGCCAGCAGGAGGCCGCGCGCCTCGAGCTCGTCCATCTGCCGGGCCGCCGCCGACACGAACACGTCCACCGGGGCGCCCGCCTCGATCTGCTTCTGCAGCTCGCCGGACCCGCCGAAGTTGTAGCGCAGCGCCAGCCCGGGGTGCGCGCGCGTGAAGCGGCCGCCGATCTCGTCGATCGCCTCGCGCATGCTGATCGCGACCGACAGCGTCAGCTCGGCGGCGGCGGCGGCCGGCGCCAGCAGGCAGACGACGAGCAGCGCGGCGCCCGCGCGGATCATGGCCCGGATTATAGCGCCCGGCGCTGCTGGACGACCGTGAGCGCCCAGTTGATGACGAAGACGAGGACGAGCAGCAGGACGGCCAGCGCGATGGCGACGTCGAAGTTGCCCTTGCCCGTCTCGAGCACCATCGCCGTCGTCAGCGTGCGCGTCTGCCCCTTGATGTTGCCGCCCACCATCATGGAGGCGCCGATCTCGGAGATGACGCCGCCGAAGCCGGCCATCACGGCGGCCAGCATGGGCAGCCGCGCCTCGCGCAGGACCACCCACACCATCTGCGGGCGCGAGGCGCCGAGCGCGACCAGCTGCAGGCGGAACTTGGCCGGCACGTTCTGGACCGCCGCCAGCGTGATGCCGGTGACGATGGGGGCCGCGATCACCGCCTGGGCGAGCACGATCGCCAGCGG
>JBGQFW010000097.1:0-15585 GCA_041497115.1 Methylomirabilia bacterium
ACCATACGCACGGCCGAAGCCCGAGGCCCCACCATCACGTACGACTCTTCAACGGGGAGGACACGCTCATGCGACGACGTGTGATCATCCACGCTGCCCTTGCGGTGCTGACCGTCGCGCTGGCCCTCGGCTGGCCCGCGGACGCGGCGGCCCAGCGGAAGTTCAGCTTCGCCTACGACCAGCCGACCACGACCGCCTACGGCATTGCCGCCAACATCTTCGACGAAAAGATCAAGCAGCTCAGCGGCGGCAAGATGAGCATCAACCAGTTCCCGGGCGCGCAGCTCGGCACCGAGCCGCAGACGCTCCAGAAGATGCGGGCGGGCGATATCGACTTCGTCATCACCTCGACCGCCAACGCCTCCTCGGTGGCTCCGCAGGCGGGTGTGTTCTCGCTCCACTTCATCTTCCGCGACGAGACGCACCTGACCAGGGCCCTGGCCGACAAGCAAGTGTCGGACGCCTTTCGCGCCATGATCAAGGACTCGGTGCAGGGCGGCCAGGTGCTCGGCCTGCTGACCATGGGCTTCCGCAACATGTACGCCAAGAAGGAGATCACCAAGGTCGAGGACATCAAGGGCCTGAAGATCCGCGTCCAGGCCACCAAGACCGAGGACACGCACTTCCCGGCCTACGGCGCCCAGACCGTGCACATGCCCTTCGGCGAGGTGTACACCAGCTTACAGACCGGCGTGGTCAACGTGGCCGAGAACGGCGTCAACGTGTACGAGCAGAACAAGCATTACGAAGTCGCGCCGATCCTGAACCTGACCCAGCACGAGGCGAACAACAACTGCCTCTGGGTCAGCGACAAGACGTGGAACAGTTTGAGCGACCAGGAGAAGAAGTGGGTGCAGGAGGCGGCCGACGAGATCTCCAGGCGCGAGCCGGCACTGGCGCTGAAGCTCGAGCAGGAGTCGGCGGACAAGCTGAAGAAGATCGGCGTGAAGGTCGTCGAGAAGGTCGACAAGTCCGGCTTCCAGAAGGCCGCCCAGCCGATCCAGGACCAGCTCGCGCAGGAGCTCGGCCCGCACGCGGTCAAAATCCTGGGGCTCGTGCGCAACGTGAAGTGAGTCGACGGCGCCCGCGCGCGTGAGCACGCCCGACAGCTTCGCGGTCTACCGGACGCTCGTCATCCAGCGCCACCGCCACCTCAAGTGGCCGGCGCTGGACCCGCTGGAGGCCACGCTGATGGTCCTCTGCGGAGTGTGCATCGGCGGCTTCACGCTGTGCGTGGGCCTGGACGTGCTCACGCGCACCATCGGCCACCCGTGGCTGTGGCTGCAGCAGGCCACGACCGCGTTCTTCGCCTGGGGCGCCTTCGTGGGCATGGCGGCCGCCACGCGCCGCAACGACCACATCTATCTGTCGGAGATCACCAAGCGCCTGCGCGGGCCCAAGCGCACCACCATCGAGACGCTGAACCGACTCGTGGTGCTGGCCGTGGCGGGCTTCATGGTCTTGTTCGGCACCAAGAACGCGATCCTGGATCTCGGCAGCTACCGGATGCCCTGGCTGATCCCGCTGACCGTGTACACCGGCATCGTGCCCATCGCGGGCGTCCTGATCATGCTGTTCAGCGTCGAGCAGATCGCCAACGGCGTGGGCGGCGGCTACGAGGGCCCCGAGGACACCGAACAGCACGGAGGCTCGCTGGTCGAATGAGCTCCTCGGCCCTCCTGGTTCTGATGGGCGCGGTATTCCTGCTGCTCGGCTACATGGGCGTGCCCGTGGTCTTCGCCATCATGACCGGCGTGCTCATCGCGACGGCGTTCACGCCCATCAGCTTTCCCTCGATGATCGGCCAGATGTTCCACGGCATCGACTCCGAAACGCTGCTGGCCATCCCCTTCTTCCTCCTCGTGGGCGAGCTGATGTCCTCGGCCAACGTGGTGTATCGCATGATCGGCCTCGCCCAGGCGCTGGTGGGGCACCTGCGCGGCGGGCTCGCCCAGGTGGTCACGCTCTTCAGCATGTTCTTCGCCGGCATCTCGGGCTCCTCGGCCGCGGACGTCGCGGTGCTGAGCCGCACCGTGGCGCCCGAGATGGACAAGGAGCACTACGACCGCGCCTTCACGGCGGCGCTCATCGCCTCGGCCTCGACCATGGCGAACCTGATCCCGCCGTCGATCATGGCCGTCGTCTACGGCGCCACCGGCTACGTGTCGATCGGCGGGCTGTTCCTCGGCGGCGTGGTGCCCGGCGTGCTGATCGGCATCGGGCTCATGGTCTACAGCTACTTCTTCGGCCCCATCGGCACCATGAAGCCGCGCGCCAAGCTGGTGGAGGTCTTCGTGGCAGCCCGCGGCTCGGCCCTGCCCATGGTGATCCCGGTCATCATCATGGGCGGCATCCTGACCGGTTGGTTCACGCCCACCGAGGCCGGGATGGTCGCGGCCGCCTACATCCTGGTCGTGCTGATCCCCGCGCTGAACCCCCGGCACATCTGGCGGCTGCCCGGCGACTTCATGTACACCGGCCTGCTCTACTCGCTGCCGCTCGCGGCGGTGGCCGGCGCGTCCGCGTTCGGCTGGATGCTCGCCTACCTGCGCGGCCCCGACACGGTGGCGGAGTACATCAGCTACTACGCCGGCACCGATCCACGGATGATCATGCTCCTGCTGGTCGCGCTGTTCGTGATCGTCGGCGACTTCATCGACGCCGTGCCCGCGATCATCATCTTCATGCCCATCATCGTCAAGCTGACCCAGCTGGGCGGGATCAACCCCGTGCACATGGGCGTGGTCATCATCACCACGCTCGTGTTCGGGCTCATCACGCCCCCCTATGGCCTGTCGCTCCTGGTGGCCTCGAAGTTCGTGGGCGTGCCCTTCTACCGCGCGATGATCCGCTCGTTCCCGCTCTACATCGTGTTCTTCCTCACCATCGCGTTCACGGTGTTCTTCCCCCAGGTGGTCCTGTGGCTGCCGAAGTACTTCCTGCCGCAATCGGTGGGCTGCTTCCCCAACCCCAGCGGCGTCGGGTACATCTGCCCGCAGTAGACGAGGCTCAGGAGGTCAGCATGACGACAGTGGAGACAGCGCTCGGCCCGGTGGCCACGGCCGAGCTGGGCCCAACCCTGATGCACGAGCACATCGTCACGCGCTCCCCCGGCGTGCAGGAGAACTGGCCGCATCTCTGGGATCGCGACGCCATTCTCGCCATCGCCGAGCGGAAGATGGCCGACCTCCACGCCCGGGGCATCCGCGCCATCGTCGACCTGACCACGGTCGATCTGGGCCGGGACATCGGCCTGATCAGCGACGTGGCGCGCCGCTCACGAGTCCACGTGATCGTCGCCACCGGCGTCTGGTGGATGCCGCAGCGATACTTCAGCTCGCACGGTGTCGACGAGGTGGCCGAGCTGTTCATCCGCGATATCACGCGGGGGATCGGCACCAGCGGCGTCAAGGCGGCCATCATCAAGTGCGCCACCGACACGGCCGGCGTGACGCCGGTGATCGACAACGTCCTGCGCGCCTCCGCGCGGGCCCAGAAGGCGACGGGCGTGCCGATCTCGACGCACACGTGGGCGGCCGGCCGGACCGGCGAGATGCAGCAGGCGATCTTCGCGCAGGAGGGCGTCGACCTGGGCCGCGTCATCATCGGCCACAGCGGCGACAGCGAGGACCTGGGCTACCTGCGCGGGCTGATGGAGCGGGGGAGCACGATCGGCATGGACCGCTTCGGCCTCGAGAACTACCTGCCGACGGCCAAGCGGGTCGAGGTGCTCGCGCGGCTCTGCGCCGAGGGCTACGCGGGCAAGATGGTCCTCTCGCACGACGCCAACTGCTGGAGCGACATGCTGTCCGAGGACGCCAAGCGCCGCATCCGGCCGCTCTGGCACTACAACCACATCTCCGACGACATCCTCCCCGCGCTCCGCAAGGCCGGCGTCGGCGAGGATCAGATCGACCAGATGCTCGTGCGCAACCCGCGCGCGATCTTCGAGGCGAAGCCAGGAAGGAACGCGTGATGCCGGTCATTCTGGGCACTGGCGCCTATCGCTACGAAGTCGTGGATCAGTGGGCGAAGCTGCCGCCGGGGCGCGAGTTCAACGCCGACGTCGCGGCGGTCGGGGTCGATGCGCAGGACCGGGTGTACGCGTTCAACCGGGGCGCGCACCCCATGGTCGTCTTCGACCGCGACGGCAACTTCCTGCGCTCCTGGGGCGAGGGCGTGTTTCGCCGCGCGCACGGCGTCCACATGGCGCCCGACGACACCCTCTGGCTGACCGACGACGGCGACCACACCGTGCGGCACTGCAAGCTCGACGGCAAGGTGTTGCTGACCCTCGGTATTCCGGGGACGCCGACGCCCTACATGAGCGGCGAGCCGTTCCATCGCTGCACTCACACAGCACTTTCACCTCAAGGCGATCTCTACGTCTCCGACGGCTACGGCAACGCGCGCGTCCACAAGTTCGCGCCGAACGGCACGCTGCTCCGTTCGTGGGGCGAGCCCGGCACCGACCCGGGCCAGTTCAACATCCCGCACAACATCTGCTGCGACGCGGACGGCTGGGTCTACGTGGCCGACCGCGAGAACCACCGCGTCCAGGTGTTCGACGGCAACGGCCGGTACGAGGCGCAGTGGAACAACATGCACCGCCCCTCGGGCCTGTACCTGCATCGCGGCCCGCAGCCGCGCTTCTACGTGGGCGAGATCGGCGGCGGCGTGGCGGTGAACCAGGACATGCCGAACATCGGGCCGCGCGTCAGCATCTACGACCAGAAGGGCGAGAGGCTGGCGCGGCTGGGCGATCGTCGCGCGGGGCTCGAGCCGGGGCAATTCATCTCGCCGCACGGGCTCGCCGTCGATTCGCGCGGCGACATCTACGTCGGTGAAGTGTCCTACACCAACTGGGGCCGTCGCGGGCCCATCCCGCCCGGCCTGCGTAGCTTGCAGAAGCTCGTCGAGGTAAGCTGAACCCAGGAGGGCGCGATGACCCAGCCCGTGACACTACGGATCTTCTCCGACTACGTCTGACCCTGGTGCTATCTCAGTACCGTGCGTATTGAGAAGCTCAAGGCCGAGCACCACGTGAAGGTCGAGTGGGTGCACTTTCCCTTGCACCCGGAGACACCGGCGGAAGGCCGCTCGCTGGCCGATCTGTTCGCCGGGCGCAACATGGACCGCAAGGCCATGCACGCGGCGATGAAGGCGCGCATGGACGCCGAGGGCCTGCCCTACGGCGAGCGCACCATGACGTACAACAGCCGCCTGGCCCAGGAGCTGGGCAAATGGGCCGACACCCAGCCGGGCGGGGAGGCGCTCCACGACGCGTTCTTCCGCGCCTACTTCGTGGAGGCGCGCGACATCTCGCAGCCCGCGGTGCTGCTGGAGATCGCCGCGAGCGTGGGGCTGCCGATCGACGGCGCGCGCGAGGTGCTGGAGAAGCGGACGTTCAAGGACGCCGTCGACGCCGACTGGGCGCTCTCGCGCCGGTACGGGGTCACGGGCGTGCCGACGTTCGTCGCGGGCGGCTACGGCGTCGTCGGCGCGCAGCCCTACGAGGCGCTGGAGAAGCTCGTGCTGAAGGCCGCGACCGAGGGGGATGCGTGAGCCAGGACCGCGAACGCCTGCGTGAGCTGAGCGCCCGACTGTTGCGGCTTCACAAGCTCTTGCTGGACCGCGAGCGTCGCGCGTACGAGGACCTGCACGGGGCCGTCGCGTCCGGCGATCTCCTTCGTCTGCTGCTCCAGGACGAACAGTTCGCCTGGCTGCGGCCGCTGTCGACGATGATCGCGCAGATGGACGACCTCGCGGACACGGACGAGCCCATCGCGCAGGGGGACGCGCAGCGCGCGTACGGGGAGGCCTACCGGCTGCTCAAGTCCGGCGACCGCGGCGCCTTCCAGGACAGGTACCGCCGCGCGCTGCAGGAGTCGCCGGACATCGTGATGGCCCACGCCCACGTCAGCGCGGTTTTTCCGGCCCGTGACCGGACGGCCGGTCGCGAGAACTAGACGAGCTTCACGTTCTTCAGCGGGAGGCTGCGCACCGGCTTGCCAGTGGCGGCGAACACGGCATTGAGCACCGCCGGCGTCACCACGGAGATCGTCGGCTCGCCGACCCCGCCCCAGAAGTCGTAGGTCGGCACGATCACCGTCTCCACCTTCGGCATCTCGTCCAGGCGCAAGATCCGGTAGGTGTCGAAGTTCAGCTCCGTCATGCGCCCGTTCTGCACCGTGCACTCGCCGTAGAACGCGGCACTCAGACCGTAGGCCACCGAGCCTTCGACCTGGGCCGCGATCTGGTCCGGATTGACAGCGTGGCCGCAGTTGAGCGCCAGCACCATGCGATGCACCTTGACCTTGCCCTCGCCGCTCACCGAGACCTCGGCGACGGCCGCCGAGTAGCTGCCGTAGCCCATGAACTGCGCGATGCCGCGATGCACGCCGGCAGGCAGGGGCTTGCCCCAGTCGCCCTTGTCCGCTGCGGCGTTGAGGACGGCGAGGTGCTTCGGGTGCTTGCTCATGAGGGCGCGACGGAATTCCACCGAGTCGGCGCCGGCCGCCCGGGCTACTTCTTCCATGAAGCATTCCATGTACACGGCGTTCTGGTTGGTGTTGACGCCGCGCCACGGTCCGACCGGCACGTGCGTGTTGCGCATCGCGTACTCGATGAGCAGATTGGGCACGCTGTAGCCGAGCTGCGCGTCGCCGGGCTTGTCCGTGTATCCCTGGAGCTGTCGATCGTCCTTGTTGCCGACGATCAACGCCGGGTTCACGAACGCGTTGATCGACTGGCCGGAGATGCGAACGTGCAGGCCGACGAGCGCGCCCTTGTCGTCGAGGCCCGCGGCCAGCTTGCACTGCGAGATCGGGCGGTAGAAGTCGTGCGCCATGTCCTCTTCGCGCGACCAGATCATCTTGACCGGGACACCGGGGAACTGCTTGGCGATGTGAACCGCCTGGCGGACGAAATCCTGGGTGCCGCCGCGCCGGCCGAAGCCGCCGCCGAGGTCCTGCCGGTAGACCTCGCACTTGGCCAGCGGGACTCCCGACTGTTCGGACAGGGCGGCCAGCGAGGCCTCGGAGTTCTGCGTCGGCACCCAGGCCTCGGCCCGGTCCGCCGAGATCTTCACCGTGCAGTTCATCGGCTCCATCGTCGCGTGGGCCAGGAACGGCGTGCTGTAGACCGCGTCGACTCTCTTCGCGGCGCCCTGGATGGCGGCGAGCGCGTCGCCTTCGTTGCGGAACGCGTACGCCTCCTTCGCCCTCAGCCCGGCCTCCAGGTGCTCGGCGATCGTCGCGCTCGACTGGGAGGCGCCGGCGCCTTCGTCCCAGACGATCGGCAGCGCCTCGAGCGCGGACCTGGCCCGCCACCACGTGTCGGCGACGACCGCGACGGTCGCATCGTTCACCTTGACGACGCGGCGAACGCCGGGCCGGCCGGACACCTTCGCGTCGTCATAGCTCACGAGCTTGCCGCCGAACACCGGGCAGGCCTTGACGGCCGCGTGGAGCATGCCCGGCACCTTGACGTCGATCGCATAGACCTTGCTGCCGTCGAGCTTGTCGGCCGTGTCGAGCCGCTTCAGGGGCTTGCCGGCGATCTTCCAGGTCTTCGGATCCTTGAGCGTGATGCTCTTGGGGTCCGGCGGCGTCAGCTTGGCGGCGGCGTCAGCCACCTTGCCGTAGGTCGTCTTGCGCCCGGAGGCCGCGTGCGTGATGACGCCGTCGGCCACGCTGACTTCGCCGACCGGCACCTGCCAGGCGTCGGCCGCCGCTTGCAGCAGCATCATGCGCGCGGCCGCGCCGCCGCGGCGGACGTAGTCCTGCGAGGTGCGGATGCCGCGACTGCCGCCGGTCCCCATTTCGCCCCAGGCACGCTCGCGCGCGAGGTTCTGGCCCGGCGTGATCGACTCGGTGGTCACCTTGGTCCAGTTACACTCGAGCTCTTCGGCGACGAGCTGCGCCAGGCCGGTGCGCGTGCCTTGCCCCATCTCCGAGCGCGCGATGCGAATCACGCACGTATCATCGGGCTTGATCACGACCCAGGCATTGACCTCGGTGCCGGCCTCCGCCGCGCCCTTGGCCTCGGCCGATCCGAGCCCGAGCGGCAGGCGCAACCCGATGGCCAGGCCGCCGCCGGCGGCGGCCGTACCGACGATGAAGCTGCGGCGCGAAAGCTTCATCTCAGGCCCCCTTCTTGCCGGCGGCCATGTGCACCGCCGCCCGGATGCGCTGATAGGTGCCGCACCGGCAGATGTTGGACATGGCGTCGTCGATGTCCTTGTCGGTCGGCTTCGGGTTGCTCTTCAGAAGGGCCGCCGCGGCCATGATCTGCCCGGACTGGCAATAGCCGCACTGCGGGACGTCGAGCGCGGCCCAGGCTTTCTGGACGGGATGAGAGCCGGTGGCCGACAGGCCTTCGATGGTGACGATCTTGTCGCTGGCCTTCACGCCGCCCACCGGGATGGCGCAGGAGCGCACCAGTGCGCCGTTGATGTGCACGGAGCAGGCGCCGCACTGCGCGACGCCGCAGCCATACTTGGTGCCCGTCAGGCCCACCTGCTCGCGGATGGCCCAGAGCAGCGGCGTGTCGGGTTCCACCTGCACGTCACGGATCCGGCCATTGACGTTGAGCTTTGCCATGGAGTGTCCCTCATCGCGCCTTGAGCTGCACGTCCTCGTACGGTGCTGAGTAGGCGTGGCCGGAGATCAGACCGAGCCCGGACTCCTGCACGCGCGGCCCGTGGCCGTTGATGAAGGCCAGCTCCCAGATCGGGATCGACATGACCTTCTCGTGCATGAGCTGCTGGATCCGGTGCAGCAGCGCCTCACGCTTCTTGCGGTCCAGCTCGGCCGCCTGGTCCTTGAAGAGCGCGTCGATGTCCGGATAGGTGCCGTAGACGTAGGCGCCGCCGGTGACGGCATACGACTCCAGGCGCGTCGCCGCGTTGCCGAACGCGCCGCTCGCGGTGTACGCGAGGTTCTTGTACTTCTTGTCCGCGTAGGTGCTCCAGTGCGACGCGCGCTCGCGCGACACGAGCTTGGTCCGGATGCCGACCTGTTGCAGGTAGTTGGCGATCGCTTCCTGCACGTTCGCGTACGAGATGTCGAGGTAGTAGTCCCCCGCGTCGAAGCCGTTCGGATAGCCGGCCTCGGCGAGGAGCTTCCGGGCCTGGGCCGGATCGAACGCGTAGGCGGGCGGCTGCCAGTAGAAGTCGAACGTGCTCGGGATGATGCTGTACGTCAGCCTCGAGTGGCCGAGCGTGATGGCCTGGTTGATCGTCTTGCGGTCGATCGCGAGGTTGGCGGCCAGGCGCACGCGCCGGTCGTACCAGGGCGATTTCGGGTCCCACTGGTCCAGCATGGCGACCCACTGCGGCGCCTGGATCACCGTGGCCTTCAGCGTTACTCCGGGCGTGCGCTGCATCTCCTCCGCGAGCTCGCCCCGGATCGAGTACACGACGTCGATCTCGCCGCGCTTCAACGCGGCCAGGCGCGTGGATTCGTCGGAGATGACCTTGAAGACGAGCCGCTTCACGTTCGGCGTCTTGCGCCAGTACCCCTCGAACGCTTCCATGACCAGCTCGACGCCGGGGGTGAACGACACGAACTTGTAGGGCCCGGCGCCGATCGGCGCCTTCTTGAACCCGTCCTCGCCGACCTTCTCGACGTACTTCTTCGGCACGATCCACCCGGCGCCGCTGGCCGCCGTGTAGAAGGTGAGGAAGTCGGGCCAGGGATTCCTCAGCCGGAACCGGACGTGGAGCGCGTCCGGCGTTTCCACGGCCGCCACGCGGTCCTTGAGGGCCTTGGCGGAGGCGCCCCGGTAGCGCTCGAACGAGAACTTCACGTCCTCGGAGGTCATCGTGTCGCCGTTGTGGAACTTCACGCCGCGGCGCAGCGTGAAGTCGTACACGCGCCCGTCGGGCGAGACCTGCCACGACTCGGCCAGGCCGGGCGCGGTCGGGTTGCCGGGCATGGCCTTGGCGAGGGCGTCATGGATCGCGTACATCACCATGAACGGCGTGATGATCCCCAGGGTCTCGGCGGGATCGAACCACGTCGGCGCGAGCGAGATGTGAACGCCCCACGTCATCTGGCCCTCGGGGGCCGCCGCGGCGGGGCTGGCCGCGGCGAGCAGAGCGAGCAGGACACCAGCGGCACGTCGAAGCTGGCGCATCGTTTCCTCCTTGTCGGAGCGGCGCGTGCGACACGCGCGGAGCAGGCAGCCCGATCCTGAGCCAGCGCCGCGGCCGAGTCAAGCGTCCCGGGCACACCGCTCCCCGGCGACCACTCCTTTCGTCGCCGGCCCGCCCGTTCGAGCCCCAGGCGCGCCGAGCGGTCCGCTCGCCGGCCTGACGTTCGCCGCCAAGGATCTCTGCCGGCCACGCTCGTCGTGGCGGTCGGTGAGGATCTCCTCGCGCCGCCCGGACTCTCGATCTGGTCGCGCGCGCATCAGCTGCCTCACGCGCGGCGCTCGTGGCCGTGGCGAGCGCGATGGAGGCCACGCGATGATCGACGTGACGAGTGACCCGCCGCCCTGGTGAGCGGCGCGCGCCGTCAGCGGTCGCCGTTCCCGCCGCCGGAGATTTCTCGGGCGGGCGTGCGGCGCCATGCGCGACGCAACCGCTGGCGCCAGGCGCGGCGCTCGCCCTGCCGGGCGCGGCGGCGCCACGGCGCCAGCGAGGGCGTCGCCAGGCGGAGCACCTGCGCGGCGTCCTCGAAGAGCGAGTAGGCGACCGGCGTCACCAGCAGCGTCAGGAGCAGGCAGAGCGTCTGACCGCCGATGACGACGACGGCGATGGCGCGGCGCTCCTCGGCGCCCGGTCCCGTGCCCACCCACAGGGGCAGCATGCCCGCGACCAGCGCCAGCGTGGTCATCAGGATCGGCCGGAGCCGGTCGCGGTTGCCCTGCATGATGGCGGCCGCCCGGTCCATACCGTTCGCGCGAAGACTGTTCATGTGGTCGATCTGCAGTATTGCGTTCTTCTTGACGACGCCGAAGAGGACCAGGATGCCGAGCGCGGAGTACAGATTGAGCGTGTTGCCCGTGTACCAGAGCGAGAACAGCGCGAACGGCACCGAGAGCGGCAACGACAGCAAGATCGTGAACGGGTGGATCAGGCTCTCGAACTGCGAGGCGAGGATCATGTACATGAACACCACCGAGAGCAGAAAGACCCACAGGAACTCGTTGAAGGTCTTTTCCATCTCCCTGGCCTTGCCGGTGACGAACGTCTGGTAGGCCGGCGGCAGGTTCATCGCGACCACCGTCTTCTTCAGCGCGTCGATACGCTCAGCCTGGCCGTAGCCCGGCGCGATCCCGGCCCGCAGCCGGGTCTCGCGCTGACGGTCGGTGCGGTCGATGCGGGAGGCGGTGGCCGCCCGCTCGATCTTCACGACGTTGTCGAGCCGGACGAGGCCGCCGCCCGGCGCCAGGTTGACCTGGGCCGGCGCTCCCGTCGCCGCGTTGGTCGAGGTCGTGTCGCGCGAGACGTAGAGCCGCGCGATGGTGTTCAGGTTGCCGCGGAATTGCTCCATCAGGCGGATCTGCACGTCGTAGTCTTCATTGACGGTGGGGTCGTGGAAGCGGGAGACCTGGTCGTCGCCGCCCACCATGAGGCGCAGCGCGGTGGCGATCTGCTGGGTGTCCACGCGAAGGTCGGCCGCCCGCTGGCGGTCGATCGCCACTCGGAGCTCGGGCTTGTCGAGCCGGAGCGTGGTGTCCACGTCCACGATCCCGCCCAGCTCGCGGGCCTTCTGCTTGAGGGTCTCGCCGTACTCGGCGAGCCTCTCCAGCTCGGGTCCCCGCAGCGCGAGATCGATGTCGAAGGTGCCGCCGCCGATGTTGAAGCCGGAAATGTTGCGGACCTGGGTGCGTAGATCGCTGAACTTTCGGAACCGCTGCCGGAGGGCCACCATCACGTCGCGCTGCGTGTAGTTGCCGCGAAACGCCTCGAGCGGCCGGCCGTGGATGAGTCCGCGCCAGACGCGTTCCGGCGTCAGCGTGCGCTCCTCGTGGGAGACCGTGCGTACGTACATGTAACCCTGGTTCACCTTGTTGAGGAAGCTGCCGCCGGCCGACGCCAGCGTGAGCGCCACGCCCCGCGTCTCGCGAGCCTCCTTGGCCAGCGCCTGCACGGCCTCGTCCATGGCGGCCAGGCTCATGCTCTCGGGACCGAAGACGAGCACCTCGAACTCCGACTCGTCGACGTCGCTCGGGATGTACTCCTGCTTGACCTGGCGATAGATGGGGACCGAGGCGGCCAGGGTGAGCACGCTGACGACGACGATGACCCAGCGGTGCCGCATGGACAGGGCCAGGCTCCAGCTGTAGCCACGGTCGATCCACGCGTAGAAGCCGCGGCGCGACCCGGCGTGCGCCGAGGGCTTGTGGGTCCCTTCGAGGCCCCCCATGTGGTGGGCGTCTTCCGTCCGCAGCAGGCGGGCGCACATCATCGGCGTCAGCGAGAACGACACCAGCAGGCTGACCAGCACCGACACGGCCGCGGTGAGGCCGAACTGGTAGAGGAAGCGCCCGGAGATCGAGGACATGAACGACACGGGCACGAAGATCACGACCAGCGAGAACGTCGTGGCCATGACGGCCAGCCCGATGTCCGCGGTGGCCTCGCGCGCGGCCTCGAACGGCCGCATCTGCTTCTCCTCGACGAAGCGGAACACGTTCTCGAGGACGACGATGGCGTCGTCGATGACGATGCCGACCATCAGCACCAGGGCCAGCATCGTCACGCTGTTCAGCGTGAAGTTCATCGCCCACATCATGCCGAACGCCGAGACGACCGAGGTGGGGATGGCCACGGCCGCGATGAACGTCGAGCGCCACGAGCGCATGAACGCCAGCACCACCAGCGACGCCAGGATCGAGCCCAGGATCAGGTGCAGGTTGATCTCGTGCAGCGCGGCATAGATGTAGCGCGACTGATCGCGGATCACCGCCAGCTTGACGTCGGGTGGGACCTGATCGCGCAGCCGTGCCAGCTTCGCCTTCACGCCCTCGATCACCGCCACCGTGTTCTCGCCCGACTGCCGGCGCACCTCCATGATGACCGTGGGCACGCCGTCGAGGCGGGCCGCCGACCGTTGCTCCTTGGTCCCGTCCTCGGCGTACCCGATGTCGCGCACCCGCACGGGCACGCCGTTGAGGGTGGCCACCACCAGGTCGTTGAAGTCCTTCGGCTCGGCGATGCGTCCCATCGTGCGCAGCGCCGCCTCGTTCAGCCCGGCGGTGACGTTGCCGCCCGGCAGGTCGGCGTTCTGGCGGGCGACGCCGTCGCGGATGTTCGTGATCGGGATCTGGTACGCGGCCAGCCGGTCGGGATCGACCCAGATGTTGATGGCCCGCGGCAGGCCGCCGATGATCCGCACCTCGCCGACGCCGGCCGAGCGCTCGAGCTGGGGACGCACCATCTTGTCGGCGATCTCGGTCAGCTCGCGGAGCGAGCGCTCCCCGGACAGCGCGATGGTGACGACGGGCGCCTGGTCGTTGTCGAACTTCGAGACGATCGGCGGCAGGATCTCGCGCGGCAAGTTACGGATCGCGATGGCCACCTTGTCGCGGACGTCCTGCGCGGCCACGTCGATCTGGCGGTTCAGCGTGAAGGTGACGATGATCACGCACGTGCCGGGCCCCGAGATCGAGCGCAGCTCCTGGATGCCCTGGATCGTGTTGATCTGCTCTTCGAGCTTCTGGGCGACGAGCGTCTCGATCTCCTCGGTCGAGGCGCCGGGCAGCTCGACGCGCACGTTGACGGTGGGCAGGTCCACGGCCGGAAAACGGTCGACGCCGAGCCGGAACCAGCTGGCCGCCCCCACCACGACGAAGGCCATGATGAGCATGGTCGCGAACACCGGACGCTTGATGCAGACCTCGACGAGCTTCTGCACGGCGGCCTAGGGGACGACCTTGACCGGCTGGCCGCCGGTGAGGCTGCCGGGGCGGGCGACCACGGCGTCGCCGCGCTTCAGGCCGTCGGCGATCTCGACGTCCTCGCCGAAGCGGCGCCCGGTCGTCACGCGGATCTCGGCGGTGCGACCGTCGCGCACCACGAGCACTTTCTCGACACCGGCGAAGACGATGATGGCGGTGGCCGGAACGGTCACGACCGTCTGGGTCACCTCGGTCACGATCTCGACGCGCGCGAAGGAGCCCGGGCGCAGGAACCCGCCCTCGTTCGGCACCTCCGCCTCGACCATCAGCGTGCGATTCTGCTCCTGCACGATCGGCGAGAGCCGCACCACGCGCCCCCGGTGAATGGTGGGGTCACCCTCCACGGTGAGCGTCACGGCGTGTCCGGCGCGGACCCCGGCGCCCTCGCGCTCGGGGACTGGCACGCGCAGCCGCAACGGATGCACGCGCACCAGCGTCGCGATCGGCGTGCCCGCGCTCAGGTACTCGCCGACCGACGCCTGCTTGAGGCTCACCGCGCCGTCGATCGGCGACAAGATGACCGTGTCGGTCAGCTGCTGCCGGGCGAGGTCCAGCTCGGAGCGCCGCTGCGCGATGACGCCCTGCCGGTTGCTGACTTCCTCCACCGCGTCCTGGTAGCGCCCCTCGGCCACCTGCAGATTGGCCTCGGCGGAATCGAGCTGCGCGCGCGCGATCAGATCCTGCTGCATGAGCTTGACGCTGCGGTCGCGGGTGAGCCGCGCGTCGTGCAGCATGGCCCGGGCCTGGCGCACGATCCCGGTCTGCTCGGGATCGACGCGCTCGTCGGCGCCGGTCGGAGGGAGCCCCAGCCGGGCGCGGGCTTGCTGGAGCGCGGCCTCGGCCTGGTCCACGCGCATCCTGAAGTCGCTCTGGTCGAGCCTGGCGATCGGCTGGTCCCGCCGCACGCGGGTGCCGAGGTCGACGGTGATCTCGGCGAGGCGCCCGGCGACCTTGGTGCCGAGCACGACCTGGTCGTCGGCGGCCAGGGTGCCGGTCGCCGAGACCGTCCGTGCGAGCGTCCGCTCTGCGGCCGCCGTCACTCGCACTTCGCGCGGCGCCGATGCCTTGGCCTTGGGCTCCTGAGCGTCGGCCGTGGGCCCGCCCCCGCAGCCACTCAGGACGATGGTGAGGGCGATGGGGATGGCGACGGAGGTCAGCGCGCGAGCGGACATTCAACTGATCATACCTCAGCCGCGACGCGCCGCACCGGTCGGCCTCCGGCCGCGGTATATTGCGGGCGCCATGACGGACGACGCGCTGACCGGGCAGACCGTTGAGCTGCTCCAGCAGCTCATCCGAAACCGGTGCGTGAACGACGGCACCGTGGCCTCCGGCCAGGAGGTGCGCACCAGCGACGTGCTGCGCGCCTACCTCGAGGGCAGCGGCCTCGACCTCGAGGTCTACGCGCCCGACGGCGCGCCCGGCCGCACCAGCCTCGTCGCCCGCATCGAGGGAAGCGATCCGGCCGCGCCCACGCTCTGCCTGATGGGTCACACCGACGTGGTGCCCGTGACGCCCGAGCACTGGACCCGCGATCCCTTCGGGGGCGAGCTCGTGAACGGCGAGGTGTGGGGGCGCGGCGCGATCGACATGCTGAACCTCACCGCGTCTCAGGCCGTCGCGCTCAAGGCGCTGGCCCGGCGCGGATGGCGGCCCCGGGGCAGCCTGGTCTAC
>JBGQFW010000098.1:0-15261 GCA_041497115.1 Methylomirabilia bacterium
AGCGTGCCCGCCTGCGCGTTCGTGAAGCGGCGCGCCTCGAGCAGGATGCGCTCGATCAGCGCGGAGACATCGGGCTCGGCCAGGACGGCGATGGCCATGTCGACCACCTGCTCGAGCGCCCGGTTCCGGCGGGCGCGCGGCTCGGCGTAGGCGACTGCCGTGGGAAGATCCTCGGGAGCTGCCGCCGGGGACCGTCCGGTGCTTGCGTTGCTCTCGCTCGTTTCGAGGACGCGTGTATTGGCCATGCCGCGGTCTCTTCGCATATTCGACGCCAGGATCCGAGTCGCTGAAAACCGGCCAGATTCGCGAGGTCGGTTGTCGCGGTGTGGATTGAATCTGACCGCTGTGGCTAGTTTCTGACCTTCCGCGACGGCGCCGGGCTCACCACCGGTCGTGATGGACCAGGTCGCTCAGCGGCAGCCGCCGGCGAGCCACCGACTTCGGCGCCGTCGCGCGCGCGGGGTCGACGTAGCCGAAGCCGATGACGCGGTTGACGTGCAGCGCCTCCGGCACGCCGAGCAGGCGGGCCACCTCGGCCTCGGGCAGGTGCGCGGGGCACGAGCCGACGCCGTCGCTCCACGCCGCCAGCATCATGTTCTGCGCGCAGCGCCCGGCGTCGTACTCGTGCCGCTGCGTCTGCACGAACACGACGACGGCGGCGGCGCTGGCCAGCCACCGCGCGTGGGCGCCCAGCGCGCCGATCGCCGCCAGCCGCGCGCGCGGTCGCGGACGACCACGAACCGGTTGGGCTCGCTGTTCTTGGAGCTGCCGGTCATCCGTCCGGCTTGCAAGATACGCCGCAGCGCGTCCTCGGGAATGGGCCGCGGCAGGAACGCCCGCTGGTCCCGCTTGTCCACGATCGCCCGGTAGGTATGCACGCCCACCGATTCTACGCGAGCCGCGAAGCGTCAGCAGCCGAGGCGGGTGGCCAGATCCTCGAAGCTGTCGGCGATCACGTCCCACTCGCGGGCGGGCTTGACGTCGACCTTGCCGCCGGGGCCGCGCTCGAGGGGGCGCGGCACGAAGGCCGTGTGCAGGCCGAACGAACTGGCGGCTGCGAGGTCATTGTTGTGGGCGGCGACCATCAGGCACTGCTCCGGGCGCAGCCCCAGCAGCGCCGCCGTCGTCAGGTAGGCCTCGCGCTGCGGCTTGTAGTGGCGGGCCACCTCGGCGCCGAGGATCGTGTCCCACGGCAGCCCCGCGCGCTTGGCCATGTTGACCATGAGAGCGACGTTGCCGTTGGAGAGCGTGGCCAGGATGAACCGGCGCTTGAGCCGCGTGAGGCCGGAGACCACGTCGGGCCACGGATCGAGCCGGTGCCAGGCCCGGTTGAGGTGGTCGATCTCGGCCTCGGTGAGCCCGGTGATCTTGAAGTCGACGAGGAGCTGGTCGAGGGCCATGCGGTGCAGGTCGTCGAGCTTCGTCCAGCCGATGGCGCCGGAGCGAACCTTGTCCATGTTGGGCTGATAGAGCCCGCGCCAGGCATCCGCGAAGGCCGTCCAGTCGACCGTGAGGTTGTGGGCGCGGCCGACGGCCTCGCCCTCGCGGGTGATGCTGCTCCGCCAGTCGACGACCGTTCCAAAGACGTCGAACGTGAGCGCCTGGATGCTGCCGGGATCGATGGCCATGGTGGCGCCGTTGGTACACCCCCCTCCGGACAGTGTCAAGGCGCAGGGATGCGCGGGCCCCGAGACTGGGGCATGATCTCGGCATGACCCTGCTCGGCCGCCACACCGTGCGCACGATGTGCCCGATGAACTGCCACCCCACGCTCTGCGGCATGCTGGTCGACGTCGAGGACGGCCGCCTGCTCGGCGTGCACGGCGACCCCGACAACCCCGACAGCCAGGGCTTCCTGTGCGTGCGCGGCCAGGCCTCGCGCGAGATCATCGGCAACGCCGCGCGTCTGCTCCACCCGATGATCCGCGCCCGGCGCGGCACCGGCGAATGGCGCCGGGCGACGTGGGACGAGGCGCTCGACCTCATCGTCGCCCGCATGCGCGCCGCCGGGCCGGCGGCGGTCGGCACGTGGTCGGGACACGGCTTCTTCGCCAACAACTACGGCACGCGCGTGGCGTCGCACCTGCTGCGCCGCTTCGCGAACCTCTGGGGCTGCCAGTGGTGGAACCCCACGATGATCTGCTGGGGGCTGGGCGGCTTCGGTCTCGGCCTCACCGGCGTCCTCGAGGTCAACACCAAGGAGGACATGGGCGCCCACGCCGGGCTGATCTTGCTGTGGGGCGCCAACCTCGCCTCGCAGCCCAACACCGCGCGGCATCTCACCGCGGCGCGCCGCCGCGGCGCCCGGGTGGTGACGATCGACGTGCGCCGCACCGAGGCCGCCGCCCAGTCCGACGAGACGCTGCTCGTGCGGCCCGGCAGCGACGCCGCGCTGGCGCTGGCGATGCTGCACGTCATCGTTGCCGAGAAGCTGTGGGACCGTGACTTCGTCGCCCGCCACACCGTCGGCTTCGACGCGCTGGCCGCGCACCTGACGCCGCACTCGCCGGCGTGGGCGGCGCCGATCACCGGCGTGCCCGCCGAGCGTATCGTCGCGCTGGCCCGCGCGTACGCGACCACGCGACCCGCGATGATCGTGCTGGGCGGCAGCAGCATGCACAAGGGCGCGGGCGGCTGGACGCCGGGCCGCGCCATCGGCTGCCTGCCCGCGCTCACCGGCAACGTCGGCATCCCCGGCGGCGGCTTCGGCCCACGCCACGGCGCCGCCGTGCACGGCCAGGCGCTGGCCAGCATCGTAGCCGAGGAGCGGCGGCCGCCCGGCGACTGGATCCCCAACCAGATGCCGCGCATCACCGAGGCGATGTGCGACGGCCGGCTGCGCGTGATGCTGCTGCTCGGCACCGACATGCTCTCCTCGTTCGCCGAGGCCGGCCGCGTGGCCGAGGGGCTGGGCCGCCAGGAGCTGGTCGTCGCCTACGACCTCTTCCTCAACGACACCGCGCGGCGGTTCGCCGACGTCGTGCTGCCGGCCACGTCGTGGCTCGAGGAGCTCGGCTGCAAGTCCACCAACACGCACCTCTACCTGATGCCGAAGGTGCTGGAGGCGCCGGGCGAGACGCGGCCGATCGTGTGGGTGCTGGGCGAGCTCGCGCGCCGGCTCGGGGTGACCGACTTCTTCCCGTGGGACGGCGAGGCGGGCGCGCTCGACGCGATCCTCGACCACCCGGCCACCGGCCGCGCGACGGCGGCGGCGCTCGCCGCCGAGGGGGGCATGCGCGCGCTGAACATCTCCCACGTCGCGCATCCCGACCTGACCTTCCCGACGCCGTCGGGCAAGATCGAGCTCTACTCCGAGCGCGCGAAGGCGCTCGGGCTGCCACCGCTGCCCGTCCACGAGGAGCCGCCCGCCTCGCCCTACCCGCTGGCGCTGCGCCAGGGACGCACGCTGACGCACTTCCACGGCTTCTACGACCACGGCCGGGCGCTGCCCAGCCTCGCCGCCGCCGATCCCGAGCCCGTCGTCTGGATCTCGCCGGCCGACGCGACCCGTCGCGCCATCGCCGACGGCGGCGCGGTGAGCCTCGTGAACGAG
Source organism: Methylomirabilia bacterium (assembly GCA_041497115.1). Classification (GTDB taxonomy): domain Bacteria; phylum Methylomirabilota; class Methylomirabilia; order Rokubacteriales; family CSP1-6; genus AR5. Next base: position 3,554 of record JBGQFW010000098.1, read on the forward strand.
CGCGGTCGGATGACGGCCCGCGCGCTGGTGACCGACCGCGTGCCGGCCGGCACGGTCTGGATGCGCGACGGCTGGCCCGGCCTCAACGACCTCACCAGCGGCGCCCCGGCGATCCCCGACGGCGCCGTCGACACCTTCGGCTTCTCCGGCGGCCAGGCGACCTTCGACGCGCGGGTGGAAGTGGAAGTGCGAGCCGCAGCCGCAGGCGAGGCGAGCCTGTGATAGTCCAGGCCATCTGAGGCTGAACATGCAGCTGACGCTCACCCGCTGCGCGCTGCGCCCGTGGCGCGCGGGCGACGAGGCCTCGCTGGTCCGCCACGCGAACAACCGCAACGTCTCGGGCAACATGCGCGACCGCTTCCCTCACCCCTACACCCCGGCCGACGCCGACGCGTGGATCGGCAAGGCAAGCGCCGAGACGCCGACCCTGAACTTCGCGATCGTGATCGAAAAGGACGCGGCCGGCGGGATCGGCCTCGTGCCCGGCGCCGACGTCTTCCGCCGCTCGGCCGAGATCGGCTACTGGCTCGGCGAGCCGTTCTGGGGCCGCGGCATCGTCACCGAGGCCGTCCGCGTGGTCACCGACTACGCGTTCGCCACCCTCGACGTCGGCCGGGTCGAGGCGTGGGTCTTCGGCTGGAACCCCGCGTCCATGCGGGTGCTGGAGAAGGCCGGCTACGCGCTGGAGGGGCGCGCCCGCCGTGCCGTCACCAAGGACGGCCGCACCGGCGATCGCGTGCTCTACGGCCTCGTCCGCCCCTGACCGTGCCCGAGCTGCCCGACGTCACCGTGTACCTCGAGGCGCTCGAGCGGCGCGTCGCCGGCGCACGGCTGGAGCGCGTGCGGCTGCTCACGCCGTTCCTGCTGCGCTCGGTCGATCCGCCGATCGCCGCGGTGACGGGCAAGGGGGTGACCGGCGTGCGCCGGCTCGGCAAGCGGATCGTCCTCGCGCTGGAGGACGGCCTGTCCCTGGTGATCCACCTCATGATCGCCGGGCGGCTGCACTGGCGGGCGGCGGGGGCGAAGCCGCCGGGCAAGATCGGCCTCGCCGCGTTCGATTTCTCGACCGGCGCGCTGCTGCTGACCGAGGCGGGCACCAAGCGGCGCGCGTCGCTGGAGGTCGTGCGCGGTGAGGCGGCCCTGCGCGCGCTCGATCCCGGCGGCCTCGAACCGCTCGACGCCGAGCTCGCCGCCTTCCGCGCCGCGCTGGTCGCCGAGAACCACACGCTCAAGCGCACGCTGACCGACCCGCGCGTGCTCAGCGGCATCGGCAACGCCTACTCCGACGAGATCCTGCACCGCGCACGCCTCTCGCCGGTGAAGCAGACGCAGGCGCTCACCGACGACGAGATCGGGCGCCTTCACGACGCGACGCGCGCGGTGCTGACGGAATGGATCGCTCGACTACGCGCCGAAACGGGCGAGGGGTTCCCCGAGAAGGTGACGGCGTTCCGGCCCGACATGGCCGTCCACGGCCGCTACGGCAAGCCGTGCCCGGCGTGCGGCGCGCCGGTGCAGCGCATCGTCTACGCCGACAACGAGACCAACTACTGCGCGCGCTGCCAGACCGGCGGGCGGATGCTCGCCGACCGCTCGCTCTCGCGGCTGCTGCACGCGGACTGGCCGAGGACGCTGGAGGAGTGGGAGGAGCGGCGGAAGCGCTAGCGCGGAGCGGGATGGTCGAGGAGCGCCACGGGTCCCCCGGGGCGTTCCGAGCGTTGGGGGGTGTAGGGGGCCATGTCGGGGCCCCCTACTTGAGACGGATCGGTTGTCCGTGCGGGGTGGCCAGGGCGGCGGCCTCCCACGCGTCGCGGCGGGAGCGCAGCTCGTCGGCGAGCACGATGCGCTTGTCGGCGACGAGCTTCTCGAGCGCGGCCAGCCAGTAGTGATAGTAGTGGCGGCCGTCGTCGGCCTCGCCGCGCGCCTTCGCGGCGGCGATCTCCGCGGCCAGCCGCGCCGCCCACTCAGTCCAGGCGAAGTGCCCGCGCTCATGGAGCATCACCACCATCGCGAAGGCCTGCGCCTCCCACGGCGCCCGGAAGACCGGCCCCTCGTCGTCGCGCGGGATCGCCGGCAGCGCGTCGAGGTCGGGCGCGCTCACGCCTTCACCAGGTGATCGTCCCAGAGGTCCACGTGCACGACGTCGCGCGCGGGCGCCTCGTCGCCCCACAGCTCCCGCCCGGTAAAGCGCACGCTGTAGCAGTGCTGCGGACTGCGCCCCCGGCCGTTGCCGGCGGTATCGGGAAAGACCCACACGCCGTGATCGAGCGCGACGACGCCGCGCTTGCCGCGCGCGTAGCGGGGCAGCCGCGTGTGGCCGCGCGGGTTGATGTTCTTCGTCACGACGTGGTCGCCGACCTTGAGCCGCGGCGCCACGTCCTCGTCGGCCTTGGAGGTCCGGCTCCGGCGCAGCGCCTCCTCGACCTGCTTCACGGGCAGCATGCGCATGTCAGCCGGCGGGCTCGCCGCGCGCGACGCGGGATCGCGCAGCCGCGCCTCCACCTCGCCGGCGGCGACCATGCCGAGGTCGGCCAGCAGCTTCTCGAGGCCGAAGAGCCAGTGCTCGTAGTACGTGGTGGCCAGGTACTCGGCCGGTGGCATCAGCTCGCGCGCGAAGCGCCCCGTGTCGATGTTCCACCTGCCGGCGAATCCCGCCGCCAGCGTGAGCGCGAAGGCGCGCCCCTCCCACTCGTGGTGGAAGACCGGCTCGTCGCGCTCGATGTCCACCGGGCCGAAGCCGTGCATGCCACCGAGATCGTGGGCGCCGTTCACGCGCGCACCCTGGCCACGCCGATCATCGCGTCGCGGGTGATCAGCGCGGCCAGCTCGTCCTCGCTCAGCTTCTCCGTCCCCGCCGGGCGCTCCGGCAGCACCATGTAGCGGATCTCGGCGGTGCTGTCCCACACGCGAACCTCGACGCTCTCCGGCACCGCCTCGCCCAGCTCCGCGAGCACCCCGCGCGGGTCGATGACCGCGCGCGACCGGTAGGGCGCCGACTTGTACCAGACCGGCGGCAGTCCCAGCACCGCCCACGGGTAGCACGAGCAGAGCGTGCACACGACCATGTTGTGGACCTGCGGCGTGTTCTCCACGACGACGAGCTTCTCCGACTGGCGGCCGACGAAGCCGAACTCGGCGACCGCGGCGGTGCCGTCCGCGAGCAGCCGCCGCTTGTAGGCGGGATCGAGCCACGCGTGCGCGACGACCCGGGCGCCGTTGCGCGGGCCGACCTTCGTCTCGTAGGTGTCGATCAGCGCGTCGAGGGCGGCCGGGTCCACCAGCTTCTTGTCCACCAGCAGCGACTCGAGCGCCCGCACCCGCAGCTCGACGTCCGTCAGCGGGGCGCCGTGCTCGCGGTGCTCCTGCACGTCGTCGTCGTCGTGATGATGGTGGTGGTGTTCGGAATCGTGGCTCACGAGCCCTCCTTGTACTTCTTCAGCGCGCCCGGCGCCAGCATCATGCCGTGGCCGGGGCGGTCGGGGACGCGGAAGAACCCGCTCTCGCACTTCGGCAGCTCGACGAAGAGATCGGCGGGCGCCCAGTTCATGTACTCGACCAGGAACGCGTTGGACAGCGCGCCCGCCACCTGCAGCGAGATCTCGTGCACGACGTGCGGCGAGACGAACAGGCCGTGGGCCGCGGCCAGATGACCGATGCGCAGCGTCTCGCTGAAGCCGTTGGCGCGGCCGACGTCGGGCATGAGGTAGCGCGCGGCCCGCCGCTCGCACAGCTCGCGGAACTCGAAGCGCGTGTAGTGGTTCTCGCCGGTGGCGACGGGGATCTTGATCGCGCGCGCCACCTCGGCGCAGCCGGCATAATCATCGGCCAGCACCGGCTCCTCGTACCAGACGAGGTCCAGATCCTCCAGCATCTGCGCCTGGCGAATGGAGCTCAGGACGTCCAGTTTCTGGTTCACATCGACCATGAGTCTGACGCCGTCGCCGAGCGCTTTCTTGACGCCCTCGACACGCTTGCGATTCACGCGGGGATCGGGGTCGTGGATCTTCATCTTGTAGTACCGGCACCCCTGCCCGACGTAGAAGCGTGCCTCGTTGACGATGTCCTCGACCGCGTACTTCGCCCAGCCGCCGCTGCCGTACGCCTCGACGCGGTCGGTGGCGGCGCCCCACATCCGGTAGAGCGGCTGGCCGGCCGCCTTGCCGGCCAGGTCCCAGAGGGCGATGTCGAGGGCCGAGAGCGCGTAGCCGGCCACGCCGACCTTGCGGATGCCGCGGTCGGCGCGGAACATCTTCTCCCACAGCCGCTCGACCAGCCGCGGATCCTCGCCGATGAGCAGCGGCTTGAGGCGCGTCTCGAGATAGACCTGCATCGCCTCGGCGCCGCCGCCGCCGAAGGCCAGCGTGTAGCCGAACCCCTCGAGGCCCTCGTCGGTCGCGATGAAGGCCGCGACCATGCGATGGTCGGCGAACTCCAGCGACATCGGCTTGGGGCACGGGACGCGGAGGACGGCGCTCTCGATGCCGGTGATCTTCATGGGCGCTATACTACCGCTCATGACGACGAACCGCCCGCCGATCGAGCAGGAATATGCCGAGTCCCGGCCGAAGTCCAAGGCCCTCTTCGAGCGCGCGCGGCAGAGCATGCCGAGCGGCGCCGCCCACGACGGCCGCTTCTTCACGCCGTTTCCCTTCTACGTCGAGCGCGCCGACGGCGCCCGCAAGTGGGACGTGGACGGCCACGAGTACCTGGACTGCTGGAGCGGCCACGGCGCGCTGATGCTCGGCCACAATCACCCCGCCGTCGTGCGGGCCATCACCGAGCAGGCGAAGAAGGGGCTGCACTACAGCGCGTGCTCCGAGCTGGAAGTCCGCTGGGCCGAGCTGATCCGAAGCTGCGTCCCCGGCGCCGAGCGCGTGCGCTTCACGCTGACCGGCACCGAGACGACGTCGCTCGCCGTCCGCGTGGCGCGCGCGTTCACCGGCCGCGACTACATCGTGAAGTTCGAGAGCCACTTCCACGGCGTGCACGACATGTTCGTGGCGGCCGTCAAGGACCCGTTCGAGATCCCCGCCTCCGCCGGCGTGCCGGCCAGCACGCTCTCCACGACGCTGGTCGCGCCCTGCAACGACATCGACCACGTGCGCGAGCTGCTCGAGGACCACCCGGTGGCGGCGATCATCCTGGAGCCGGCCGGCGGTCGCTCGATGACGGTGCCGACCAATCCCGCGTTCCTGAAGGCGCTGCGCGAGGAGACGAGGCGGCGCGGCGTCGTGCTGATCTTCGACGAGGTGGTGACGGGCTTCCGCATGGCCGCCGGCGGCGCCCAGGAGTACTTCGGCGTGACGGCCGATCTCACGTGCCTCGCGAAGGCGGTGGCGGGCGGCCTCCCCGGCGCCGCGCTCGTCGGACGCGCCGACATCATGGACATGATCGCGTTCAGCGGCGACGCCAAGCGTGACCGCACCAAGCGTGTCGCCGACCAGGGCACCTACTCCGGCACGCCGCTCGTGGCGGCCGCCGCCGTGGCCCAGCTCGAGATCCTCAAGACCGGCGAGGTCCAGCGCGAGCTGAACCGCCTCGGCGACCGGCTGCGCGCGGGAATGAACCAGGTCCTCAAGACCCGCGGCGTGCGCGGCTGTGTCTACGGCGGCTCGTCCGTTTTCCGCATCTTCCTGGGCGCCGACGCGGCCGAGCTCGGGCTGGAGAGCTGGACGCTCGACGCCGCGCGGCTGGACCGCGGCATGGGCGCGAAGCTCGCCGGCGCGCTGCACCTGGCCATGCTCGTCAACGGCGTGGACTTCAGCCGCGGCAACGCCCACGGCTGGCTCAACGGCGCGATGACCGACCGGGACGTGGACCTCATCACCGAGGCCTTCGACCGCTCGCTCGCCCGCCTGCAGGAGGAGCGCTTCCTCGGGTGAACACAGCGTCCGACGGGGATAGGCTGCGAGGTGCCGCAGTCTAGCACCGGCCGCGGATGGCTTGCCGCGCGGCACAAGTCGGCGCCGCACAACAACGCGCCGATCATCTACAGCGATGACGGCTGCCGCGCTAGACTGCAGAGCTTGCAGCGTTTGCCTTGCTATACAGGTCTGTCTAATAGGAGTTAGAAAGCTATGGTGATGCGGAGGACGATCAAGCGAGGGCAGAAGGTCGGGGTCAGCTTCAGCCCGCGCGAGCGGGTCTTGGTGCTGGAACACACGTTCACCGGGCCCGAGCTGACAACAGCTCTCCGCCGGGCGCAGCTCGAGTCCGGAAAGTACGTGGTCCGGTACACGCTCGACGATCTCGACGAGCTACTTGGCTTCGTGGCGGCGGAAGCCAACCACTCAACGGACAAGAAGCTTCGCAAGGAACTCGACGCGCTCTACGCGCGAGTCCGACGTGAGATGGAATCGTATGATGATGGCCTGTGGCAACAGGCTTTCTAACCCCGCACTGGAGCGGACCGCTGGCTCGCATTCGCTCGCCGCGGCCGCTCACCGCGAGCGTTCGCCGCATGTCCACCCGGGATGAGGATCGTTAACAGGAGAATGGGACGCCAGATGGCCAGCCGCATGCGCGTCGCTCTGTTAGCCTTTATCTTCGCTGTTCGTTACGCTGTCCCTGCAGATGCCTCTAGTATCGACAGCGCGTTTTGGCTCAAACAGTACGAACATGCCGATCCGACGTGGAACAATGTCGCTCACGCGTACGTACTAGGAATCTTAGATGGAGCCGGTGAATTCGGCGGCATTCGGTGTCCGGATCCAGTTTCTCCGCGCACGCTGGCCGCCGTGACGGCCGATGTCATCAAACAGACTTCGGGAAACGAACCTGCGCTCAACGCGATCATGAAGGCCGCGATTCGGCTTCGTTGTGTCGTCGACACGGACCTAATCAGACGAGCGGCAGATAAGCTGGAGAAGGAGCGGAAACGCTGATCTATGCTCAGTCCCCTTCCACGTTGTCTCCGCCGATTTCTGAATTCCAGTATTTGGCACCACGCCGTGAGGCTGACGGCGGCAGCGTCGAACAACGCAGTGCACCCGACCGAGGCTCGCGTTGCTCGCTTCGGCGGGTGACCGCGAATGTTGGGCGTCACGGCAGGGGACAATAGGAGACCAATATGAATCGTTTCTCTATCGCAATGGCGCTCATCGGCGGTATTTGGTTCGCGGTACCAATGGCGGAAGCCGCTCCGTGTCTCATGGTCACGTTGACAGGCACCCAGGCCGGTCCGTCGGTGTTCAACGGTCAAGCTGGCGCTGGAACGCTAGTGCGTTACGGCGACGATAGCAACTCTTGCGGAGCCATCAAGCTGCAGTTCGACACTGGACGTGGCACAAACATGCGACTGTCACAGATCGGCGTATCTCCTATGCAACTCAATGCAATCTTCTTTACGCACATGCATTCAGATCACACGGAGGGCTTTGCCGACATAATGCTGCTGCGCTGGTACCTCAAGGGCCCAAAGATCGACATCGTCTGCAGCTCAGACGCAGTATCGGCGGTGGTAACCAACAGCTGCCGAAAATATGCCATGCATATTGGCGATCCATTCCTCCAGTCCGGCGAAATCGCCGAGCGCCGCTCAGAGGATAAGGCGCGTCTTGCGGGCGGGCCCGGCGATTTGGCGAATCTAATCACGTTCGAACCCAAGAACGAGCCGCAGGCTGTCTGGTCATTCGGTGACGTGAAAGTCAGCGCAATCCGATCTACTCATACTGCCGGCCATGCGTCCTATCGTGTGGACACGCCAGCTGGAAGTGTGGTGATCGGCGGCGACGCTGGCAACGATGTGCTCGCGCCGCCGCGCACTTCTTCGACATCCGATCAGGTGGAGAGGTTGGCCAAAGGGGTCGACATCATCGTGCACTCAACGACGCACCCCGTCTTGGGACCGGAGCGGGGTAGCGGATTCCCGCCCTTTGCTTTTTATCGCCAGAGCGGGACTACCGATCTTGGCGCTATGGCAAAGCGGGCGGGAGCGAAGTACCTCATGCTCACACATCTTGCCCCGTCGATCGGAGCGGTGCGCCACAACCGCTGGAACGTCCCGGGCGGTCCGTTGACGGAAGCGGATTACCGCAAAGCGGTCGAAGCCGGCGGGTTCACCGGAACGACGATTGTCGGGACCGATCTTGCGACCCTACGGGTTCCGGCGAAGTAAACAAAGGTTAGCTTTTGCCACCATGGAGATTGACGCCCAACAACACGATGCAGCGGACCGCTTCACAGCGGGCTTGCGCCCCGCTGCTTCGCGGCCGCTGATCTCGAGCGTTGGGCGGACCAGCACCGGCATCGGCAACTTGACCATGTATAGACACGCGTCTAGACTCATCCTGTGAAAACTGCTCGTGCGAAGCTCTTCCAGAACGGCGGCAGTCAGGCGGTCCGGCTGCCAAAGGAGTGCCGGTTCACCACCCAGGGCGAGGTCTTGGTGCGCCGTGAAGGCCGTCGTGTCGTTCTGGAGGCAGCCGATGAGTGGTCGGACAAGTTCCGCGCTTGCCTGGGTGCTTGGCCTGGGAAGATCCCCCGCCCGAAGCAGCAGCGTGTCCGAGACCTGCGTGATCCGTTTGCCTGATGCCACAGTACATGCTCGATACGGACACGGTGAGCTTTGCCCTGCGTGGCCAAGGCCGGGTCGCGGCCCGTCTGCTGGAACACCGCCCCTCGGATCTCTGCATCAGCTCGATCACCCTCGCGGAGCTGCGCTACGGCGCTGAAGCCCGCCAATCGAGGAAACTTCACCGCCTGATCAGCACGTTCGTGGAGACCATCGCGGTTATGTCCTTCGATCAGTCCGCTGCCGGTCGGTTCGCCACAGTGGCAAGCGCTCTGGCCCGGCGCGGCGAGCCGATCGGGACGTTGGACACCCTCATGGCGGCTCATGCGCTATCCTTGCGGCGCACGTTCGTCACGAACAATACTCGGCATTTCGCACGTGTCGTGGGGCTCGCGACTGAGAACTGGCTCTGATTCCGTGAGCCGCCGAACAGCAGGCTTGGAGGTGAAACCCGCTCACACCCTCCGGCTGTTGTCGTCCGTGTAGCGGTACTCCATGTTGCGCGCGGTGTTCCGCGCGACGGCCTCACCGAAGTAGCGCGCGACGACCCGCAGCGCCATGTCGATGCCGGCGGAGATGCCGGCCGAGGTCAGCACGTTGCCGTCCTCCACCACGTGCAGCTTCTCCTCGACGGTCACCGCCGGGAACGAGTCGCGCATCCATTGCAACGACCGCCAGTGCGTGGTGGCGTGGCGGCCGTCGAGCAGGCCGGCCTGACCCAGCAGCATCGAGCCCGTGCAGACGGAGGTCAGCGTCTCGACCTCCTTTGCGCGCCCGGTGATCCACCCCAGTAGCCGCGCGTTCTTGATCTCCGCGCGCGTGCCCCACCCGCCCGGCACGACGAGGACGTCCAGCTTCGGGCAGGCGTCGATCGTCACGTGCGGCGTGACCTGCATGCCGCCCGTGGTCGTGAGCATCCCCGCCTGCTCGGCCACCAGCAGCACCTCGAACGGCGAGGGCTCCTCGCGGCGCGCCTGCTCGTTCAGTCGCGTGACCGAGAAGACCTCGAACGGTCCGCAGAAGTCGAGCACCTCGACGTCGGGAAAGATCAGGATGCCCACCCGCTTGCGAGTCATGTCGTGCCTCCCGCCGCCTGCGCGATGCCGCCGCGCGGCGCGCCCGGCTCGATGCTGCCCCACAGCGCCTCGAACCCCGAAGGCAGCGGCCGGCTGTTGGGCATCGACAGCCAGAGGCGCATGAGGAAGCGGTCGCGGCCGGGCGGCGGATCGTCCTCGTACGTCGCGCGGGCGTGATAGACGACGTGGTTGTTGAGCAGCTGGACGTCACCCGGCTGCATGTCCATCGAGTAGCACAGCGCCTCGCACGTCTCCGCCCACAGATCGAGCGCGGCGTTCTGCGCGTCGGTGATGGGCGGCACGCCGGGAACGCCCTGGGCGTTCTCGACGAACGTGCGCGAGTACTGGCTGGTGAACTTGCCGTCGCGCAGGCCGAAGACCGGCATCGCGTAGAACTGCTGCTTGCCGCCGGCCTCGCCCTCGCGCACGTGGTAGTACGGCGCGCAGAGCAGCGCGTGCAGGTCGGGGCGCCGCTCGAGGATCGCGTTGTGCACCGCCGGCGCCGAGACGACCTTGCTGAGGCCGCCCCGGGCGGCCGGCCGCACGCAGAGCAGCGTGACGACGTCCACCCGGTCCGTGTGGAAGCGCAGCGGCCCCGCCGAGCGCGCCTTGTTGCGCGACGTGCGCGGCTCGCCCGCCTGCATCGGGTTGACCTCGCGCACGGCGCCGTACAGGCGGTTCTCGTCGCGCACGTCGCCGATCAGCTCGCCGGTGCCGTTCTGATAGCGCGGTGTGCCGAGGTGCAGCCCGAGCCCCCAGTAGAGGATCCGCAGCTCGTCCTCGGTGTAGCGCTCGACCGGGATCCGGCGCAGCAGCACCAGCCCTCGGCCGTCCTCCAGCTGGCGCGCGACCTCGGCCAGCGCGCGCGCAAGGCGCGGGATCGGAAAATCGTCGCGCGTCATCTCGCGCCAGCCGAGGCCGCGCTTGACGACGGCGCGCAGCGCGGCGTCCACCTCGTCCTGCTCGGCCGGCGTGATCGCGCGGATCCAGTCGGTGGAGCGCGCGAGGTCCGCGCCGCGCCAGACCTCCGGGCCGACGATCGGGCGTTGCGTCGTCACGCTCATGGACGCCGCTCCTTGAGCAGCGTCTTGGCCACGTCGTCGATCGTCGGCGGCACGCCGGCGTCCTTGTAGGGCGCCATGCGCCGGTAGACCTCGCCGGCCGCGCGATGGAAGCCGTCGGGCAGGCCGACGGCGGCGAACGCCGCCGCGATCTCGTCCATCTCGCCGATCCAGCGCCACGCCTTGCGCGCGCTGCCGCGGGCGGCGTTGTCGGAGCGCTTGGGCAGGTCGGGCTGCGAGCGCTGCCACTCGGCCAGCAGCGTCTCGTCCACTCCCTCGGCCACCGCCAGCGCCCGCACGGCCATGAGCAGCGCCTGCTGCCCCTTGGTCCAGGCGGCGTACGCCATCTTCACAGCGGAGGCGGAGGTGAGATCGCCCGGCACGACGATCGCCTCCAGCGGCCCCGCCGCGAAGAGCGGCACGACCCGCGCGGCGGCGGCGCCGGAGAGGTAGAGGCGCGTGGTGCCGGGCTTCTGCGGCGCCGGCCCCACGATGCCGCCGTCCACGAACGTGGCGCCGGCGCGCTCGACGATGGCGGCGATCGCCCGCGACGTCGCCGGCGCGACCGCGTTGCCGTCCACGTAAAGGCCGCGGAAGCCGGCGGCGGCGACGGCGGCGGCCACGTCGCGCGCGGCGTGGGGCGGGCACACCGAGAGCACGACGTCGCTGGCGCCGACCACCGCCGCCAGCGTGCCGGCGTCCTCCAGCTCGGCGGCGGCGGCGCGCGCCCACGTGTCGGTGCCGCGCCCCTCGGAGGCCCATAGCACGCGGGCGCCCCCGGCGCGCGCGGCAGCGCCGACGGCGGCGCCCATCTCGCCCGGATGCAGCAACCCGATCGTCGTCATCCCCACCCTCCTGACGAACCCCGATTCTACGCCGCATTGACCACGGCCCGCGGATTGACTAAGTTGAGGTGCGCCGCGCACCGAGCGAATATCGAGCGGCGCCACGGCTCCGCCGGGGTGCCGCGAACGTGCGGGGGATTGGGGGATCGAGGCGCGTCACGGCTCCGCCGGGGCGCGCCGAGCGTTGGGGGATTGGGGGATCGAGGCGCGTCAC